>CBFHLW010000078.1:0-7744 GCA_965656805.1 Alphaproteobacteria bacterium
TAAAGCATGTGTGAATCCCAGCTTAGGTGAGATATCTGCGTAATCATCTGTACGGTCGCTTGGTCGAAAAAATTTATTGCCCGTTCCAAAATTGCCATCGTCGGTTTTGTTATCATAGTCATAGCGCGTGAATTCGGCGCGTAACCCCAATGTTATATTAGTCTGTTCGCTGATTTCCACCACCTGATGAATAAATGGCGCAATGACAAGTGCTTCAACTTCATAATCATAATGAAGGCCAGGTTCATATCCAAATATTGTTGGTTTGGTTTGAAGCTCGGTCAATTCCCCGCGGGTAAGTTCGGTGTCGAGGCCAAGTGTTAAAAGGCCAGAATATGCGGGCATTGCGTAGGCAGATAAAAGACCAATGCTTGTGTGTTCGTTTTCTTCAACTGGGTCGCCTGGCAAGAAATGCTGGCCAAAGCGCATGGCATTGCTTCGTAAATAGGGGGTTAAAGAGAGTGTATTGCCGTTCAGTGTTTGATAATCAATTCGCAAACTGGCTCGCATGGACCAAGCATCACGAAACGCATCATCTGCATCACTATTCTGCTTAGCAAGATCTCGGTCCTCATAAGCATTGGTGCCCTCAATATACCCTGCAGTTTCTTGGTTGAGGGACGTGCCAGAAATTGTTGCTTTGTAACGCGCCCGTGTTGTTTCCCAGCCATGCTGAATACGAATTTTTTGTTGCGCAAATCCTGAATCTGTTCGGTAGGCGTTATCTTCGCCACTGACTGAGGCTGCAATGCGCGTTGAGCCATTATCGTGTGCGAGACTGGTGGCACCACGAAGTGCATAACGCCCATAGCTGCCATAGGTTGCCTCAATGGTCTGACCATCATGGCTAGGGTCTTTGGTGATAAAGTTTACTAATCCATGTACAGCATTTGAACCGTATAGTGCGCTTCCAGGGCCACGAATGACCTCTACACGCTGTGTATCAAAGCTCATCGAATCCATAAGCGCATTCACATTTGCAAAGCCAGCGGCGCGGAAGGAAATTCCGTCTTCCATGAATAAAAAGGACCCTGCGCCCGCACCGCCAGTTAAAATCGGTGAACGAATGGAGGTTAGGTGTTCTTGACCATTGCCTCTATGAATAGCCACACCGGGTGCGCGATTTAGAAGGTCAGATGGGTATAAGCTCGGTAAGTCTTGTGTGGGTAAAACGGCTATATTGCCGGCATTATTTTTTAATGGGGTTTGGCTTCGAGACGTTGTTACAATAATTTCGTTCACCAAGGACGTATCAGTATCTGTTTTTGCTGCTGTGGGCTCGGCAAATGCGGCCGTGGCATGAAACGCTGAGGTGAGGGTTATGAATATTATTGGTTTGGTCGCATTTATCATTTTGAACTCCCATTAATTACTTTTAGCTTGCCACGTTAAAATATGTGTGGCGATTAAGCTGTGCCGATACGCAAAAGGTCTAAAATGCGCACCAAGCCTATTGGTTTTTTGTCAGAACATACGAAAACACATTGAATGCTTGCTTCGTTCATAATGTTCAACGCTTCAGCAGTAAGCATGCCTATTGAAATGGTGCGAGGTCCATGTGTCATAACGGCACGTGTCGTTTGGCTCAAAATATCTGCCGACATATGGCGTCTTAAGTCGCCATCAGTAATAATGCCAGATAACGCACCATCTGCATTAAGAATGCCTAAACATCCAAATCCCTTTTTTGTCATTTCGACAATGGCATCACTCATTAAGACGTCTTCCTTCATGAGAGGCAGATGGTCTGCTTTATGCATGATATCTTCAACACGCAATAAATTGGCGCCGAGCTTGCCGCCAGGATGAAAGTTTTTAAAATCTGAGGCCGAGAAATTCTTTTGCTTCAGCAGGGCAACTGCGAGCGCATCACCAATGGCGAGTTGCATTGTAGTGGATGTTGTCGGCGCAAGACCATTTGGGCAGGCTTCAGGGGCTTTCGGCAATGTCAGGCAGACCCGCGCCGTTTGCCCGAGTTGGCTGTCTGGATTAGATGTGATTGCGATCAGGGGGATATCGAAGCGCGCAGAATAAGCTAATAGATTGGAAAGCTCGCTCGTTTCTCCGGACCAAGAGAGACCCAAAATAACATCTTCTTTGGTGATCATACCAAGGTCGCCATGGCTTGCTTCAGCAGGGTGCACGAATTGAGCGGGCGTTCCGGTTGATGCCATAGTGGCGACAATCTTATTTGCGATATGGCCACTTTTGCCCATGCCAGAGACAATGACGCGTCCTTTTGCATTTCCAAGAATTTTAACGGCGTCGACAAATTCCTGACCGAGTGATTGCTCGAGTTGTAAAAGGCCTTCGCGCTCGGCTGAGAGTGTCTCTTGGGCGGATTTTAGGGCGTCAAAACTCATATTAATTTTGCTCCAGTTTTGGATTAATTATGTCGTTTAGCATGGTTTGCGTTTGAGTGCCCATATTTGCACCATATGGTGAGAGGGCATAGGCAAGATTCGCGGCAAGAAAGCCTTCTCTGCTCCCGCAGTCATAGCGCTGGCCAGTAAAGCGATAGCCCGAAGTCATTGTCGTTGGTATCATTTGTGCGATGGCATCTGTTAATTGGATTTCTCCACCTGCACCAGCTTTTTGCGTTTCCAATATATCCATAATGCCACCGTCTAAAATATAACGCCCAACAACGCCTAAATTGGAAGGTGCTACATCTGGCTCGGGCTTTTCGACAATATCTGCTATCTTTACAACATTTTCTGCTTCGCTCTCAGGGGCGACGACCCCATATTTATTAGTGTCTTGTATCGGCACAGTTTCAAGAGCGATCATCGTACCGCCATGATAATGTGAAATCATTTGTGTCAGGCAACCTTTTTCAGATAAGATCAAGTCATCGGGTAAAATGACGGCAAAAGGCTCACCTTTTGTATGTGCGCGGGCGCACCAAATAGCATGCCCTAGGCCAAGAGGCGCGTCTTGGTGCACTTCAATGATTTTAGCATCTTCAGGCAGACCTGCCTTTAAAAGTGAAAGTTCCTTTAATTTACCGCGCGCTGTTAATGTATCTTCATAATGCGGTGCGGCCGAAAAATGTGCGCAAATTGAGGTTTTTTCTTTTGATGTAACAAATATAAATTCACGGCAACCTGCGGCTGCTGCTTCTTCGACGACCCATTGAATAAGAGGGCGATCAACGACAGGCAACATTTCTTTTGGAACAGTTTTTGTGGCAGGAAGGAATCTTGTTCCCAGTCCGGCAACAGGAAAGACGACGCGCGACACAGAGCGCAACACTGATCCATTTGCCATTTTCCAATACCTCTTCACATTTATACAAACAACGTTAACATACATAAATTAATAAATAGCTCAATGCCGAGCGGATTTTAAAAAGGTGATTTCAAATGCCACAGAATAAAAAAAGTAAATCTATGCGTGCACTGTATTCTCATCGTTTTTTGGGAGCCATTATTGCAATGAGTTCTATAATGAATTTCGGCCTGTCATATGCTCATGCCGAGGACCGCGTTTTTACAGATTTTATTACTAATATCAAACAAGAGGCCCGAACAAAGGGTATCTCAGAGTCTTATATCAATGCGCTGGATACATTGAGCCCCAACACCCGCGTTTCTGAGTTGGCGGCGAGACAGCCTGAATACATCAAACCGATATGGGAATACCTGGATATTATGATTACCGATCGGCGCGTCAGCGACGGTCGCGCCAAATTCGCCGAACATAAAGCCTTTTTAGATAAAACATCTATGCAATACGGCATGCCAGCTGAGATTTTGGTTGCGATTTGGGGCATGGAAACAAATTACGGCACCATACTTGGTCATTTCCCTGTACTCGAGTCTCTTGCAACACTTGGCTATCAGGGGCGTCGTACAAAATTTGGGCGTCAGCAACTATTGGCAGCGCTTGAGATTTTAGAGTCAGGAGATGTTACTTTGGACAACTTCCTGGGCAGTTGGGCTGGCGCGATGGGCCAAACCCAATTTATTCCAACAACCTTTCTTGGCTATGCGGTTGATGCAACAGGCGATGGTAAACGTGACATTTGGACAAACTCTGATGATGCGCTTGGTTCAACAGCAAATTATTTAAAGGTTTCTGGCTGGACACGTGATATTCCTTGGGGCGTGCGTGTTACCGTGCCAAATGGTTTTGACTATGGTCAGGCTAACTTAAAAACAAAGAAATCCATAAGCGAGTGGCAGGCCCTTGGGGTTAAAGGTCTCGAGCACACGCTTGACCCATCCTGGGGGACAGGGGCGCTTTATTTGCCAGCTGGGCATAGTGGACCTGTTTATCTTGCGACCGTTAATTTCTTTGCCATATTGCGTTATAATACCGCGCCCGCTTATGCGCTTTCGGCTGGCTTGTTGAGCGAGCGTATTCGGGGTCAGAAAAAACATGATATCTCATGGCCGTTGGAAGATAGGCCGCTTCAGCCCAATGAAATCAAAGAATTACAAGGTCTGTTGAAAACAGCCGGATATAATATTGATCTTGTTGATGGCATTCCAGGCGCAGAAACACGTGCTGCGGTTCTCGAATTTCAGCATAAAAATGGGCTCATTGCCGATGGGTATGCAACACCAGGTGTTTTGTCGCAAATAAGAAAAATTGTGCGCAATTAAAGAATTTAGGTTACGGTGCGCGCATGAAAACAAACACAGAGACAGCTGTAAAAGCTATTGAGACTATATCGCGCGGATTTTCCGATATTGGTTATATTTGTGATCAAGATATTGCGACGGCCTTTTTTCTGGCGCGCCAACTTCAAAAGCCCCTCTTAGTTGAGGGGCCGCCTGGGGTTGGGAAAACCGAGCTTGCCAAAGCCGCGGCAGAATATCTAAATCTCGATCTTATTCGTCTTCAATGTTACGAAGGCCTCGATGAGAGTAAGGCTCTCTATGAGTGGCAGTATGGCAAGCAATTGTTGTATACGCAGGTTTTGCGAGAAAAGCTGTCAGATCTGATGGATGGTGCTAAGGGCTTAGACGAGTCCATGGCGCGTTTGAATGGCTTTGAGGATGTCTTTTTCTCTGAGCAGTTTTTGTTGCCGCGGCCGCTTTTGTCTGCCTTAAGGTCTGAAGCAGGATGTGTGTTGCTTATTGATGAAATTGATAAGGCTGATAATGAGTTTGAGGCTTTTTTGCTTGAAATTTTGTCAGATTATCAGATTTCAGTTCCTGAGTTAGGGACAATTAAAGCAAAGGTTCCCCCGCTCGTATTTTTGACCTCGAATAATACCCGCGAATTAAGCGATGCGCTTAAACGTCGTTGTTTGCATTTATTCATTCCATTCCCAGACCCTAAACGAGAGGCTGACATTATCGCTACTCGTGTCCCTGATTTGGACGCGCGATTGCGTCAACATTTGGTTCAGTTTGTCGCCGCCATTCGCGGGCAAGATGTAAAGAAACCGCCAGCTGTTTCCGAAACTATTGATTGGGCGCGAGCGCTTATTTTGTTAAATGCCAAAGACCTCACACCTGAATTCGTCGCTTCTACGTTAAATGTTTTGTTAAAGTTCAAAAGCGATATTGATATTATTGAACCGCAATTAACCACGCTTATTCGTGAGAGCGATCCAACACCCATTACGCGCGGCGTATAACATGTTTATGCTCGGAGATTTTATTCGAGTCCTGCGAGCGGCAGAGATACGTATTTCAACAGCGGAATCAATCGAGGCAGCAGCGATTGTTGAAACCATTGGTCTGGGTGATCGGCGGTTAATGCGGACGGCTTTAAGTCATGCCTTGGCTAAATCTGATGCAGAAAAAGACGCCTTTCATGCTTGTTTTGATGAGTATTTTGGCGCCATGTTAGATGCCGTGAAGTCCTCTGATAATGGTTCTTCTGCAGAAGATGCGTTAGCTGACGGCGCTTCTAGTGACACAGAAGACCCTCGTGAGCAAGATGAAGGAAAAATATCTGGGGAAGCAACGCCAAGTCATGACCTTGCTGATATGCTGTTAAATAATGATGAGGCGGGGTTGGCGGCAAAATTGGCGCAAGCGGCAAGTGACGCAGATATGAGCGATGTGCGTCTTTTTACACAACAAGGGTTATTTACAAGGCGCATCATGGAGATGATGGGCCTTGAAGAGGTTGAGGCTGCTATTCAAAATGCACGCAATAGCGGCGACGGTGAATATGAATCTAATCTGCGTCATGCGCGGCAAAGACTTTTTGAGATTGCGCGTGATTTTGTCGAAAAACAAATTGCGATGCGTACGGCGAACTCGGGAAAGCTTGTCCGCGAAGAAGCTTTATCGCGGATTAAACTATCTAATCTTGATCGAAGCGATATGCATATTATGCGTGGGCTTATTGCCAAGCTCGCCAAGCGTTTGGCGTCGCTCCATTCTCGGCGCCAAAAACGTTCAAAGCGCGGCTTAATAGATGTCCGCAAAACATTACGAAAAAACCAAAGTCATGACGGGTTGCTCATAGACCTACAATGGCGAAGCGTAGAGGTGTCTCGACCGCGTTTAATTACCATGTGTGATGTGTCTGGTTCGGTTGCGGCGGTCTCGCGTTTTCTATTAATGTTTTTGTATAGTTTAGACGAGGTTATGCCACGCACCCGCTCTTTTGCTTTCTCACATGCTTGCGGGGAAATTACAGATTTATTTGAACGTATGGAACCCGAGGCAGCATTGACGGATGCTTTGATGCGCTTTGGCGGCGGGTCAACTGATTACGGCAATGCTTTTAATGATCTCGCACGACTTGTGATGGACGATCTCGATCATAAAACAACATTGATGATTTTGGGGGATGGCCGCTCAAATTATGGTGATCCAGGACACGAAATATTGCGCGAAATGTCTAATCGTTGCCGGCGTGTGATTTGGCTTAACCCAGAAAGTAAAGCTCTCTGGGATACGGGAGATAGCGAGATGAAGCGCCTTGGAGCCTACTGTCATAGTGTGCAGGTGTGCAACTCTGTACGCCATCTTGAGCGCGTGCTCGATGACATGCTACGTCTGAGTATCTAGCCTTTAATCCGTTACCGCAATTTTAATCACGCTCGCTTAGCGTGGCAGAGCTGATGCACCCATTAAGAACAAATCCACTTCTCGTGCGCATTGGCGCCCTTCACGAATAGCCCAAACAACGAGGGACTGACCGCGGCGCATATCACCACAAGTAAAGACTTTCTTGACTGAGCTTTCATATGTCTCTGTATCAGCAGCGACATTTCCGCGGGCATCAAAGGCCACTTTTAGTTGCTCAAGCATGCCATCATGAATGGGGTTTACAAAACCCATAGCCAGTAGCACCAGGTCTGCCGGTAATTCAAATTCACTGCCAGAAATGGGCGCCATATTATCATCGACTTTTACGCATTTAATGGCTTTTACATGCCCATCTTCGCCAGAAAATCCTTGTGTCATGACCGAGAAGTCTCGCTCTGCGCCCTCGGCTTGGCTCGAAGATGTGCGCATTTTAAGCGGCCAATTGGGCCAGGTTAGGCCTTTATCTTCTTTTTCTGGTGGCATCGGCATGATTTCAAGTTGGGTCACGGATGTGGCTCCCTGACGAATAGAGGTGCCGATGCAGTCGGATCCTGTATCACCGCCACCAATAACGATCACGTGCTTGCCTTCTGCTGAAATGGGGGACATATCTCCAATTGGCTCTTGTCCAACCCGGCGGTTTTGTTGGGGCAAGAATTGCATTGCAAATTCAACACCTTCAAGATTGCGGCCATCGACAGGTAAATCGCGAGGTTGTTCAGAGCCGCCAGCGAGAATGA
>CBFHLW010000079.1:0-7440 GCA_965656805.1 Alphaproteobacteria bacterium
TAGGCTTCAACTGTAATGCTGTCTGTTAAAGCAAGTGAAGCATATACAGCTTCAACTGGTAAAAGGGCTTCTTTAATTTCCGCGCCAGGGCGACGGATGGCACCAACGTCAATCGGGTTAAATGCTGAGTTACCACCAGGAATGAAGGTCGCTTCCCCCCAGTTAATAACCTGTTTACCAATCCGCACCATGAGCGGGCGGTCAGCGACATCAAGATCAAAGCTCAAATATGCATCCAGCAATTGAAGGTCATAACCCGCATTGCTCTCACCGCGGTCAGACAAACCGCCTTTAACGCCTGCGCGGTTAAAGCTGCCATCATCCATCAACACCGCATCATAAAACGCATTGACACGGGCAAAGGCAGAAATATTGCCTCTTGTTGCCATTATGTCTGATGTGAGTTTAACGGGTGCGCTGATCAGGTCACCGCTTCTGTTAAAGTTTAAGCGACCATCATCCGTATTTATAGCGCCATCAAAATTTGGCGCTGAATTACTTAGACAAGTAGATCCATAAGTATATGCAACAGTTCCATCACCGCTACATAGCGAATTTGTGTTAGGATTCCAGAAAGACGCCACTTCTGCAGGACCACCATTATTAGTCGGCGCAAATTTCATATTTGTATCTGTGGTTAGCATTGACATACCAAATGACGTTGTTGTGTCAACTTGGACATCAAAGCCACCAATGGTCATTTCATACGCTTGGGCAGATCCCGCAGCCATTAGGCCCAGACCCACAAGCGCACTTAGACCAAGCACTCGTTTATTTTTCTTCATAATAGAAGCCCTCCTCATTGCTCCCAAACAAGAATGCCTGTTACCCCTCCCAGGGAATTCAGACGTGTTTACCATTTGAGTGTGGCTGTTATGCTTTTAGAGCGTCAACATATTTTTAAAGCCATAACACGGCTTTCAGGCGTCTGAATGTTTGATAAAGTTGATTTGTTGCAAAAATGTCACGATATTTCATAAAAACAGAAACACGCGCCTGCAAATTTAGGCCATTTCGTCGCATCTGGCCCCTGTGACAAAAAGACTATTATTTTGATATTTTTAATGCTAAGCCATTGTTATAAATAAATTTTATATAAGAGGACTTAGACCAATAAACCATAGACCAGCAAGCTGACTTAAATACTTGCCTAAGCAATTTAAAGTGCGCTATTTTGGCCTCCCTTCTCCCTTTATCCGCATTCTATGTGCATTGACAAGCATCCTCTAAATCCATGCAGCCTGTGCACGATTGGGATAAAACCAAGTGCAGAGCTTGCATAATTTTTGCAACCCAGGCTTGGCGAGGGCAAGCTCGATATGCTAAGCCAATGATAAGTCATTTTTATGCCGCTTTAGCTCAGTTGGTAGAGCACATCATTCGTAATGATGGGGTCGGGTGTTCAAATCACCCAAGCGGCACCATTCTTAACTTATTTCTATTATTTGGCTGTTTTGCTTGCTTCTATTGCTTAGCCATAACTGGTTTATAAAACCATGAAGGCTGCAGCGACAAAGCCAAGCGTCGTGATGATAAAGCTCACCATAGCGCCAAGCCCAAAAACGGGGCCGGGCTTGAAGGTGCCGGGCTCATGTCTGGCAATAACCAAAAATAAAATCGGGTTGGTGAAGCCACCAATGAGCATGGACCAGATAACCCAATCTGGATAAGTGACTGTAAGCTGTTGCCCGAGCAGATAAAAAGCGATGATCAAGAGAGCCATTAATAGAAAGTCAATGTGCGACTTAACAATTTGGTCACTCGCCGGAAACAGCCTTTGAAGCGCGGGGATTCGCATAATACGCACCGCCGTGGCAAGCCAAGCAAGGGCCAAAGAAATAATAATAAACACAGACGCGCCAATCACCAACAAAGACATGCTCTTTCCCTCTTTATAAATCATAAATGCGGCCTTTAACCTATGCGGCAAGCTCATGAAAAACAAGAAGGCTGATGTGAGCTCTCTTCATTCGCCATTACATGTGCTCCGTTCCCGTAAAAAATGACGGCTGGTCACCTCTTTGGGCTGTTTAGATTCTCTGGTCAGTCTAGGCTCTCTGTGCACCCTAGGCTTCCTGGGCGCGCGACAGAAAAAAGGCCGCCCGTATAACGGAGCAGCCTTCATATCAACCAAAACCAAATGTTTAATGTTTTGGTTAGTTTCTTTTTTATTACAGGTCTTTTTGCGGGTTAATGAGATATTTCTCGCCCGTTTTTTTCGGCATATAGCGGCCAATATTAGCCGGATCAATGGCCTCGGCCAATGATAATGTATCGGTAATATGGCTGGCAAATGTTGTTTTTATCTCATTGGCCACACGTGCCTGCATAGCAGCGAGCTTCTCAAGCCCTTGCTTTTGCAATTGTGGGGTTAACAAATAACCAGAACACCCCCAATGCATGCCATAGCTTTGGCTAAGTGTAATCTGCCCCATGCCCAGACGCCCATAAACATAAACTTGCTTGAACTGGTCAGACCCATATGTGTTTAAGCCTTTGGTTTGGCGACTAAAAGCGCGTTCCATCGAGCTTAAAATAATATCAGGCATATTGCCTGCGCCAATCGCATCAAATGCAAGGCTGGCACCGGTTTCTGCGATTGCGTCTTCGAGCTTCGCGCGGAAATCAGCGTCTTCAGAATTGATGATATATTTTGCACCCAAATCTTTGAGCAATTTGGCCTGCTCTTCCGAGCGGATAATGCACACCAAATCAATGCCGTCTTGCTGACAAAGCTTCAAAAGCATTTGCCCAAGGTTTGACGCTGCCGCCGTATGGACCATTGCTTTATGACCCTCAGATTTGAGTGTCGCAACAAAACTTAGAGCCGTCAGTGGGTTAACAAAAGACGAAGCGGCCTCGGCGGCAGTCGTATCATCTTTATGCACCAAACAAGCAACCGCAGGTGAAACTACATATTGCTGATAGGATTGACCCGTGACCAAAGACACGATCTTACCTTCCATATGTTTCACATTGTCGCCTGCCGCAACAACCGTTCCCGCACCTTCATTGCCAACCGGCAATGTTTGGTCGAGGCGAGCGCGCATAACGTCAAGCATAGCGTCAGGAATGGGGGCAACCATTTTGGGGAGACCGCCTTCAAGTTCAACTTTACCCTTTGCATAATCAGCAAAGCCAATGAGCGGGAACATATCAGAAGGGTTAATGGGCGTGGCTTCGATACGCACAACCACATCATCGGGGCCTGGCGTTGGCATAGGTTTATCAACAATAGATAAGATGGCTTGCCCACCGCTGGTCATGGTTGAAACGAGTTGCAAATTGCTGCTCATATTAATCTCCTCAAAAAATATTATTATGACACATGATTGTTTAGCTTTAGGCCCATGCCAAAGCTCAGCATATTAATTGTACATATTGGTACAGCCCATAGACTATGCTTGCAATATATTTATCCTGCGCCACCCCCCCCCTCGCATAATTGCCAAGGAAAAGGGGCTCATCATGAAAGCCTCCTTTTAGAGCTCAGGAATGATTTCTGTTAAGAGGCGCGCGGGCCACGTGCTTGTCCGCCACTGGGCTTACCGCTGGGGCGACCACCTGAGCGCGCACCGGAACGACCGCCTGGTTTTCCACTGGACTTACCTCGCGCATCACCACTTGAGCGTCCCCCACCCGGCTTTTCACCAAACCTAGCCTTTGGCTTGCCACTTGGTTTTCCGCTGGGTTTTCCACCATCTGAACGCGCGCCCCCGCTTTTTCTGGGGCGACCACTATCGGGACGATCGCCGCTTGGTCGAGCAGCGCGAACACGCTCACCGCGCTCACCGTCTCTGCCTTTGGCGGGACCACGCGGGTCGTTTTTATTTCCATTAGATTTACGCTTCTCGCCGTCAGGTCGTCCGACCCGCTCTGGACGTCCTGAGCTCGACTTCTCATCACGCCGTCCGCCTGGCTTTGCCGCCCGAAATGAACGCGCCTTAGCAGCGCCCGCACCACCGCCGCCTTTACCAGAGCGCCCGCCGCGTCGGCCACGACCACCACCTCCCACATCGTCAAGAGAGACATGTGTTTCATTTGCCTCTGTTGGTGCCATTAATTTTGTAGGGTCATAACCCTCACTCATTTTTGCAGCCTGTACGTTTTCAACGACCAATTTGCGTTTAATCAAACGTTCAATATCTCGCAATTTCGATTTTTCTTCGCCGGTACTGAGTGTAATCGACATACCTTCACGTCCAGCACGAGCGGTTCGACCAATACGATGTACATAAGCCTCAGGTGTTAATGGAACATCATAATTTACAACCAGAGACACCTCCGGGATATCTATCCCACGAGCCGCAATATCTGTGGCAACCAAAATATGCTCTTTTCCAGAACGAAAATCTTCAATCGCTTTTTGGCGTTGTCCCTGGCTCTTATCGCCATGGATTGCTGCTGAACGCACATTTTGTTTAGACAAATATTTAACCAATTGATCAGCGCCATGCTTGGTGCGCGTAAACACAATGGTTCGAAATTGATTTTCAAGGGCACGCACCAAGAAGGGGCGCTTGTCACTGGCTTCCATCATATAAAAGCGTTGATCAATCTTCTCGATGGGTTTGGACTGCGTTGCCACCGCCACATCAACAGGGTTGGTTAATAATTCTGCGGCCAGGGCGCGTATTTGTTTGGGCATTGTTGCAGAAAGCAAAACGGTTTGGCGCGTGCGCGGGGCCTGTTTTACAATGCGGCGAATGGCCGGAAAGAAACCAAGATCAAGCATTTGATCCGCTTCATCTAAAATAACGATTTGTGTATGCGCCAGCGACACATTCCCCGACTTAATATGATCTTCCAGACGGCCGGGTGTAGCCACTAAAATATCAAGGCCTTGGCGGAGCTTGCTAATTTGCTTCGGGTATTTAACACCCCCCACAATCATGGCGCGGGCGTGATAAATCGATGCGCTATACTTTTCAATATTATCATCAATTTGAGCTGCAAGCTCGCGCGTTGGCGCGATAATAAGTGCGGTACAATGCTTTTGCTTCACCTTATGCTGCTCGTTTTGGAGCTTTTCAAGAACCGGCAATACAAAGGCTGCCGTTTTACCAGTGCCCGTTTGGGCAATACCCACAATGTCTCGACCATCGAGCATGAGCGGTATAACTTCTTTTTGAATAGGTGTGGGTTCAGTATAGCCGCTTGTCTCAAGCGTCTTCGCGAGTTGTGTGGAAAGCCCCAACTGGGCAAATGTGGTCATTGATAAGCCTTTTTAGCGATCAGCGTCTTACGCAGATGGCGGATGAAATTATGCCGTCACCCAATATGACGCGCAATTGGATAGGGACATAACACGCTTTTGGAAAAGACCACTATAGAATATGCCGAATTCGGTCAAATTAGAGATATTTATAGCATTTAGCGCAATTTTATCTAAAAATTGCCTTGATTGCCGCGTGAAGAGCTCAAACCATAGAGGCAGCTTTTTGTTCTGCAGGTCTTAAACTCGCGCAAAACTCTCAAACAAATTCGTTAAATAAGGGTTGAGCAATCGGCCTTGAGGGTCTAGCTGTCGTCTAAGGTCACCAAAAGCATCCCACTGCGGATAGAGCTCTGCAAAATCACGAGGCCCCAAACTGTTTAATTTCCCCCAATGGGGACGACCACCATATTGGCGCAAAATAGGCTCAATTTCGGTAAATAAGAATGCATAATCATCAGGCGCATAACAATGCACTGCCACTGAAATGCGCGGACCATCATTAAATGGCGAAAGCCAAGCCGTATCGCCAGCAGTTTGCCGAACTTCAAAGGGGAAAAAAACATCTGGCCGATAACGCTCTATATAAATTCGAACGGCTTCCAGTGCTTCAAGACCACGATCGGGAGCAAGATGATACTCCATTTCATTAAATTTCGTGTCACGCACAGATGATAATATTTCCCAAGAGTTACCAATAATTTCCTCCTCGGGCGCAGATTTGATAGCGAACGCTAAGAGTTTTTTACGAAGCGCCGGAAACCAAGACATATAATCGCGCAGCATTTTTAATTGCATAACAGCATCCTCATCTTCAGAGACAGGCTGTGCGCTGAGCGGTGCGTCAGTCTCGTTATGTGAAATGCACATGCTCATGTCGGAAAACGGAATATAGAAAAATTCAAAATTTCGGTTCTCAGCCCACAAACGCTCCGCTTCTTCAAGCGCGCGTGCGTGGGGCATAAACCATACCCGACGATGCAATTTATATCGCCCAGTCAGCTGCATTTTGACATCGGTTAAAACACCAAGCGCGCCCAAACCAACCTGAACAGCGGGCAAAAGACTTTTATTCTCCTGATCGCTAACCTCTAACACATCGCCCGCCCCCGTGACCATTCGAACACCGCGCAACTCAGCAGCTAAACAGGGTAGATTTTTGCCCGTACCATGTGTGGCCGTGCTTAACGCACCGGCTAGGCTTTGCACATTAATGTCGCCTAGGTTTCGAAACCCAAGATCATGTGCCTCGAGCGCGCGAGACAAATCGACGAGGCGCGTCCCCGCACCCATCCAGGCGGTTTGCTTTTCTGCATTGACCTCACCCAGACCTGAAAAATGATCGAGCTTTAAAATCGTATCCGCGCCTGGGACAAGGCGCGTCCAACTATGGCCAGCTCCGACGGGGCGGGCAGATGATGTCTTTAAAATATCTTGAAGTTCGCTGACAGACTTTGGGGTTCTTACCAATGCAGATGGTGCCGAGAGAGAACCAGACCAATTCTGCCAACCGCTGGTGGCGGATGGGACAATATCATTTGCTGAAACCGCAGACCCAGAAAATAAAACACGTGCTAGCGGTAGACTGGAGAAAAACTTTAAAACATTACGCCGATCAATCATTTCAAAATCATCTCATAATTTTAATTCGCCGTATATTTTTTATTTTTAACACCCTTATTATTTATACATCAAAGGGTCTTCCTCTTGGTTCATAGACTCATTGAGCAAAATGCAAATCGACAAATAAGGCACAAATAAATTCACGACAGGCAGCAGGCTTGCGAGATAAAGAACAATCGTACTCGAAAAATGCTGGCCACCGTTTAATATCCGTGATTTCTCGCGAACAAACGCAAGCGGCAAATGTGTTCCGAGTGCCTCCAGCAGCAAGAGCTTGCGAAATAAAACAAAACCAATCACAACATAAATAATCTGGCCAGCACCAAATAAAAGAAGTGCGGGTGACGCAATCAAAAAATAGGTCAGGCCTTTTAAAAGTACGACGGCTGTCTCCATGAAAGATTCAAACGCGCCAATATTGTTTTCAAAACTCATGTGAGGGTATCGCTTATCTCTAATGTTAAGCGCAACACGGTGCGTGAAGCCCGACATCACAAGAAACAAAAGCGGCACAATTAAAAAATACCCCAAGGTCATTAACAAGACATTCGCAACAAAAAAGGAAATACTCGCAAGCCAGCCCGTTCCTAATTCCAAATGTC
>CBFHLW010000080.1:0-7280 GCA_965656805.1 Alphaproteobacteria bacterium
AAAATTAGGTAAAATTATATTGGCCCTTTATGCTTTCGCTTTAGGCGCTCTCTAATATAATAAGCGGTCAGACCACCATGGCAGAACTGGACGCGTCTTACATATTTTGAGTGAGGCTTTCCAGGTCTTCTATTCGGTAAATACCTTGTGCGTAATTTTTTGCATTTTGGGCATAGAACGCGGCATTAAAAGCATTTGGTTTTGCGCAATCACGTGTAGCAACAATTTTTGCCGGAGCGCCTGCAATGATTGAGTTTTCTGGGAAGACAGAATTTTCGGTCACGATTGAATGACCGGCAACAATTGAATTGGCGCCGATTTTGGAGCCATCCATTAAAGTTGCATTAATGCCAATAAGGCATTTATCGCCTACTTCGCATCCATGTAAAGTTACATGATGGGTAATCGAGCATTCATTGCCAATAATAGTTGGTGTGGATGCCCCGACATGAACCATTACAAAATCTTGTATATTGGTTTTATCTCCAATAATAATTTCATGCATTTCTGCGCGCATAACCACATTTGGCCAAACTGAACTGTGTGCACCTATGGTGATTTTTCCATAGAGATAAGATGTCTCGTGGAGATAAACGGTTTCATCTATTTTGATGTCAGGTCCAAATATTGGCATAGCATTTCCTTATTGTTTATTTACGCAGTTCCTGCCAGCTCGACATGATGCGTCCAACAGAGGATAAATATACAAGAGCGGCAAAGGCAAGCGCAAATGGGATAAATAGATCTGGCCAAATAAAGCATGCTGTAAAAAACAATATTGTTTCACTGCCTTCTGCAAGGCCGGCCAGATAAAAGAAACTCTTCTTGCCTTGGCTGGTGCTTGTGAGGTGCCGTTTCTCTGCCATAATAGCGAAGGCCAAGAATGTCGTCATTGACATTGCAAAGCTCGACAAAAGCACCGCTGCGGCCATAGCATTTTCGGGGTTGTGATAGGCGAACGCCACTGGCAATAGGGCCCAAAGTAAAAAATCTGCGACAATGTCGATATAGGCGCCAAGGTCTGATGTTTGATTCTGCGCCCGGGCAACGGCCCCATCAAGGCCATCGCATAGGCGGTTGAGAAAAAGCAGGATAACGCCAAATATAAAATAATCTTGAAGAATGCAGATAAAACTGGCGACACCAAAGCCAAAGCCGATAAGCGTAATTTGCGTTGGTGTCGCCTTTATATAGGGCGCGCACCAATTGAGCGGGGGGTTAATTAACCGCCGCGCAATTGGGTCTAGCATGCCTAGGCCGACTGACGGCTAACGAGGCTCGCGATAGCATCGTTATATTCTTTAGCCATTTGGTCAACAATTGTACCAATAGGCTGAATAGTGTCGATAGAACCAATGCCTTGTCCACAGCCCCAAATATCTTTCCATGCTTTGGTTTTCATGTTGCCACCTGAACCAAAGTCCATTTTGGTCTTGTCTGCTTCAGGCAGGTTATCTGGGTCTAGGCCAGCTGAGGCAATGGATGGTTTTAGGTAATTGCCATGTACGCCTGTGAAGAGTGACGAATAAACGATGTCATCAGCAGCGGACTCAACAAGCATTTGTTTGTAATCCTCTTCCGCATTTGCTTCCGTTGAGGCAATAAAGCGCGAACCGACATAGGCTAAGTCAGCGCCCATCGCTAATGCACCTGCAATGCTATAGCCATCACCAATAGAGCCGGAGAGCAATATTGTGCCGTCGAACCATTCCTTTACTTCGCGAACGAGAGCGAAGGGGCTTAGTGTACCAGCATGGCCGCCAGCGCCTGTGCAAACAAGGATAAGGCCATCGACGCCTTGTTCGGCGGCTTTTTTGGCGTGTTTAACATTAATCACGTCATGGAAAACAAGACCGCCATAGCTATGAGCTGCTTCAACAATCTCTGCGGGGGGGCGGAGGCTGGTAATGATAATCGGCACTTTGTGTTTCACACATGTTTCCATGTCTTGCATAAGACGATCATTTGAGCCGTGGCAGATTTGATTGACGGCATAAGGGGCCACAATAGCACCTGGGTTGGCGGCTTTATAGGCTGAAAGCTCGTCATTGATCTGTGTGAGCCATTCGTCCAGAACATGCGCTGGGCGCGCGTTAAGGGCGGGAAAAGAGCCCACAATGCCCGCTTTACACTGCGCAATAACAAGCTCAGGGCCTGAAATAATGAAGAGTGGTGAGCCTACAACAGGAACCTTGAGGTTGCCTTTGAGAATATCTGGAAGTGCCATATTCGTCTCCTTTAATGAATGATAAAATAATAGTTCAAATAGTCATAGCGACAAGGCGATTTTAGATAATCGAAGGAGTTTCTCGGTGATATCATTCGATTGTGCAGATTTAAGACCTATCCAACTTTGGGTTTAATGACTTTATGAAATAATTGCTGAATAAACGAGCTGTCTTAATTGCATGCCCAATGGATAAGTGCGTGAGGGCATTAGCTGGGTAAAGAAAACCACATTCATATCGTAAACTGGATCATTCCAGAAAAATGTGGAAGCCAGTCCACCCCAAGCGTAGGTGCCCATTGCGGAAACTGTCGCGGCCTCAGTGGGGTTGGTGACAACGGAGAAGCCTAACCCAAAGCCAGTTCCGGCTGAGCTGACTTCTGAGAATGCACCATTTGCGCGTGTGATCAGTGTCTCATTATTGGGAAGGTGATTGCTGGTCATCATATTAAGTGTCAGCGGGCTGAGTAAACGTACACCATCCAATTGCCCTCCCAGCCTTAGGAACTCAGTAAATCGCAAGTAATCATTCATGGTGGAAAGTAATCCACCACCGCCTGACAAAAAGCGTCGCCCCGTCCGATAAATTGTTTTATCCGGACTATCTGCGAGTTGTGTTTTGCCGCTTATTGGATCTCGCGCATAATTATGGGTAAGCCGTTTGAGGTTATCGCCCTCAAGAGTGAACATTGTGTCGTTCATTTTGAGAGGTTTTAATATATCTTCCTCAAAATATTGGTCGAGTGATTTCCCAGATATAATTTCAATTAAGCGGCCGCAAATATCTGTCGCAACGGAATAGTTCCATCTTTCGCCAGGCGAAAAGAGAAGGGGCAGTTCGGTAATTTTCTCACACAATTCTTCGAGTGTTTGTTTTTCAGATCGCGCACCATTGATTTTATGGTTTCGGTAAAGAGCATCGACAGGACTTTCCATCATAAAGTCATAGGTAAGACCTGACTGGTGCGTGAGCAAATCATGGATCGTAATTTCTCTGTCTGCGGGGCGAACTTGATAGTCGTTCGGTGTGCCCGATACAAAGACATCCATGTTCTTGAAAGCTGGAATAAATTTAGATACGGGATCATATAATTGGCATTTTCCTTGCTCATAAAGCATCATGAGGCCAACGCTGGTGATCGGCTTTGTCATAGAATAGATACGATAAAGGCTGTCTTTATCGGGGGTAAACCCGCCATCAAATGCGCTTTTTCCGGAAAAATGTTCATAGACGATGTGGCCGTTGCGCATAATAGCTATGCCAACATTTGGCAGGCGTTGCTGCTCGAGATAGCTTGAGAAGAAAGGTGCTATTCTGTCGAGGCGGTCTTGTGCAAAACCGTGGTCTGTTGCTTTTGCTGTAGAAAAAGCCGTCATGATCTTATGTATCCTTTTAGCTTATTTATGAGTTACTGATCGATCTGATGACACATTAATATAAAACTATAAACCAGTGCCGTTTCACTTAATTGATTAAATCTTCCCGCTTGTCCGCCATGGCCAGCATGCATTTCTGTTCTTAACAGGCATAGGTTTTGATCGGTTCGGGTGGTGCGCAATCGGGCAATCCATTTTGCTGGTTCCCAATAGGTGACGCGGGGGTCTGTTAAGCCTGCCGTTGCTAGAATGTGGGGGTACTTCTTCGCCTTGACGTTTTCATATGGTGAATAGGCGGCTATGCATTTGTAATCGGCTTCGTTCAAGATGGGGTTGCCCCATTCGGGCCATTCAGGGGGGGTTAGAGGGAGTGTCGCGTCCAGCATTGTGGTGAGATTATCGACAAAAGGGACTTCAGCAACAGCTGAACAGAACAGCTCAGGTTCCATATTAAGGCAAGCACCCACAAGCAAGCCTCCAGCGCTGCCGCCGTGAATACTGATATTTCCAGCATGGGTATAACCTTCAGCGATTAGGCCTTTTGCAGCTGAAATAAAATCATGGAAAGTATTTTGTTTGTGTTGGCCACGTCCGTCTTCAAACCATTTGTAACCAAGTGCTTTACCACCTCGAATATGGGCAATTGCATAAATGAAGCCACGATCTACGAGACTTAATCGCGCAACCGAAAATGATGCAGGAATGGTGATGCCGTAAGAGCCATAGCCATAAAGCAATAAGGGTGCGCTACCATCAATAGGCGTGTCCTTATGTGCAACAAGGGAAACAGGAATTTGTGTGCCATCGTGTCCGGATACCCATAGACGTTTGGTTATATAATCCTGAGCATTGTGGCCCGAGGGTACGGTTTGTTCGCTGAGCAGTTGGCGCTCACCAGATGTCATATCAAAATTAAAGACTTTGCGTGGCGTTGTCATGGACGTGTATGTAAAGCGCAGATCCACGCTGTCATATTCGCTGGTGCCATGCATGGCAATATCATAGGCGGGCTCATCGAATGTGATATCGCGGCGGCCTTGATCGTTCAAATTCATGATTTGAATATGCGGCAATGCATTTTCACGAGCTATCCATGAAATGTGGTCTTTATATATATTAAAATCGAGGATGAGCTTTCCAGCTTGGTGCGCGATCAATGGCTTCCAATTAATAATCTGTGTATTATCAATTGGGGTAACCATGATTTGAAAATCCTCAGCACGTCCTTTTTCTTGCCAATTGGTCAGGATGATGAGGCGATTACGCTGAGCATCATCGTCTACCGTATATTGCATCCCAATTTGTCTTGGGGTGACACAAATGGGTGCGTTGGTGGGCATTTGGGCATCAATCAGCCAATTTTCAGAGGTCTCATGATCATGGGCGCTGATAACAATAAAGCGGCCACTTGCAGTGGCGTATAACGAGAGAAAGTATCCTGCGTCGGCTTCTTGATAAATACATATATCCTGATCTTGCGGAGTGCCTAAAATATGTCGCATAACGCGATGGGGGCGATGGTTATCATCGAGTAAAATATAAAACAAGTATTGTCCGCAGGCGGACCAGGCCATAGAGCTACTAGCGCTTGTTAGGACATCACTAAGGTCTGACTGATTTGCAATATCGCGAATACGGATTGTTGCATATTCGCCTCCATTGAAATCTGCCGCCCAAGCTAATCTTGAATTGTCTGGTGTTTCTTCGTGTCCAAGCAGTTTAAAATAGTCTTGGCCATCGGCCTCGGCATTGCAATCGAGCACGATATCTGTTGCGTCGCGCGCGCAATTGCGCGGGCCGCGACATACCAATTGATGTTCGTCTCCGGCGCGATACCGAATGTTCCAAGCGAAATCACCTTTATTAACCGGCACGCTTGCTTCGAGATCTTCTATGCGCCCCTTCATTTCAGCAAAAAGTTTTTCTTGGAGAGGCTTTAGGGGGTCTAGAATATGATTTGTATAAGCATTCTCGGCCTCTAAATGGTCGCGAATATCTTGAGATAAAGCCATTGGGTCGCGCATGACATCTTGCCAGTTGTCGTCACGCAACCAAGCAAAATGATCTTCTTTAACAATACCGTGATAGCGCTCTTCACGGCGTTCTTTCTTTGCAATGGGAGGCTTCATATTATTTTTTTATGTCGGCTTCGGGAATAAAATGTAAGGACGTTCCATTCATACAATAGCGAAGGCCTGTCGGTGGTGGGCCGTCAGGAAAGACGTGGCCCAAATGCGCGCCACAGGATGTGCAAACAGTCTCGGTTCTTCTCATACCGTGTGAATGATCGTCTTTATTTGTGACAGCAGTCTCTTCTATCGGCGCATAAAAGCTGGGCCAGCCTGTGCCGCTATCATATTTTGTATCGGATAGAAAAAGCGGTGTTGCGCAGCAAATGCAGTCATAACGACCGGCTGCTTTATTATCCCAATAAGGGCCAGTGAAAGCGCGCTCAGTACCACCACATCGCGTGACGTTATATTGTTCTTGCGTGAGGGTTTCACGCCATTCCGCATCGTCTTTATTAATACGAAAACCGTCGTTTGATGATGACATAATTACTCTTTCACTGGCTTTAGATTGCTCGGCGTTCTTAATGTTAAGGAAAACCCTATTCGAATAAGAGTGCCTATTCGAATAAGAGTGTAAGTGTTTCGGCAATAAGGGCTGGTCGGTCTGAGCCCTCAATTTCGATCACAACTTCCGTCGTAAACAGAACGCCACCAGCTTTGGGTTCTGTTTCTTTCAAAGTTGCTTTTGCACGCACTTTTGAATTAACAGGCACCATATTGGTAAAGCGTAATTTGTTTGCGCCATAATTAACGCCACGAGAAACACTTTTAACGCCTGAGATTTGGCTTGTTAGCATCGGCAGCAAAGATAGTGTCAAAAAGCCATGTGCTATTGTTGGCATGCCTAATTCTTTTTGCGCACGCTCTGCATCAAGGTGGATCCATTGGTGATCGCCTGTGGCGTCTGCAAAAAGCTGAATTCGATCTTGGTTAATCTCGAACCAATCGCTGGTTCCAATTTCTTGACCAACCATGGAGGCATATTCGGCTAGATTTTCAAAAATTTTCATATTTTCATTCCTCTTTATTGTGAATTAATCTTTAAGTTAAACAATCTTACTATCGTTTTTACCCCAATATCGATCTCTGACGAGTCGTTTGTAGAGTTTGCCTGTTGGGTGGCGCGGTAATTCTTTATCAAAGTCAACGCTTCGTGGACATTTTATAGCCGAAAGGCTTTGTTTACAAAAGCTTATAAGCTCTTGCTCTAACTCTGGACCAACATCTTCCCAATTTAATGGCTGAACTACGGCTTTGACTTCCTCGCCAAATTCTTCGTTTGGGACGCCAATGACAGCGACATCGGCAACCTTAGGATGGGTGACCAGTAAGTTCTCGGCTTCTTGGGGGTAGATATTAACTCCGCCTGATATGATCATAAATGCTTTGCGGTCTGTGAGATATAAAAACCCGTCCTCATCTAAACGTCCGACGTCCCCTAACGTTGTCCAGTCACCATTCGTATGTCGGCTATCGGCCGTTTTTTCTTCATCATTATGGTATTCAAATTGAGGTCCAGGCGTTTCAAAATAAATTGTGCCTGCCTCACCTACTGGAAGTTCTATACCATCATCATCACAAATATGAATAATGCCCAGTAATGC
>CBFHLW010000081.1:0-7247 GCA_965656805.1 Alphaproteobacteria bacterium
GCCGCTGCATGGGGTATGGTTTGGGAATGCGTCAGTGATGAAAACTTAATGCCACGCGCCCAAGAGCTTGCCATGCGCATGGCAGATAGTGCGATTTCTGGTTTAAAAGCGGTGAGCCGGGCCCATGACCATGCATTGACTGTAAGCCTTGATGAACAGCTCGATTATGAAGTTGAGAAACAAGAATTCTACTGCGATCAACCCGATTTTGCGGAAGGCGTTAAAGCTTTCGCGTCAAAGCGCAAACCCAATTTCCGTGGTCTCAAAAAATAGAGCAGCGCGTCCGAACTCAAATCTGAATTTGTAGATTTGAATTCTCATAGAAACTAAGGTTTTTAAATATGACACATACGCACCGTGCCATGCGCGTCTCACCAGCATGGCATATCGGCGCTAGACATCTGCCCTAGACATCTGCCCTAGACGAAGGCTAGATCATTGAAAAACAAGCGCGCAGGTCCTCAGCCAAAACCATAGGTTTTTCAAAAGCCGCAAAATGCCCGCCTCGATCTGGCTCATTCCAAAAAATTATATTCTTATATTGAGCAGAGGCCCAGCGTCGCGAGGGTTTAAAAATATCAATCGGGAAAACAGTGGCGCCCATAGGCACATCAAATGGATCGGCATTAATGGAATTATAGCTTTCCCAATATAGCCGGGCTGATGAGCCCCCACTTGCCGTCAGCCAATACATCATCACGTTATCTAATAGTTCAGTCCGCGTGAAAATATTTTCTGGGTGACCATCGCAGTCAGCCCATTCATAAAATTTCTCAAGGATCCAAGCCGCCTGACCAATAGGACTGTCGACCAATGCATAGCCTAGTGTTTGCGGCCGAGTCGATTGTTGCTTGGCATAGCCCGTCCCCCACTCCTGATGTTTCATGAAATCGGCCAGTGATTTTTGTTCTGCCGGTGTTGGCTCCGCCATGACCTCTTCACTTGGCAGAGCAATCACCATATTCACATGCACAGCTGCACAATGGGTGGGGTCAGCGCGCCCAATTGCAATCGTTACCGCAGAACCCCAATCTCCGCCTTGGGCGTAGTAGCGCGTATAACCAAGCCGAGCCATAAGCTCTGCCCATGCCGCGCCAATATGATCGATCGTCCAACCTGTCGTTTTAGGTTTCCCCGAAAAGCCATAGCCAGGCATGGTCGGCAGAACCAGATGAAATGCATCCTCTATCTTGCCTCCGTGTTTTTCGGGCTCGGTTAACATGGGAATAATTTTCATGAATTCCAAAACTGAACCAGGCCAACCATGTGTCATAATTAGGGGGCGGGCATGCTGGTGCGGCGAGCGTACATGCAGGAAGTGAATATCAACATCATCAATTTCTGTGACAAAGCTGCCAAGCGCATTAAGGCGCGCTTCGACCGGACGCCAATCATATTCATTTAACCAGCTGTTATGGATCTCTTTCATATAAGATAGCGGAATGCCCTGGCTCCAATCTTCAGGGGTTTCTTTTTCCACCCATCTTGTGAGTGCCAAACGTTGCCTTAAGTCATCGAGTATCGACTGATCGACATGTATGGGGAAAGGTCTAATGGTCATGGCAGCGCTCCTTTTGTCATTGCGAGATATCGTTCTGATGAAATCGTCGCTTTAGTGGTTGGTCAAGTTTTCTAGGCGACGACGCTTGAAAGCCCGAACAGCAAACCAAACCGCCAAACCCAGCACACTGAAAAAGCCGAAGATCAATGCATATAGAACAGACTGAGACACACCAAACCGTTTCAATGTTGTGTTGCGCGTTATTTCAGCAATTGCATCATAATGCGCCGGCATAGGTTGAACGCCAAAACGTGCCTCATAGTCGGCATAATCTTGCGACAATTCTTCAAATTTTTCCATTTCTATTGTGCGAATATCCGTTGTCTCACCTGGGTCTAATGAGAGATTATACAATCGCCATTGGCCATCGCCATGGGGCGACATATTACGCACCAACTTATAATCACCCTTAAAGAGTGCCGAATTTCCAGAGACCTCAATACCAATTGGCTCTTCATCGCCATAAACTGAAGTTTGAGTTCCTCGCATTACCGGCAATAAACTGCGGCCGGTCATAGTATCAGCCTGATCATTAAGCCCCAGCAGGTCAAGCAAAGTGGGAGCGACATCATAAACCCAGCCTGTGGCTGGCACGCGATTATTGGCTGGCACATTTGCACCCGAGATAATTAAAGGCACCCTCAAACCACCTTCTGCGGCCGTAAATTTATAAAGATGCCCCCCACCTGTGGAAGACGCCCAATCGCGCCCAATAAAGCCATAACTATTTGGTCCACCCAAATCATCAAGGCCCGCATCATATCCCTCTAACCACATCCAGGCACGCATACGATTATTATCCAGGGGGTTTGAAGGTTCCGGGCCATTATCCGATGTCACAACAAAGATCGTATTTTCGCGCAAGCCATTTTCCTCGAGGTAAGCCAGCAAGCGACCAATATGGATATCCATCGCCTCTAACATGGCGGCGTTAACAGCCATACGCGCAGCATAAAGTTCTTGATCCTCAGCTGAAAGATCTGACCAAGCTTGTCTTTGCGGATTGGGTGCTGGCGGGGCCACATTGGCGGGCATTAGCCCAAGCGATTGCGCATTCTCAAACCGTTTTGCGGCAATATCATCCCAACCTTTTGCATAAATATCTCTGTAAGGCGCAATGAGCTCGGCGGGCGCTTGAACAGGAATATGAACCGCCTGAAATCCAAGAAATGCAAAAAACGGTTTTGTGTCTTCGCGTTCGCCAATATAGTCCAACATTTGATCGACAATAAATGCCGATGAGTAAAACTCCTCGGGCAAGTCAGCGGGCATATCCCCATCATACCAAGGGGCTGTTTCGTAATAGGGAATATAAGACCGCTTCGACCAATTATCTGCACCCGATGCATCTAAGGCAAAGGAGCGCTCAAAGCCATGATGGACCGGCAGGTTCTTGCCACCATGGCCTAAATGCCACTTGCCGGTCATAAATGTTTGATAACCATCGCGACCAAGAATTTGTGCCAGAGTTTCAACCCCCGGCTCCAAATGCATCGAATAGCCTTTATGGCCGGCCTGACTTTGGGTGAGCACTTCAGGAATAGTGGCAATGCCCGTCAGGTGATTATCCAGTCCGGTTAAAAGCATTGCGCGCGATGGGGCGCAGAGTGGGGATGTTCGATACTGCGTGAACAAAGTGCCTTGGCGCGCCAATTGATCAATATGCGGCGTCTTGGCCTCGCCACCGTAAATGCCAAGATCAGTCAAGGCCGCATCATCAATCACCATCATGATTACATTGGGACGTGAATTAGCTGATCGCGATGGCGTAGATGGCACAAGAAGAAGTGCGGCCAACCCCAAAGGCATTGCCATCAAGAGCAGCCGAGGTGTGAAATGCGTTAGGATAAAACGTCTAGGATTTGCGTCTCTTTGAGCCATTGGTCTAATTTCACCTTACTGTCCGTCGATAAATTTTTATAATAGTCGCGCGTCCACGCTAAACATTTTGCCTGATACGTAAAGGGCGCCTGCTCCCAAGCTTGCCCGTCAATTGTAGTCGACATTTTCTCGGCACCTGAGGCCACAGCGGCAGCATTTGCGACAAGATAAGGCATGTAGATTTTTCCAATTTCAGATAAGAGCGCCGTCAGTGTTGGGCTTGGCGCATCCTTTGGCCAATCCGCCTCCTCAACGTCAAGGCCCGACAGGTCTTCCATCACTTCAACCCATGCATAAATACGAGGATAGCGCGCGACAATCATCGCCTGAGGCGTTGGATCAAACAGAGCCAAACAGGTTAACTGGCCATAAATCGCAAAATCTGCCGAAGATGGGCGCTGACCAAAGAGATAAGGGCTTGTCGTTAAATGCGCATTTAAAAGCCCCAGAAAGGTTTCAAACCCTTCTTCAATGATAGGCTTGGTGGTCGCATTAGATCCCACATAAGACAATCGCTCGATTTGCCGCTCCCGCACAAAGGCGCTAATGGGCGCGACATCTTCATCCGACGTCGAAATGCCACCAAAGCGCGGCAAGATAGCGCTCGCTTTTTCGATATCATCTTTATAATGCCAACGATAATGAAACATCGCTTTTGTTAACCACTCATCTGCATAATCTTCGATTAACCAATTCAAAAAAGCATAGGACTCATCAGACGGAATGGTGGCGCGTGGTTCATAATCTTGCTCGAGCTTGCGTATAATCGGCGTAGAATCCGTCATAGCTTCTAATGCACCGGCCTCATTAGGGAAATAAAATGTTGGCAATAAGGGAACTTTTGGTTGAGGCAAGGCAGATTGTGTGGACCCGCCCGATCGCACGCGCTGCCAGTGAACACGATAAGGAATATGTCGGTAACGCATTAAGGCAAGCATTTTGCGCGTATAAGGAGAAGCAGGGGCACCAACCAACTCGATCATGACAGATGAACTCTCTTTTTATCTAACTTAGTCCAGCCAAATGTATAAAACGACTTTGTCTATAGCATGAAGTCTATAGCATGAAGTCTATAGCGCGAAGTGGTGGGCCACAAGTCGAGTAGAATTAGGCATATGCTACGTAGTGATATAAACTATGTCAATCGCGCAGTGATCGCTGGGGAGTTACAAATGTTGCCAGAAATATGGTTCACGATTAGCCTTATTTATGCGGTTTTTATTGTTTGGTATTACAATTGGAAAGGCCCGCTCACACGCTCGGAAATAGACCACTATGCCCAGTTGCTAAAGCAACAGGTCAGCGATCCAGAAATCTATGATGCCATCGCGCATTTTATGAATAAAGATGATGGCAAAGGTTTTGTCATGCTCAACATGATTAGTTTTCAAAAAGGTCTTGTAAATCATCCTATCACATCAGAACCTGTAAAAAGTCAGGCTCTGCTCTTGGAATATTTCAAACCCTTTTCAAGTCAAATTTTGCGCCGTGCAGGCCACCCAGTGTTACAGGCCACTCTTCGTGCCGGCTATATCGAGGCTTGGGGCGTTGAGCCTAATCCGGGTTGGCAATTGGTTGGTCTCATACGTTACCGCAGTCGCCGCGACATGCTGGAATTAATCACCGCAGACGCTTTCCACGCCGTGCATGGTTATAAAAAAGCAGCCATACTCAAAACACTGGCGATGCCTATGCAAATTCGATCCAGTCTTTTTGCGTCACCGCCTGTTTGGGGCGCGATGCTGCTTTTCATATTGGGCCAAATAATAACAATTTTAAATTTAATGCCTTAACCTTAACGAGGCATTATGTTTCAAATAATAAAACCGGCTCAAAAATTGGATGAGCCAAACCCTATTAATCATTTTCTATTAACCCAATGCAAAGATGAGACCCATTGATATCTATCGCAACAGATCTCGCCATATTGTTTGCAGCAGCATGTCTTGCCGCAACAATTTTGCCTGCCCAATCAGAAGCTGTCCTCACTGGACTTTATTTTAGCGGGCACCATAGCCCGGTCATCCTTATCCTTGTCGCCACTGCCGGTAATGTTTTGGGGGCATGCATCAATTGGCTGATCGGCCGCTACCTATTAATATTCCAAGAACGATCCTGGTTCCCTGTCTCCGCACAAGCCCTTGATCGCGCAACCCAACACTATCAACGATATGGTGTTTGGACATTGCTTCTGGCTTGGGTTCCTATCATCGGTGATCCACTCACCCTTATTGCAGGTGTTATGCGCACCCATATTAGTTTATTCTTTCTTCTTGTTACAATTGGCAAAGCTGGGCGCTATATTGCACTTGTCTTTGCATTATCATCTCTTTAGGGGCACATCGACGGATCAACATGATTATGTTCTTTCTTAAAATTGGAATTGCGGCAACGGTTATTGGTTTTTCTTCCTGGCTTGCAGGAAAAAAGCCTGAGCTTGCGGGATTTATCATTGCCCTTCCCCTTGCCTCTTTGATTGCGCTCGCCTTTGTTCAGATTGAACATAAAGATAGCGAGACCTCGATTACATTTGCCAAGAGTATTTTAATCGGGGTTCCTGTGTCCTGGCTCTTTTTTGCCCCCTTCTTCTTTGCCGACAAATTGGGCAATAGTTTTTGGCTCTCATACTTTCTTGGATTGGGTTTGCTGATTGCTGGCTTTTTTATTCATCGTTATCTCACCAGCCTTCTCTAGCCAGGATCGGTTTAAAACCAGATGCGTCCCATAGCCAGAATAGGGTTCGTTACGAGCCTAAATTTTTATCAAAATAAGCGATGATATCATCGGACTCATAAAGCCAAGATTCATTGTCCGACTTAGCCGGGATGCGCAAGCAAGGCACTTGATATCGTCCACCACCTGCTATTAAGGCGTCTCGACTTTTCGTTTCTTTAGCCGCATCACGCAGTGTTATACGAATATTATGCTCGTACATGTAGCGCAAAACTTTAATGCAAAATGGGCAGTCCGCAAAATGATAGAGCTCAAGCCTCTCACAAGCCGCATCAATTTTGGCTTGCTCGGCCGCAGAACGAACGATCGGAGGCTTGCGCGTTAAATAGTTAATGCCACGCAAGATATTTCCAACCAAGAGGCGACCAATATAATATCGTAAAAATTTATTCATGACATAATCTCACAGGTTAAACAGCAAGCCCATTAACGAACCCTAAGCTTACAAGCGCAGCAATAACAATAATCGTTGCATGCAGCCGTAGTCGATAAAACCAATCGGGCAAAATATCCAATCTAAACAATTTATGATCGAGCAATAATAACCAAGAAAAGCATAAGATTAGAAGAAGAAAGGCCCCCCAATGGGGGTATACAAGCAAACTCAGCCACCCCAAGAGGGCTGCAATATTACTCGTGATGAAAAGGTTTTGAGGGCAGGATTGGGACGTGAATAAATAAACACCCCAATGAATACCCGCAAGGAAAGACAAAATAACGGCGCCGTAAGAGATTCCATACCATCGCGCATCGAAGAGATCCCACCCAAACACGCTGAGACAGACACAAGCTATAAATGGTAAAGCCCCGCTATACACGAGGAGCTGAGCTAAACGCTGGTTAGACTGCGCCATATTATTTTACCTCAAACATAACTTCATTACGTCGCATGATTGGTAATGTCCATGGCGGGTTATAAAAAGCATAATTCGGGCCAGAAAGAATCTCGCGTTGGCTTTGTGCCAAATAGGCACGCAGCATTTTTTCATGCTTCATCACATTCTCGTTCGTGCCTGACCCCGAAAAGCGGATAGCGGCTTGCCTTTGCGAGCCTATTTGTTCGATCTGCACT
>CBFHLW010000082.1:0-7105 GCA_965656805.1 Alphaproteobacteria bacterium
CAATCGTCTGCCCGTAGAGATGTTTATTGCGAAACGATATCGCGACTGCTACGGCGCTCATATCAACCATTTTCCAGAACGTTTAATCGCGCTTTATGATCATAATTGTGAGCTGGTCGCAGCTTGTGGTTTGCGAGATTATCATGAGGGTTTTATTTCAGCCGCATATTTGGGAAATAATGTTGCCGAAGTTGTGTCTCGAGCTCTTGGCTATCAGGGTGAGCCAGAGGACCTGATAGAGTTTACATCCCTTGCCGCTAATACACGTGAAAATTTTATTCGTATCCTTGAAGTGGGTCGCGACACAGCCCGAGACATGGGTAAATGTCTTGCTATCTTTACGACAACCCAATTGGTGAGCAGAATGCTTGAACGACAAAAAGTAAAAACTATTTTTTTAGCTCATGCAGACGCTGCGTTTGCACCTGGTGATGGACCATGGGGCGATTATTATGGTCCTGGTACAAATGTTTATTTATTACCTGATCACCCTGATTATGCAGGGCAACTCTTTATGCACATATATATGGGCAATTGATAATGCTGCTATCGCTTGAGGCATTAATAAGCCGAAAATTATCAACTGAATCGGCATTTATACAAAAGGATAAGGTGCTTCGTTTTTGTGATCTTTATTCTGCGGTTGCGCATCAAGTACAGGCGCTCGCAGATGCGCCTGATGTTATCGGTTTGTTGGCGCAAAATAGTCTTGATTGGGTTATTGCCGACTTAGCAATCACAGCAGCAGGAAAAACATTAGTGCCCTTACCTAGTTTTTCGCTCGATCAAATTAAGCATATCGCAGCAGACGCTAATATCGGTCTCTTTTTATGCGACGAAGCACATTTAAGTCAGGCTACAGCAACCGGTCGTCCTTTACGATTAATAACCATTGCGAATGGAAATGAAGAAGTGCCATTTAATATTGTGCCTGGCGGAGTGCGCATCATTTATACTTCCGGCACAACAGGCCAACCCAAAGGCGTTCAGCTTGGTGAAGCGCAGTTGAATTTTACGATTGAGGCTCTTGCCAAGGCGATTTCAGTAACCAAAAGTGATCGTTATTTGTCTGTTTTACCTTTTGCCCTTCTTTTAGAAGAGTTATGTGGCCTTCATGTGCCCTTGATGGTGGGAGGGACTTGTATCATTGATACTGAGGCGGCTGAGGCCGTTGCTTCTGGTCGTGTTTCGGCGCTACAAGAATCCGCTATAGCTATGCAACCCAGTGTGATGGTGCTGGTGCCTGAGTTATTACGTGCCTGGTGTGCATCTCTCATGTTAAGTCAAGAAAGAGCCCCAAAAAGCCTGCGTGTGGTTGCAGTTGGTGGTGCTAAAACCCCACCAGAAGTCATTTCTTTAGCAGGTGATTTGGGTCTTCCAGCCTTTGAAGGATATGGGTTGTCCGAATGTGGATCAGTTGTTGCCCTCAATACTCCAGGTGCAGTGCGTGAGGGAACAGTTGGGCGTCCTTTGCCTGGACTTGATGTTAAAATCATCAACGGCGAAATTACGGTTGCCGGCCCGAATGTTATGTCAGGTTATCTTGGCAAAGAATTACATCAAGGGCGATGGCCGACTGGTGATCTTGGAGATATTGATGAGGATGGGTTTTTAATCGTCCAGGGGCGAAAAGACAGCGTTCTGGTGAATGGCTTTGGGCGTAACGTTTCTCCCGAATGGGTTGAAGCTATGATGACCAATGACTTTCGTATTGCTCGCGCCGTTCTTGCGCATGGACGAGATGGTTTGTTTTGTGCGCTTATCGTGCCAACAACTTTGGGGAAAGCCTTTTTCAATAGTGATGACTATGCAGATAACCTTTCTGCTTTAAGGGAGCTTTGTGTATCCGTTCCAGATTACGCAAAGCCTGACGGCTTCATATGCGTTGGGTTAGAAGCGGCTAATGCCGCTGATTTGTTTACGGCCAGTGGTCGCCCGCGGCGCCGTGACATAAACAATTTTATTAAGCTCAAATTTAAGGAGGTTATAAATGTCTGATCAATCTTTTTACCAAATATTGCAGGCCGAAACAGAAGCTGCACGGCAGGCCTTTTTTTCAACGCCAATGCTTCTTGATGCCGCAGAAAATGGGGTTGAGGCTGCCCTCTATGTAAATTATCTTACGCAAGCATATCATCATGTGCGCCAAACTTGCCCCCTTTTGGCGGCGGCATTGGGGCGGTGTGGGTCTAATGACGCTGTTCTGCGCGACGCCCTTATTGAATATATTGACGATGAAAAAGGTCATGAAAAATGGATCTTGAATGATATTTGTGCCATAGGCGGGCAGGAAGCTGTCGATCGCGCTATTAGCTATGAGGGTGACCAAGGTGTCAGGGTCATGGTTGGCTATGTTTATTATGCGATTGATCGGATTAGCCCCTATGCCATGCTTGGCATGGTGCATGTGCTTGAGGGCACATCTGTCGATATCGCGTCTTTAGCTGCGGACTCTATTGCGAAGCGATTAGATATCCCAGCCAGCAAAGGTTTTAGTTATCTAACATCCCATGGTGCGGTGGATTTAGAGCATGTGAAATTTTTTGAGCGTTTAGTAAATCAAATTGAGGATAAGAGGCAGCGAGAGATCATCATAGATACGGCACGTATAACTTACCAGCTATGGGGAAACATGTTTAGCAACTTAGTTGATGATTGGAGGAACCAAAATACCACCTAACATATCCGCTACGTCGGTATCTAAATAAGTAGCCTCGTATAATAAGCCTAGATTATAACATTCTGGATGAGTATTTACGGTAATTCGGCCAGCATATAATACTGGGCATGCGTAAATCTCTGGCTAGAGTTATGGTGACATAGCTGATGCGATGAATACATACGCAATAAACGTGAAATCATTCTTGGCGCGGTTAGAGCCTGCTTTCGAGCTTGATCTCAGGCGCGGAAAGATTGCATGAACAGGCGGGTAAGCCCAAAGATCCATATTGCTACGAGAGTATGGAAAATATGCCAACTTACATCTGGCGTTAAAAAAGGCGATTGCCGGAAAACAATGACATTGAACAGCATTAGTGCGGCGATACCGGTTTTCATAAATATTTGAAGTTGAATCTGAGGGGTGTAAAAGCCGATGCGCCAGATAAAGACAAGCGACCATAGTAGAAAAAAAGCCACACGAAACACGGGCAAAAAGAGGCATAAGCCAATGGCAAATCCAGCAATGATGACGTGGCCGCGTCCCCACTTTGTACCGGTGAGCATTTGATGCGTCAGTGCTTGCATAGCGATAACCCCACCCAGCGTACTTGCAAGGCGATGCAGATCAGCTAATTGATCAATCTGACCGCTAGGAAAGCGGATCACGCCGATAAAAGCGGCGGCGCCAAAAATTAGAAAGCCGATGGTTGCAAAATGCAACCTATGGACTCGCAATTGGCGCGACCCGTAAAGCGCTGCAAGGACAATTATGAGTTCCGTAATTGCATAATGGGCCATGGGCTTATTCGCCGGAGGCTAAGACTTTGTTGGGAAGCAACCCAGCCTCACGTTTCATATCATCCGATGTCAGCCGTGAGCCATCATGGGTCCAGCCAGGTGGGGCGATGATGTAGAGTAGGCGTTGTTTGAGACTTAGGCCACGTTTGAAAACGTCTTTGATGATAGCCAGATATTCTTGGCTGAAAATAACCAATGGGTTAAAGCTGCCAACATCTTTGACTAAGCCATAATTCGGTATGTCATTTGGATCTTCAGCAGAAAATGTACCGAACATTTTATCCCAGATGATCAAAGTGCCAGCATAATTACGGTCGAGATATTGTGGGTTATTCCCATGATGCACGCGGTGGTGCGATGGCGTGTTGAACACTGATTCAAACCAGCGCGGCAGTTTTTCGACGGTTTCGGTGTGAAGGAAGAATTGATAAATCGCGTTCACCGCCCCACAGAAAATCACCATAATCGGGTCAAACCCAATTAGTACCAACGGCACTTTTAAAAGTGTCGTGCCGGTGAAATGTTTGGTCCAGCCTTGCCGCAAAGCCACCGCCATAGAGAAGCGTTGGCTAGAATGGTGAATGAAATGCATTGCCCATGGCCAGCGAACGCGGTGAGCCATGCGGTGATGTAAATAGTAACGTAAATCATCGAGTATAAAACAGACGACCAAAGTGGTCGCTGTTAGTGGGAGGGTGGTGATTTGAAATTGCTGCGCCCAGACCAACATGGCGAGCGTCAGGAAAGCCGCCGAGCCATTGCTGATGACTGAGAACAAGCCCATGAAAATACTCACGGCATCGTCTTTGGCATGCAGCCTTCCGCGTTGTTTGAAATAGCGTATGGCAATAATTTCAGCCGCAATACTAATAAAGAAAATCGGTATCACCATCACTAAAACTGGCAGGTTTATTAATTGTTCGACAGACATAGACACACCCCCTAATGGCTCTTAAGCCAAAATATGCCTTCAGCATACCCTAATCTATAGATGAATATTATTGAATTAAGTGACTATATTATTTACTGTTAGTTTATAATGACAGATATTCGACAGATTCAACATTTCGAAGCGGTATTCCGCTTACGCAGTTTTTCGCAAGCTGCTGATGAAGTGAACCTTACTCATGCGGCAATTACCAAGAGTATCAAAGCCCTTGAGGCGCGTTGGGGTGCGAGTTTGTTTCAGCGCACTACTCGTAGCGTGACGCCGACCGCGGCCGGTCAACGTTTATATAAAATGGTTCCAGAATTTCTTGCCCATGCTGAACGTGTACGCCTCTCAGTTAATGAGGGCGAGGGGCCTTTACATATTGTCTGCGGGCCCGTTGTTTTAGACACGCTGGTGCATCCCGCTTTGCTGAAACTCCATGATAGCCATCCACATGTGCGTGTTAGTGCTGAGAGCAAGCCGCCGCTTTTGGCTTTAGAGGATATTGCCCAGCGTCGCGCTGATTTAATGCTAATGCATTCGGGGGCCCTCCAAGCCCTGCCGAAGCAAAGGCAGATTGCTATCACACCGCTTATTGATGAACCTTATTATGTCGTTTGCCAGAGCGGGCATGGTGTTCTCGCGAGTGCGCGAACGATGGACGAGGTCGTGCAATTTGACTGGGCGATTGCTGGCTTTGATAGATATTTCGTGCAAGCTATGCCCAAGCAAATGAGTTCACTCCTCGCGCAGTATCATTTTCCAAAATTCCGGTTATTTAGCCAGGCCGCGTGTCTCGACATGGTGCGGCAAAGCAATGTCCTGACGGCAGTACCTAAAAGTGTCGCCATTCGACTATTTAAGAACGATGATTATGATGGCTTTATCTTCCCTGGCGATTTTCGGTTTGAGGTGAGTGCCGCCAGTCTCGTCGAAAGCCGACAAGATCATGCCTTGGCGGCGATGATGGCGGCTTTGCAGAACGAGTAGGTCAAGCTGTCTTTAACATATCATGCGCCAAGCTAAGACTGACACTATCCTTAATTAAGTCGCCCACGCGGGACTGCAATTCTGCGTGCACGCATATCAATTCTTAAGTCGCTTATATTTAAGGATATGTCTTCATTAACAATATATCCAATATCCGTGAGTGCGAGAGATAACCAAGTGTTGAGGTCAATACTTGAGGCTGTGGTGGTATATTTCATTTTATAACGAGGGCCTAAAGATCGAACATTGGATACTTTTAAATAACCAGGAAACTCATTTGTCATTAAGTCGACTATGATGAGGCGCTTGTCTTCAGGAATATCTAACATTTCAATATCAATTGTGCGAATGGTTTCGCCTGTAGACATAATGGCGCCTGATCCCTGCGTTAGTAAAGAACCAAGCGCATCTGCCAATTCCACCCCCAAATAAGACGCCTCGCGTAAAATAAGTGCATTTTGACATGATAGATTACAGTTTGGCTTGAACTCAACAATGCGCTCGGGTATTGACCAGCTCGCAATATAATTCCCCGAGGCCGTTGAAAAGACTTCAGCATCTGCCGATAAAAAAGCCAATGATTCATTATAACGTGGTGGCGATGCATTTACGAAGATTAAAAAAGGGGTGCCATATTGGGCGGTAATAAGTTCTCTGCGGCCAAGAATATTATCTTTATTCACCTTTACATTCTGTTCTTCAAATAGGAGTTTAATGTCAACTTCCTCAAGAACCATAAAATGATCGCGGCTCAGTCGTGACTTAACTTCACGCAAAAGTTCATTGTCTAACAGTCTGAAATCATTTTGAGACACGGAAAAAACCATGACGGATTGCGAATATGCAGAAGGAGCATTAATGAAGCCACCCAAAGCAGTACTGAGGATTAGAAGAAATATTTTCATAAAATGGGTCATGTCATTAACCTTGTGGTCTTAGTTGCAAGCAGGAATGGCATCGGGGTAAAAACGAATTTCGATAAACTTAGCACGGCTGAACATTTCATAGTTCTTTGTTTCTCGAAGACGGTCCTTAGAGAAGGTGTTGCTTAGCTCAGAGGTTATGCTATCGACCTGATTAAAAGTGTTAAGCGTATAGTTTCTTAGATTTGCGGCGCGCCCCTCAAGTAAAACCAGGTCCTCTCCAAAGTTTAAAATAGATCGAATTGCGTCTGCGCCATATTGATGTTGGCAGCTTGATGCACCTCGAATGGCTATTCGAACTTTATGTGTCTCTTGCCCAAAATAACCGTCACCTTTCTCATTATATTGGTTTTCAAAGTGATCTAATAGCATAATGGCCAGCCCATAAGCGGCCGCATCTATTTCTGCCATATCGATTTTGTTGTTTGGTTCTGCTGGAATAGGAAATGTATTAAACATAATAACAGTGCTGAGATCATCAGCCTTTTTAAGGTGCACTGATGGAACCCATTCGTTCAATGTATTCATCTCCATTCTAGGCTCAATAACTAAACTATTGTTCAACATGTATTGAAATTTTAATAATAGGCCAGCGACTTTATCTCTATTGTTAAGGTCTTGTGCTTTAAGGAGACCTTTTCTAACGAAATATTCGGCGGCATAAACAGTCCTTACACCTGCGCTTGAGAGGGCTTTCATCATGCTTTTTTCGAACTGTTCCTGAATACCAGATGCCTTATCCTGTCCCGAGAGAACCATTAAAGACGGTGCGGGCGCAGCGCGAGATGACACAGAGACCAAT
>CBFHLW010000083.1:0-6888 GCA_965656805.1 Alphaproteobacteria bacterium
ATGGCGCTTGAGCAAACCGTTTCCAAACAACGCAATAGTCAAGTCTCAGCCGATGCGGTTGAGGCCCGCCGCGAGGCTATTCGCGCGCGCGGACAAAAACAAAAGGCGGGGGATAAGGCATGATCAAGCTCGTTTATTGTATTCGCCGGCGTTCGGATGTCTCGGCTGAGGCTTTTTACGATTATTGGCTGAATACACATGGTCCAAAAGTACGCGGAGTTGCCGAGGCAATCGGTGCTGTTCGATATGTGCAAAGCCATACAATTTTACCTGAGCTCAACCAAACTTTTCAAGATGGCCGGGGGCTCGCCACTCCCTATGATGGTATTACCGAAGTATGGTTTGAGAGCCTTGAGACTATGCAAGCCGCAAGTGGGAGCCAAGACGGATTGGACGCGGCGCATTTGCTCGTTGAAGATGAGGCAAGATTTATCGATTTTGCAAAGTCATCGGTCTTTATGACGCAAGAACACGAAATTTTTGATTTGAGAACGGGTTAAGGTTCCATTGTAAGCGGGGGATGAGGCATGAATTTAGAGCTTAGCGAAGAATATGTCGTTTTTAGACAAGACGTCAGCGACTTTCTAGAAGCCCATAAACATATGGCGCCGGTGCGCGGTGATAACAATATTCGTTCTGATATATGGCTGAATTGGCAAAAATGTCTTATCGAGCATGGATATGCCGCGCGTACAATTCCCAAAGAATATGGTGGCTATGGTGCGTCATCTGACCCACTTAAAGCCCGCATTATAGCCGAAGAGTTTGCCCGCGCGCGCGTCCCAGGGGGTATTTCTGGACAAGGGATTAACATGCTTGTGCCAACATTGCTTGAGCTTGGCACAGAAGAACAAAAACAAAAATATATTGCCAAAACCTTGAGCGGAGAAATTCTATGGTGCCAAGGTTATTCAGAACCTGGCGCGGGTTCGGATTTAGCATCGCTTAAAACCTCAGCTGTGGTTGATGGTGATGACTTTGTGGTAAACGGTCAAAAAATCTGGACCAGTACAGCTCAATATGCCGATATGATTTTCTGCCTTGTCCGCACCGAGCCAGATGCCCCGAAACATAAGGGTATTTCTTATTTGTTATTTTCAATGGATACGCCCGGGATTGATGTGCGTCCTCTCATGACTATGACAGGGCGAGCTGAATTTAATGAAGTGTTTTTTACGGATGTGCGCGTGCCAATGCATCAAATTGTTGGGCAACGTGGGGAAGGTTGGATGGTTGCTAATGCAACACTGACCCATGAACGCGGCATGTTGGGGGACCCCGATGCTGCCGTTAATCGCGTCAATGCGATTGCCGAACTCATGCAAGAAGAAACAGTCGATGGCGAACGCATTATGGATAATCCTGTCTTTCGCGATCGCTTGATGGATTTGCAGTCGCAGGTTTTTGCAATGAAGTTTAATGGCATGCGGCTGACCACGGCCTCAACCCATAAAGAAAATGCAACCATGGCCAAGCTTATCGTCAAACTGCAAGGGTGCGAGCTGAACCATCAGTTAGCGGGTTTTGCAATTGATGTGATGGGTGAATATGGTGCGCTTTTTGGTAAGAGCCCTTATTTGCGCGATAATGGTATTTGGCAAACGCAATATATGTTTGACCTCGGTCTGATCATAGGTGGTGGCTCAGCGCAAATTCAGAAAAATATTATCAGCGAGTGGGGTCTTGGCATGCCAAGAGAGCCCAAACCGGCGAAGTAGGAGTTCATCATGTATTTTGGATTGTCACAAGACCAGCAAATGTTGCAAGAGACCGTCTTGCGTTATCTCGAGAAAGCGTCCGATCTTGGCCTTATTCGCCAACACCTTGAAAAAGACACAGGGCTTTTAAAAGATTTAGAGGCCGGCATTTCTGACTTAGGCTTGCCACTTATGCTTGTGCCCGAAGTCTATGGTGGTTTGGGCATGGGGTTACTCGAAGCAAGCCTTATGCAAATGGCGCTTGGGCGTTATGTGACGCCTGTTGCTTTTACCGGTCGATATGTTTTGTCAGCTTTGGCTTTGCAAGGAATTGAAGACGAAGATAAGCGCGCGGCATATATGAATGATTTAGCAAATCAAACCAAGCAATTTGCAATTGGTTTGACCGAACAAACAGGTGCTCGCGAGGGCAGTGGTCTGTCTTTGGCGGGTGATCTTTTGTCGGGACGGGCCAGCTTTGTCCTAGACTTTCATGGCGCAACCCATGTGCTCTTGCCCGTCGGCGATCATCTGATCTGTGTGGATGCAGGACAAGCCAATGTCTGTGACCTAGAGACGATCGATGCCACGCGCAACATGGTTATTCTTGATTTTGAAAATGCGCAGGTAGATGTTTTGTCTTCTCAATTTGGCGCGACGACGGCACGTCTGGTCGATGCGGGTCGCGTTCTACTTGCGGCTGATAGTTTCGGCGCAGCTGAAATGATGCTGGAAAAAGCCGTTGCCTATTCAAAAGAGCGAAAGCAATTCGATCGGGTAATCGGTTCTTTTCAGGCTGTCAAACACATGTGCGCTGAGATGGCCGCAAATTTAGAGCCTTGCCGCTCGTTTCTATGGTATGCAGCCTATGCGTTTGATGCTGTGCCTGAAGAAGCTCCTCTCATGTCGCGCCTTATCAAGGCCCGCTTGGCAGATGTCGGACGTGACATCGCCCGCGGCACCACAGAAGTGCATGGCGGTATGGGGTTCACGGATCTGCTCGGATTGCATTATTGGTTTAAGCGCATCGGTCTTAATCGTCAGCTTTTGGGTGGGCCAGTGAAATTGCGCGAAGAAGCTGCTCAGCTTCAGGGGTGGGTAGTTTAATTTATAAAAGAGGGCCCGCCGCTGGCCACGCCAGCTGGGCCTCTTTGCTAGATCATCATCTCATTTTATTCATTGGCATAGTGAGCGTTATTTATTGCGCAGTATAGCCGCCATCAATAACGAGCTCGGCGCCGGTCATCCAACTCGACTCATCAGAGGCTAAGAATAAGGCAGCTGACGCAATATCGCGCGGCACACCCATTCGACCGATTGGATGAAGCATTGTGATTTGCTCTAAAGCTTCATTTTCTCCAGGCATTAAGCCTGCCTCAACTGCAGCTTTTAGACCCCCGCGCACAATATCGGTGCCGACAAAGCCTGGATGAAGGGAGTTGCATCGAATATTATAGTCAAGTGCAGCGCATTCAAGCGCCACCGCTTTTGAGAGCGTTCGCACGCCGCCCTTGGCGGCATGGTAGCCCGCTTGTCCCATGCCTGAACCAACAATGCCGAGAATGGATGAAACATTAATAATGCTTCCGTTTTTAGACTTCTTCATTAAACCAATGCCGTGTTTGCATCCTAAAAAGACGGAATCGAGATCAACGGAGATAACCTGACGCCAATTGTCTAAAGTTAATTCCTCTATTGTTGCCGCCGCTTGCGCAATGCCTGCATTATTGACAAGAATATCAAGACCGCCAAAACGGTCGTCAATCGCAGACATGGCATGTTTCCAGCTTTCTTCATCTGTAACATCATGTTTAATGAAAGCAATATTAGCATTCTCTGCAGCGAGGGCTTCGCCTTCAGCGACCAGAACATCTGAAATCATGACCTGCGCACCCTCATCACTAAAGCAGCGCGCCATATCAGCGCCCAGTCCTTTGGCACCTCCAGTGATATATGCCATTTTCCCTTTTAAACGCCCCATTTCGCTCTCCCTTAATATTGCAATATATTTTCCTTGTTCGGCTTAAGCCTCATCAGCAACAAAGCCGGCCCAGGTTGACATGTAATCAAGAAATTTAGGTCCCAAACCTTCCTTCTTAAGGTGCGCGCGAGGTGCGGGCAGAGCGATGGGCGTAAAGGTGCCGTTCTGCATCATCTGGTTGGGCAGGTCGTGGTGTAAAATAGCGGCGCGACCTAAGGCGACAAAATCAATACCAGCATCCATGCAGGTATTGATGTCGGCATCATTCATGATTTTACCAGCGACAGTCAGGCGCGTGTCATATCGTGGGAGATTGGCAAATAAAGATAACAAAGTCTCGCCTTTAAAAGCGTCTTCTTCAGGCTCTTTGTTAATGTCCCAGAGCGACATATCGATAAAGTCGACTTTGCCGCTTTTCGCCAATCGATCAAAATAGGCAATGGTTTCGTCCATTCTTATGCCAAATCGTTCTGGTGAAAGACGAATACCAAGACAAAAGTCTTTGCGACATGTCGCCCGAATGCCATCAATAATTTCATCAATGAGGCGGGTTCTATTTTCAAGATCACCGCCATAGGCATCATCGCGCTTGTTAATCTCAGGGCTTATGAATTGCCCAAGTAAATACCCGTGCGCACCATGAATTTCGACGCCATCAAACCCAGCCGACTGAGCGCGTTGGGCAGATGTTATAAAAGCATCGCGTGCCTCATAAATTTGATCCAATGTCATCGCCTTAGCGCCGGTTTCTTCATTATCAGACGGGCAAAGAGGCGTTTGCTTGATAATATCTTTCATCGACCGCATACCAGCATGATGTAATTGAACAATCGCCATACTGTTATGCTGTTTGATACCATCGGCAAATCGTTTCAAGCCATCATTATGACGTTCTGCATGAACACCCAATTGGCCAGGGAAACCAAGGCCACTCTCTAAAACAGAGGCGGCACATGTCATTGTCATGCCAAACCCCCCTTGAGCGCGCATTGTAAGCCAGGTGTATTCTTCGTCAGATAAAACGCCATCATCATGGCTTTGAAGGTTGGTCAATGGTGCGAGCATAAAACGGTTAGGCATAACAGAGCCGCTTTGAAACGATAAGGGGGCGGCAAGACGCTTGGTAGATGACATATTAAAATCCCTGACATAATTTATTTAAGTTAAACTATCTAACACCTAGATGGTCTATGGCCGCAAGGCAAAAGTGGCCTCGCGCTTTGGCTGTTGATGAGACAGGTCAAATCATTGACATTTGTGATGAAATCGTCAATTTAAAACCATATATTTTGGGGTGAGTGTTTAATCATCTTGTTCTTTTTTTGTTAATTTGGGGTCTAGGTCTTATGTTTAAAACTCGTTCATTCAAAATGGTTGCTTCACGTGCAAGCTTTGCTTTTGCAGTGTGCTTTATGGCCAGTGGCCTAAGCGTCGCCCTCGCCAAAGATAAAGATGAACGTGTTTTGCTTTGGGGTGATACGCATTTACACACGAAATATTCTGGTGATGCCTATGCTTTGCGGAATTCGTCGGTTACCCCAGATGACGCCTATCGTTTCGCAAAAGGCGAGCCGGTCGCCCATGCTTTTTCCAAGGCAAGAATGCAGTTAAAAACACCCCTCGATTTTCTGGTTGTAACAGACCACGCAGAATATATGGGTGTCATGCAACTTGTTGAAAATAATTCAGAAGCTCTCGCCAAGACTGAAATAGGTAAGATTTTGTTTAAAAATCGCGATGATGGTGATTTGCGCAAAAGTTTCGTTCTCCTCGCAAGCTCTCTTAATAATGACGAACCGATAAAAGGCCTGTTAATCCAAGATATTCGCCAACCCATTTGGGATATCATTACATCCGCAGCTGATCGTCATAATGAGCCAGGCGAATTCACCGCACTCATCGGTTGGGAATGGTCATCCATGCCTCAGGGTGCTAATTTGCATCGTATCATTTTTACGCCAGATAATGCGACGTCTGCCCAGCAATATTTACCATTCTCATCGCTTTCGGACAATCGTCCCGAAGGATTATGGAATTGGTTAGACAAAATGAGTGAAAAGCATAACGCGCGATTTGTTGCAATTCCGCATAATTCAAATATCTCGCTCGGCCGCATGTTCTCTGATGTAAAGTCGGATGGCACCCCCATCGACGACGTTTATGCTCAAATGCGCATGAAGTGGGAACCTGTCGTGGAAATGATCCAGGTCAAAGGCACATCTGAGACACACCCATCCTTATCCCCCGAGGACCCATTTGCTGGTTTTGAACTTTATGAAAAAGTTATGGACTTCACACGAAAGGTTGAAGGTGGCACGGGCGTTCGGGGAAATTATGCGCGTGATGCCCTGCGTCGGGGATTGGAAATTGAACAAACCGCAGGCGAAAACCCCTATAAATTTGGGATGATCGGCTCAACTGACTCGCATACAGGCATGTCTACGGCCGAAGAGGATAATTTTGGCGGGAAATACCCCATTGATGGTATTCCGAGTAATAAGTTTGATAAGCAATTAACACCCAATGCTTTTGGTGTTGATATGAATGCGCAAGGCTTGGCCGCTATCTGGGCCGATGAGAATACGCGCGATGGTGTTTATGACGCCTTCCGTCGCAAAGAAGTCTATGCCACATCCGGGCCTCGCATTCAGCTTCGCTTTTTTGGTGGCTGGTCATTTTCTGATGCCGATGCGCGCAGGGCTGACCTTGCCAAAGTTGGTTATCAAAAAGGAATTCCAATGGGGGGTGATTTGCCACCCGCGCCAGCAAATAAAGCGCCGAGTTTCATCATTCATGCCGCCAAAGACCCAATGGGGGCAAACATTGAGCGTATTCAAGTTGTAAAAGGCTGGGTTGATGCGTCAGGTCAATCCAATGAACGCGTTTATGATGTTGTCTTATCTGATGAGCGTGTTGCAAAAGGCGCCCAAATTACGTCCCCAATCCGTTCAACCGTAAGTGTTGAACATGCGACTTACACAAATGATGTTGGCGCTATTCAATTATCAGCGAAATGGACGGATCCAGATTTCGATGCGTCGCAGAATGCTTTTTATTATGCGCGTGTTTTAGAAATTAAAACACCACGTCATAGCGTTTATGATGCCGTCGCAATGCAGCGCGTTCATCCTGATAAATATGATGTTGAAATTCAAGAGCGCGCTTATAGCTCACCAATATGGTATAATTCTGCCAACCGGTAAGCTGCTC
>CBFHLW010000084.1:0-6697 GCA_965656805.1 Alphaproteobacteria bacterium
ATACCAAGCTCTGATTTGTCTAATCCAGCAAGCTCATCTTCTTCACTTGCGCGAAGTCCAATGACTGCTTTGATGACCAACCAAACGATCGCGCTTGTTACGATAACAAATGCTCCGATTGATACGACACCAAGGACCTGGCTACCAAATGAGACGCCTGAATTGGTAAGAGGTACAGCTAGCGTGCCCCAAATACCGCAGACAAGGTGAGCCGGGATTGCACCGACCACATCATCGATTTTGAGTTTATCGAGTGCGATCACAGCGAGTGGAACAAGAATACCACCGACACCACCGATAAGGATTGCTTCAATGCCTGTTGGTGTGAGCGGTTCAGCTGTAATCGAGACGAGACCACCAATTGCACCATTTAGGACGATTGTTAAGTCCACTTTACCGAAGAAGGCTTGAGTGACGATCAGCGCTGCAACCACACCGCCGGCAGCTGCCATATTGGTGTTGATGAAGATTTGAGAAATCGCAACTGCATTTTCTGCTGAGGCAAGCGCTAACTGTGAACCACCGTTAAATCCAAACCAACCTAGCCATAGGATAAATGTCCCTAAGGTTGCAAGTGGCATTGATGAGCCGGGCATTGGCACGCTCCCATTTGCGGTGAAACGTCCTGTCCGCGCTCCGAGAATAAGCGCACCCACAAGAGCGGCCCAACCACCAACAGAGTGAACCAAAGTTGATCCAGCAAAGTCAGAGAAACCAGCAGCAGACAACCAGCCACCGCCCCACTGCCAGCTACCCTGAATTGGGTAGATAAAGGCACTTAGGACGACGACAAAGGCAAGGAATGGCCAGAGTTTAATGCGTTCGGCCAATGTTCCTGAAACGATAGAGGCTGCCGTTGCAACAAACACCATTTGGAAGAACCAATCAGAACCAGCTGCATATGTGTCATTATCCCCAAATTCTGGCGTTTCTGACAAGAATGCTGTGTCATCTGGCGCCCAGATTGAGATCGATCCGAGGTAACCACCTTCAGAAATGCTGTACATTAATTGATAACCAACGAGGTAGAATACGATACCTGCTATTGCAAAAAGTGTAATATTTTTGACGCAAATTGTTGCCACATTCTTCGAGCGGACCATGCCTGACTCGAGCATGGCAAAACCAGCAGCCATCCACATAACAAGGAAGCCCATTACGAGGAATAATAAGGTGTTAAAGATAAATGCGGTTTCGCCGTCTACGGCGGCAAAAGCCGGGCTTGCCAACACTGAACCCATCAGTGCGAGCGGTAATGTTTTAGAGAGAAGTTTTAGCATTTTATGCTCCTTGGGTATTTAAGAGCGACTAAAGAGCCGCATCACCGGTTTCGCCAGTACGAATGCGCGTTGCACCATCAACTGGAATGACAAAAATTTTGCCATCGCCAATTTTGTCTGTCTTAGCAGCATTTAAAATGGCTTCGCATGCGGGCTCGACTTGATCGTCAGCAAGTACAAGCTCTAGACGAATTTTTGGGAGGAAATTTACGGCATATTCAGCACCGCGATAAATTTCAGTTTGGCCTTTTTGGCGACCAAAACCTTTTGCTTCACTTACGGTTAATCCTTCAACGCCAATCGCTGTAATTGCTTCTCGGACGGCATCGAGCTTAAAGGGTTTGATGATTGCTATAATCATTTTCATTTGGGAGGTCCTTTCTAAACGAGGGGTGGCGGGAGGAGAGACCACCCCTCTAAGAAGTATCAGGTATTAGAAGCTTGCGCCGTATGACAAGACATACTTCGTATCATCTTCAGCTGTTACATTGTTCGTGCCAATAACAGCGAGGCTGAAAGCGCCACGGCCAATTGTTACGCCGTAATCTTCTTGTGCTTCAACTGGGCCATCAATATCGTAATAGCCAAAATGCACACTTGCTGAATAAACGTTACCAACTGGCAATTCATAATCAACTGATGTGTAGTTAGAGCCATTTCCGTAAGAATCGGCGCTATCATGTACTTGATAAGAATAGGTCACTGATGCTGGGCCATATCCGACAGAAAGATATGCTTCTGCGAAGTCATAATTTTTTACATCGGCATCTGGATAGAGGTATGCAATATAGCCAACATCATATGACAGACCTAATGCGTCAAATGTGTAACCGGCATAGACGTCAATTTCATTATCGGCTTCATCGCCAAAATCAACGCTAGAGCCCCACACGCCAGCATAAAGGCCTGTTTCGCTTTCGGCATCAAAACCAGCACTGATGGCAAGTTCATTGTCCGTTTGTGTCATACCGCGCCACATGTAATTTGATGTGATACCGGCATTGCCTGACACGTCAAAATCAATGGCGTGCGCTGGCAAAGCCACTGCAACCAAACATGTCGACACGAGACCAACTTTTTTAATACTAGATACTAAACTTAATGACATAACACTCTCCTATGTTGTGATTGTTGTCACGATTAATGTACAGAAGGTGTGCCAAGTTTGCAATTGCAGGTTTCCTGGTATTATTATGATGGACATTCCCATATTTGCATAATTTTTAATCATTTTTATATAAATATTTTTTTCATGATTAAAATTTAATCACTCATGCTTTTCCGCATCATGGGCTCTGCTTTTGCGCATCATGGGCTCTGCGGCTATTCTATATTGCGTGTCGTCTGAAAAAAAGGCAGAGTTGCCCTTTAATAAAGTCAACTCAACCTCACAGGAGCACAGCATGAGCGAAGAAATTATCATTAGCCGCGACAATGGCGTCATGACCATTACAATGAACCGCCCTCAGGCAAAAAATGCGATGAATAAGAATATGTCTGAGCATATTGCTGCCGCGCTCGATGAGCTTGATGCCAGCAATGACCTTCGCGTCGCAATTTTAACTGGTGCTGGCGGAACGTTCTGCTCGGGCATGGACTTAAAAGGCTTCCTGGCCGGCGAAACACCATCTGTCAAGGGACGCGGCTTTGGCGGGTTGACTGAAAAACCGCCTGTTAAGCCCTTAATTGCCGCAATTGAAGGCTATGCCTTAGCTGGTGGTTTTGAACTCGCCATTACATGCGACATGATTGTTGCTGCTGCCTCATCAAAATTTGGAATTCCAGAAGTTAAACGCGGTCTGGTTGCTGGCGCAGGCGGACTCATTCGTTTGCCAGATCAAATCAACACACGCCTTGCAATGGAATTGGCGCTAACGGGTGATTTTGTTTCTGCGCAGCGCGCTTATGACATTGGCCTTATCAACCAAGTCGTCGATGAAGGTAAAGCGCTCGAAGCTGCGCTCGAACTTGCGCATAAGATTGCCGCCAACGGCCCACTTGCCGTCGCTGCCTCTAAGAAAATCATCTCTGAATATGCATCTTGGGGGCATGACGAACGCTGGTCGCGCCAAGGAGAGGTCATGGGGCCCGTCTTCACGTCATCTGACGCACGCGAGGGTGCTGCTGCCTTTGCCGAGAAACGTGCACCAAATTGGCAGGGCAAATAATCTACCCGGCTAAGTGCTCGAAAAAACTTAATACAAAAACAAGGCTACCGGCGGATAATAGTGTCGTTAATACAATAATGACCGAGGCTTCGTCGGTAGCCACATTATAACTCTCAGCAAACATTGTTGTGAAAATACCCGATGGCATGGCGGCCAATACCGTGATAACCGCGACCCATAATTCCGGCAAATCAAATACATAATACCCCAAAACAAAAACAAGGCTTGGGTGTATGACGAGCTTGATAATGCCGACATAAATTCCGACACCCAATGAAGACCGAAAATGCACATTGGCCAATGTTGCACCTGTCATGATAAGCGCGACAGGGATGGTGGAGCTCCCCAGCACATCTAAGAAACGGTCAATAAAAGGCGCAAAGCCAATTCCTGTTGTGCCGTATAAGACACCAGCAATAAGTGCGATCAGCACATTTTGGCTTGCAATAGATTTAGCAACCTCGCGCATAACCTGCTTCATATTGGCGCCCTCAGGCCGACCAAACTCCATCATGATTGTCGTGGCTGTAATAAAAATTAACCCATGGAAAACGAATATGAGGAATAGCGGTACCGCCCCCTCTGGCCCAAAAAATATGAGCGTAATAGGAATACCCAACATGACCGAATTGGAAAAGGAAGATCCAAAACCGATAATCACCCGCCCGGAGCCACTCATAGCCGGCGCAAAGAACAGGCTGCAAAACGCGCCGAGGGCAAAACAAAACGCCATCGCCCCAAAATAACTCGCCCATAAACCGTACGGCATATCGGCTGGAAACTCGGTCAAGGCCGTATTACGAAATAGGAGGGCTGGTGCTCCAAAATAGAAAACATATTGATTTAAATGTTTCCCAAAACCTTCGCCAACCATATTACGTCGCACGGCAATATAACCCAAGCTAATCAGCATCATAATTGGCAATATAGCGCCTACTGAGATCGGCATTTATCTATCCTTATGCGCCATCTCTCAACGACCTATGCTGTGACGGAACTATCTAAGATTTATGGTGTTTTACTACGGATACAAACAAACGCAAAAACAGAGACAGAGACGGCCAAACTTAATTCGTTGCGCTTAGAGCATCCTCAACGGCTTTACGAAACTTTGACGAACTTGGGTTTGTCGTCGACACAAAATAGTCCAGCATTCGACCATCACGTCCGACAATATATTTATGAAAATTCCAACGCGGACGAGATCGCGCCCCCAGCTCATTAGCCGCCCATTGATAGAATGGATGCGCCTGATCTCCCACAACCATTTCTTTTTCAGTCATCGGGAAATCAATGTTAAAATTCGTCGTGCAGAATTCTTTAATATCCTCACTTGAGCCTGGCTCCTGACCGCCGAATTGATTGCTTGGCACACCAAGAACCACCAGCCCACGCTCACCATAGATTTCCCACAAGGACTGCAAGTCATCATATTGATTGGTAAAACCACATTGAGAGGCTGTATTGACAACGACGATCACTTTGCCGCGATACTGTTCTAAATCCATTGGGTCGCCATTAATATCGGTAAAGGTAAATTCATAAGCTGATTTAAAAGACATATCATTCCCCGCTAAAGCTGGCGCGGCAGAGCCGGCAAGCAAAACAGTACAAAAGGCAAGAAACGCCCATCGCGAAAAACCCAATTGATTAAAACCCAATTGAAAAGAATTTAGGGACCGAATACGCGCACTCATTTTTACACCTCTCATCATATAAGCTAGATATAACTTATTCTTAAAGATTTATTCTTAAAGACTTATTCTTAAAGATTTAGAACGTAATCCCCATAAAGGCCAAACGCCGACACTTTTAGATCATATCACTTTAGATCATATCACTTTAGATCATATTATACTTTAGATCATTTTATACTTTAGATCATTTTATACAAATGTCTAAACAACCTCTACAATGCGCAACCAGAACCAATAAGACGCCACAACCCCTACGATAGTTGCGCAAACTGATCCTCCAGAGGAGGTTAACCACAGGCGCATTGATGGCGACAATACGCGCATGGCTATCTTAAACAGAAATATCGCACCAAGGATGAACAAAATTTGCCCAATTTCAACACCAATATTAAAGGCCGCGAGACCGAGCACAAGATCGTTTTGCGGCAGGCCAATATCTTTTAAAACACTGGCAAAACCAAACCCATGAACGAGACCAAATAATGTCGTTGCCCAAAAGGGATAACGCCAGACGAGCGTATGACGCGCTGGTCGTATTATTTCAGCAGCTAGAAAAATAATACTCAGGGCAATTAAAACCTCAACAGCAGGAACAGACACACGCACATAGCCGAGTGCCGACAAGCCAAGTGTTAGAGAATGAGAGAGCGTAAAACCCGTAATGGTGATAATGATTGACCGTCGTGCAACAAATAATAAAAGCAATAAGAATAAAAGATGATCGTATCCCAAGAGAATATGCTGCACGCCCAAATAGACGTAGTCGCGTGCCGTCTCATAGGCTGTTGGTTGCGTCGAGGATGTCCAGATATTTTCCGCTGGTCCCAATGTTGCAACCGTTTTAAGCCCGTCTAAGGTGACGAAAGTTATGACACTAGAGAGGGCTGGATTATAATCTGGATACATAATGCGAAGCGTAAACACGTCTTGCGCGCGGCAGTCGAACCGCGGGCCAAGGCTTGGACAATCGAGCATCACGACCGGAACATTATCAAGGCCAACACTGGCTGGCACATTCACTTTAAGTTGCATAATACCATTTAGCTGTTCTTTGATTGAAATATGGAGGGGACGACTGTCATGCGCAGAGGCCCTATCAATACTCACGCCCAAGGAAAAGAATGCTAAAAAGAGCAAAGCTAAGCGCATCAACATCACCGGTTTTGAACAGTGATTTTGATGTCATAGGTTTCCCGAAGGCGAGCCATAATATCATCGCGAACTCTGCTTTTTTCTTGGCGAAGCCAGGCCGCCCGAACGCGCTCTTTAACGGCCTCAAAGCTTGGCATCGTCTCGGCTTGACGGTCCGTCACATAAACCAAATGAAACCCCTGAGGAGAACGAATTGGCCCAACCCATTTTTTGTGCGGTATCTCAGACTTAAATATTTGGTCTGCGAACTCTTTGCCAAAATGTCCCAAGACGAGATCATAGGGCCGTTCGGCATATGATAATTGATAGGCAAATAGGTCTGAAAATTGACTGATATTTTGGGGTGTAAGCCCTTGCGTCACAAGATCAAGCGACGGCGCATCCTCCGCTTTATAGACAT
>CBFHLW010000085.1:0-6636 GCA_965656805.1 Alphaproteobacteria bacterium
CTTATGCCAACCTTGATTGGTGGCAATACAAATGCGCCAACAATCATGATGGCTGAAAAAATATCGGATCATATTCGCGGTCGTGCAGCGATGGCAGCCGAGTTCATTCAATAGAGGTCTATATGTCATATTCAAACAAACTCGAATTCTTTTTCGATATTTCCAGTCCATGGACTTACCTTGCGTTTAGTCAGATCGAGGCCTTGGCTGAACGCACGGATACGGAGATATTGTGGCGGCCAATATTGGTTGGTGGTGTTTTTAACGCTGTCAACGAGACGGTTTATGAGCAGCGCGCCAATCCGCATCCAACCAAGGGTCGCTATTATGTGAAAGATTTGCGCGATTGGACACGTTTCTATGGCCTTGAAATCGGACAGCCAGCCGTATTTCCTGTTCGCGCTGTTGAAATTATGCGGACCGCTATCGTGGCTCAAGAAGAAGGTTGCTTGCCAGCATATGCCTGGGCGACATTCAAATCTTATTGGGGCGCATTAAAAGATGTGAGCCAAGCTGATGAGCGCGCGCGATTATGTGAGCAAGTTGGTCTGGATGCGCAAGATGTTGAGGTTCGTATCGCGAGTGATGCTGTGAAGCAAAAACTAAAAAGCAATACAGACGAAGTGATTGCCCGCGGGGGGTTTGGCTCGCCAACCATGTTTGTTAATGGAGATGATATGTATTTTGGCAATGATCGTTTGGCCCTTGTCGAAGCGGCTTTAAGGAAAAATATCTCTTGAGCAATAACCAAAAGCAAAATCAACCGTTCTTACGTGCGCCCATAAGTGTGATTGTGCTCTGTGTCTTATTTTTGGGTGTGCACTTTGTTGCTACTCAATTGAGCGGTGCTGATCGCAATATGTTCTATGTTTATGGTGCATTATTCCCAGCACGTTTTTTTGAAGTGGGGCTTGGTGGGCTACCTGGCGGGACTTTACACGGGGTGCTGAGTCTCTTGTCCTATAGTTTCCTGCATGGAAGCTGGGAGCACGTTGTGCTCAATACTGGTTGGATATTTGCATTTGGAACTGTCGTTGCGAGACGCATCGGCGGCTTTGGCTTTGTTTTGTTATTTTTTGGTTCGGCTGCTATTGGCGGTTTTGCTCAGGCTTATGCAACGCCGGATACGTCTTACCTTATTCCAATCGTTGGCGCTTCTGCTGGTGGAGCTGGCCTTATGGGTGCTGCTTGTCGTTTCGCCTTCTCGCCAAGGCATAAATATGCCGTTTGGCCAGAATTTCCTAAACCCCTGACAACCATCGAAACATTGCGACAGCCAATTACATTGGTGTTTATTTTGGTATGGTTTGGGCTCAATTTTTTATCGGGTTTACTGGCACCTTTAGGCCTGATGACCGCGGATGGTAGCTCAGTTAATATTGCTTGGGTTGCACATATGTTTGGATTTATTTCTGGCTTTTATTTGCTCTCATTGCTCGACCCACCTCCAATGTCTGCCTCAGGAGGTCCTGGGCGCGTTGATTATGGAGATTGGCGCGACTGAGAAATTTTATATTGCGAATTGCGACATTCTGACGCACTATAGTATCCTCACTATTAATTAGGGGGAGACACAATGTCAATTTCACAAATTCTAAAAGATAAAGGCGATCATGTGGTCGCTGTTAGGGTTGATCAGTCACTCTCCGAGGCAATTAAGGTTATGACCGAAGCCCGGATTGGCGCTGTCCTTGTAAATGAGCTTTCGGGCGCATTTTGTGGTATTTTGTCGGAACGTGACGCGATGCGTGCGCTAGCTGAATATGGAGGTGAGGCCGTCCATATGACACTCAATACGTTTATGACAGCACAAGTGCACACTGTTTCCTTTTCGACGAGCGTGGAGGAGGCTTTGCAAATGATGACGGGATATCGGTGTCGCCATCTCCCCGTTTTGGAAGAGGCGAAGCTTGTGGGCATCGTATCGATTGGAGATTTGGTTAATTTTAGAATTAACGAAACGGCGCGTGAGGCCGATGCCCTCAAAGAGTATATTAAAACAGGTTAGGGGCAGTCCTAAAGCTTAGTTGGCCTAAAGCTTGGTTGGGTTGGGGGCGTCGCCATAAACCTCAAGCGGATCGAAGACTTTGTTTTTTTCTTCGAATGTCAAAGCAACTGGCGCGTTAAACGACTGACCTGTTGGCAACGAACGGTAAAAACATGAGCGATAGCCAACATGGCAACTGGCGCCATTTCCGCCAACATTAACCCGCATCCAGACACAGTCTTGGTCGTCATCGATACGCATTTCAACGATTTCTTGAACTAAACCGCTTGTCGCACCTTTATGCCATACTTGTTCGCGTGAGCGGCTATAGTAATGAGCCTCACCTGTTTCTATCGAACGCACGAGCGCTTCTTCATTCATGTATCCGTGCATAAGCAATTCGCCAGAGCTGTGATCGGTCGTTACGGCTGGAATAAGACCGTTTGCATCGAATTTCGGAGCTAATTCAGCGCCTTCTTCGACTTGCTCTATTGATATTCTATTTGCAAAAATTTGTGACATAAGTCGTTAATTAACTTTTGGATTGGGTTTTGTCGACCCTTAATTTCGTAAAAAGAAATGACTTATTTAATCATTGCTAAAAAACGGGCTTCCATGCGCGGGTCATTGGCAAAGACACCCGTAAACTGGGTTGTAATTGTTGCTACATCTGGTTTCTTAATGCCGCGTGTTGTCATGCACTGGTGCTTTGCATCAACCAAGATAGCAATGCCAGCAGGTTCTAGCACACGTTGAATGCAATCAACAATCTGGGCTGTCATGGTTTCTTGCGTTTGTAAGCGTTTGGCAAAAATTTCAATGACGCGAGCAAGTTTTGATATACCAACCACTTTATTAACGGGCATATAAGCGATATGAACTTTTCCCAAAATGGCGACCATATGGTGTTCACAATGGCTTTCTAATGATATATCGCGGAGCATGACCATATCGTCATAACCTTCAACATCTTCAAAAGTTCGCCCTAAGACATCGTCTGGGTTTTCGTCATATCCAGCAAAAAACTCTTGATATGCCTTAACAACGCGCTTTGGCGTGTCGATGAGGCCCTCACGGTCAGGGTTATCCCCAGCCCATGAAATGAGAGTGCGGACGGCTGCTTCTGCCTCTTCGCGTGTTGGTTTGGTCACTTTTACATCCCGTTCATTTGCAGGTTGGTCGTTGCCATTAGTGATCGCGTCCATAATATCTTTCCGTTTGTGAGGAAATACGTCCTCATCACCGTTGGACACTCACGCCCAAGTTAATACAACATGCAATCAATTAGCTCTTAAGATGTATGACATCTTTAACGATGATTGCGATTACTCTAAATACGCATAACGCTTTGCACAAATGCGAACACATTAGCGAGAAAACTTACATTAACTAAATAGGGTCTATCACCCAATGGGTCAAGGATCGCTCAGAAGTTTTGCGGGTGATGAACAAAAAAATTATTATTGAGTTCCTTATGGTTAATTAAAAAATGGGAGGCAGAAAATCATTTTTGGCGACCATTATGACGATTGCGAATAGGCTAGATGCAAGGTAATGTGCCGATTATGAAACTTTATCTCTATAATAATCGTGTGCGGGAAAAGCAGGTTTTTGAACCACTTAATCCTGAGCATGTCAGTATTTATGTGTGTGGTCCGACTGTTTATGGGCCAGCCCATATCGGTAATGCCCGCCCAGCTGTCGTATTTGATGTGCTTGTAAGGCTTTTGCGTGCTTTATTCCCTAAAGTGACATACGCCAGAAATATTACAGATATTGACGATAAAATTAATAATAAGTCCCGCGAAGAAGGGCAGAATATTTCGGTCATATCTGAACGATATACGCATAAATATCATGAAGATATTGGTGTTTTAGGTGTTTTACCCCCTGATATTGAGCCTTTTGCAACTGATCATATTGAAGCCATTCAGTCTATGATCCTTACTTTAATCAGCAAAGGCCACGCTTATGAAGCGGAAGGACATGTTTTATTTGATGTGTCGTCAGATCCCGATTACGGATCACTGGCTCGGCGGAACCGCGATGATATGATTGCTGGGGCGCGCGTTGATATTGCGCCTTATAAGAAAAACCCAGAAGACTTTGTGCTTTGGAAACCTTCATCTATTGATTTGCCTGGCTGGGATAGCCCATTTGGCGCTGCGCCTGGTCGTGGTCGACCCGGCTGGCACATTGAATGTTCTGCGATGATTGCTGAACATTTTGGAGAAACAATCGATATTCATGCTGGCGGAATTGATTTGCAGTTTCCACATCATGAAAATGAATGCGCTCAAAGCCGGTGTGCCCATGGGCAAGAAATTGCTCAATTCTGGCTTCATAATGGCATGTTGAATTTAGATGGTGAGAAGATGTCTAAATCGCGGGGCAATATTAAACTCATTGATGAAATTATTGCTGACCATCCTGGGGAAGTTATTCGCTTAGCTTTGCTTCAAGGACATTATCGCCAGCCTATTGATTTTACTGATACACTTTTAGATCAAAGCGCAAGCATGCTTAATCGCTTATATAGCCTTTTGCGCGATAATAGTGAGATGACGCAAGCCGCGCGTGCCTTAAGCCCAGCTGTTCCAGCAAAGGTTATGGAGGCTTTATGTGATGACTTAAACACCCCTAAAGCGCTTGCAGCTTTGTCAGAGCTATCTAAAAATGTGGATACGCCAGAAGGGCGGGCGGAATTATTATCTGCTGGCGCGCTGCTGGGCATTTTACAACAGTCACCAGATGAATGGTTTCAGGCGCGGGCGACGGATATTAACGTTGCAGTTGTTGATGCTCTGATTGAAGAACGAAATACTGCGCGGCTAGCGAAAGATTATGCTGCGGCCGATATCGCGCGTGATAAGTTAACCCAAATGGGCGTTGCGATTGAAGACACACCCAATGGCACAATCTGGCGTGTGGCTAGGTCGTGATTAGAAATAGGTATGAATTTAATGCTCGATGAGCTCTATACAAAAAAGCTACTCGCGGTAACGGCTAATATTTCTCATATTGGTGAATTATCTGATGCGCAGGCGCGGGCAACTGCGGTCTCTAAACTATGCGGCTCAGAGATCAGTGTGGATTTATCTCTCGACCAGAATGGTCATATTAGTGCTTTTGCTCAGCGGCTTTCTGCTTGCGCTTTAGGGCAAACCAGTGCGGCAATCGTCGCCCAACATATAAAAGGTTGCTCTCCTCAAGAGTTTCATGATGTTGCGCGTATAATGCGATTAATGCTCAAAGAGAATGGGCCTGTCCCAACAGGGAGGTGGGCTGATCTATCTCTCTTAGAAGGTGTGCGGACTTATTCAGCACGCCATGCCTCGACACTGCTTGTCTTTGATGCGGTCGAAGATTGTTTAGCCCAACTTGGGGTTTAAATTTATGCGTTATTTGCTTTTGGTACCCGTTATCATTTACCGTTACTGTATATCTCCTTTATTACCGCCCTCATGTCGCTTTTTGCCGACATGTTCGGAATATACCTTTGACGCGATAAAGCGACATGGTGCATGGTATGGCTTCTGGCTCAGTCTGAAGCGATTATCAAAGTGTCATCCTTTTAAACGGCTTGGCGCTTGTCATGGTTATGATCCCGTGCCTGTTGAGATTTTGATCGGAGCTTGGTATGCACCTTGGAGAGTGCAAGCCCAAAAATTAGATAGTGAAAGCTGATATGATAAATTTAACCTTACCTGATGGTGCCCAACGTCAATATGAGGATGCTCTGACTGGCCTAGAGTTCGCAAAGTCAATTGCCCCTTCGCTTGCCAAAAAAGCATTGGCTATTAAGCTAGATGGTGTTGTTTGCGATTTGGTAACCGTGATTGATCGGGATGCTCAAATTGAAGTCGTCACAGCAAATTCTGCAGATGGATTGTCACTTTTGCGTCATGATTGCGCTCATGTTTTAGCCGAAGCGGTTCAGGAGTTGTTTCCAGGAACACAGGTAACCATTGGACCGGTTATTGATAACGGTTTTTATTATGATTTTGCCCGGCCTGAGCCATTTAGCCTAAATGATCTTGAGGCCATCGAACAACGTATGCGCGAAATTGTTGACAGAAATGAGGCCATTATACGCGAGGAATGGGATCGCGATGAAGCAATCGCTCATTTTAAAGATATTGGTGAGGCTTATAAGGCCGAAATAATTGGATCGATTCCAGCCGGTGAAGCTGTGAGCGTTTATCGCCAAGGGAATTGGAAAGATTTATGTCGTGGACCTCATTTGCCATCAACAGGTATGTTGGGCAAAGCCTTTAAGTTGACGAAATTGGCTGGGGCATATTGGCGTGGCGACAGCAATAATGAAATGCTTCAGCGTATTTATGGAACGTGCTGGGCTACGGAACAAGAGCTGAGCAATTACTTGACTATGCTTGAAGAGGCCGAAAGGCGTGATCATCGCCGCATTGGCAAGGAAATGGATTTATTTCATTTTCAGGAAGAAGCACAAGGCATGGTTTTTTGGCATGAAAAAGGTTGGACGCTCTATCGTACCGTTGAGACTTATTTGCGCCGGAAACTAGAGCGCCATGATTATGGTGAGGTTCGTACACCGCAACTTGTGGATCGGAAGTTATGGGAAATGTCTGGGCACTGGGATAAATTCCGAGATGCGATGTTTACCTCCG
>CBFHLW010000086.1:0-6601 GCA_965656805.1 Alphaproteobacteria bacterium
ATAAGGTGATCAATGCCTATTTGCTTCGTGCGCGTATCAATATATGTTACCACAATTGGCACATTAGCTTCCTGGGCCATATGATAAAATCCTGTTTTCCAATTCCTGGTGGCGCTCCGCGTGCCTTCGGGTGTAATCAATAAGACAAAGCGCTCACTTTGTTCCATCATCTCCGATAATTTACGAACGCGCGCACCAGCAGATCGCCGATCAACAGGAATAGCGCCGCAGTAACGCAAGAACCAACCTAAGGGGCCAACAAACAATGTGTGTTTGATAAGCACCCGCAAATCCAACTTAAAATCAAAGACGGCCAATACGAAATAAGCGAAATCCCAATTGGATGTATGGGGTGCCACAACCATAATGCACTTCTTAACGTCGGGGGGAACGGCGCCAATACAACGCCAGCCCATCGCCCTTAGAATAAGATGAGAAATAACCCGCATCACAGGCGACAGAAGTGGTGTCTTAAAAAGGGTTATACCCATAACAAAGACCTCGAAGCTTAATTAAATAACATAACTACATTGCTGAGATGCCGCCATCGAGCTTAAGCTCGGCGCCGGTCATGAATTTACTCTCGTCACTGGCTAAATAGAGAACTGCGTAAGCGACGTCATTGGGGTCACCTACTTCGCCCAATGGGACCTGACGGGAAAGCTTGGTCAATAATTCATCACGCCCGTTCACGCCAGCCATGCCATCAAGGATAGGCGTATCAATAAAAGTAGGGTGAATTGAATTGCTCCGAATTCTGTAGCCGCGCTTAGCGCAGTGTAATGCAACTGACTTGCTTAGCAACCAAACACCAGCCTTTGCAGAATTATAAGCGGCCATATTATGGCCAGCAATTAAACCTGCAATCGACGAAATATTGATAATCGAACCTGGCGCATGTTCACGCATAAGTGGAATGGCATATTTACAACCTAGAAACACACTATCGACGTCAACCGCATGCACTTTTTTCCAAGTTTCGAAATCTGTGTCTTCAACCGTTGAGCCACCGCCAATGCCTGCATTATTGAGCAGGACATTTAAACCGCCCATCGCATCATGGGCTTGTTGTAAAGTCGTTTGCCATTGGCTTTCACTGGTGACGTCGTGGGCAAAAGAGAAACCAGCACCTGGATTAATCTCATTAATTTCTGCGGCAACCGCACGAGCACCCTCTTCGTTAATGTCTGTTACACTAACTTTGGCGCCCTCGCGCGCTAACATGAGCGCTGAGGCACGGCCCAAGCCAGAAGCGCCGCCCGTAACAAATGCCATTTTTCCCTTTACCCGCATAGGACTTCCCCTTTATGAAAACTGATAATTTCCAGCATGTTATATGCCTCGTCGATCAATCACCAGTAAAATTTGGTGTTCGTTTCTCACGAAAAGCTCTTAAAGCTTCTTTTTGATCATTAGAGCCTGCAGTAAAAGCAAACTGATCACGGTCCATAAAAGAAGCTGTGTAATTTAACGCTGTCGCACTCGCATTCAAAGCCTGTTTTGACATACGTACCGATAGCGGTGGCAAGGCGGCAACCTTCTCCGCCCGCGTCCGAGCCCAGGCCAGTGTTTCACCATCAGCGACAATATCCTCGATCAAACCATAGCGCAGTGCTTTTTCTGCATTACAGCGCTCGCCGAGGATCACAAGCTCTTTTGCGCGCGACAAACCAATCAAAGCAACAATACGAGGGTTACTCTGCCAACTCATATTCATACCAAGCGGCACCTCAGGAAGGCTAAAATAAGCGCTCTGTCCCATGACCCGCCAATCGCAAGCAACCGCTAAAGCCATTGCACCGCCAATACAGAAACCCTCAATTGCGCAAATCGTAACTTGCTCAAGCGCTTCCCACGCCGCACACAAATCTGGGCCAAGTGCCATCACCTGCCTTTGTTGTAATCGTGTATTCCCAGTTTTCCATAATTCTGGATCCTTCAAGTCCACCCCTGCGCCAAAATTATTTTTACCCGTTAACACAATTGCATGCACATCTGTATTGCCGCGCAAAGACTGTGCAATAGCGGTGAGCCGGCGCATGCGCTCAGCGCTAAAACTGTTAAGACCGTCTCCAGTATCAACTGTTACAAAAGCAATGGCGTCCTCGATATCTAATTGAATATGATCGTCGCTCATAACCCCTCCTACGTCTTCTTAAGGCTTAATAACGCTTACATATTAGCATAAAAAAAGCTGCAGGGTTTTCTCTGCAGCCTTTCTTACTTATTCTATAAACATTATACGATGGGCCGTTATTAGCCCGAAAATATAAGGTTTATTTTCCTAGCGCATGCATACGCACACCCGAGTCGCCATACAAAATGACATTTTTCAAATCTGGTCCAGGTGAAACTTGCGCAAAGCTTAAACGGTCAGGACGCACAAACTCCGTAAATGTTTTTCCGCCATCGACACTCTCAAGAACCAAACCAGATAAACCAGCAAGAATAATGTGTCCATCAGAAAGTTGCGCACCACCTGAAATTGAGCGATCAGTGTTTGTTACAACCTTGCTCCAGCTTTCACCATTGTCTGAAGAGACAAATGCATTTCCACGCATACCCCAGACAAGAATGTCTTTATTACTAAGTGACATACCACCCCAGAATGATCCCTCATATGGCGTTGTAAGGGCCTCAAAACTTTTACCGTCATCTTGTGAACGATAGACATTACCAAATTCAGCGGGGACAAAAATATCACCAGAAGCGCCCTTAAAGGCATCATTGAGGTGGAAGTCATCTTCCGCGTCATCACTTAACCTGCGCGACTCCCAAGACTGTCCACCATCGTTACTTTCCAGCACTTCTGAAAAAGCCCCAAAAGCGAGCGCTTTATCTTTATTGACGTAATAAACAGCCAATAACGGGAGTTCAATCTCACGATCATTATATGCAAGCTCCCAAGTATTACCTCCATCTTCTGTTCTGAGGATGGTCATGTCATGGCCAACGGCCAAACCATTTTTATCATCGAAAAAGGAAACGCTTGTTAATGTATTACGCGTTGGAACATCAGCGGCTTGGATCCATGTCGCACCATTATCTGGGCTAATAATAACATGACCATACTCGCCGACTGCAATCGTATTAGAACCAACAGTAACCACATCAAGTAACAAGGCCTCTTTAGCAAGGTCGCTTTTCATGGCTTGTTCATATGGCTCCAAAGCCTGCACAGATGGCATGAACGACGCAAGGCCAACCCCGAAAGCGGCCACAATAACCCAACAATTCTTCATTTATGTTCTCCCAAAAACAAGTGGTACGTCCACCTTATGGTTTAAACCATAGTCAGTTGTGCGCGCTCTTTCAAGCACCCATTTATATGAATAATACGACCAATTACCGTCCTAAGCGCCTGATATTAGACGGTGTATAGCGGTCTGGGTTTAAATGGTTCGCATTAAAGTTAATTGGCCCTTCTTCATTGGTCAGACCAATGGCAAGATAACGCCCAACCATCAGATCATAGATGGTTTCCCCCCCAGAGCCGCAGATTGGTACTTCATACTGAACCCCGGAGCCCAGTTGCTGTACGCGCCAGAGTTCACCTCGCCCATCATAGACTTCAGTTGCAACAATTCCGTGACTGTCTTCATTGATATAGAAAACCCGCTTGGCGTAGACATGACGATAATCTGGGTTCAAATTGGCTTCGATCTCCCAGACCCGGTGGCGCTCATAGCGCTGAAATTCGGGATTCACGTGTTCAGGACCAATATAATCAGCATATTTAGCAAATACCGACCGGTAGCTATTATAATTGATGAATTTTTCACTACGCCCACGCACAGTCCATAAGAAGCGATCAGGCGCACCATTAAATCCGCCATAACTGTCTGAGGTTGTAATGCCGTCTGAATTGGTGCCCGGATTGTCATACGCGATCGTTGGGGCCCGTCTTACCCGGCGCATGCCCGGACTATAGGTCCACGCGTTGCGCGCCTCGACGGCCATGTTTAAGCTTTCATGAACAAGCACAACATATCCAGCCTGGCGGGCCGGCGCCGTGACTTCTAATAAATAGAGAATAGAGACATTATCAAGATCCTCTGCAGCCTTATAGCGCGGGTCGGACCACCGAAAAATGGCGTCATCCTCAACAGTTATTTGATAGTAATCCCCGGACTGATTAACTGGAATAGCAGTAAAAGCACGCTGCAACTTAAAGCCGCGATAACGAAGCGTATGGTTCCAGATCATTTCAAGCGCATTATTTGCGATAGGAAAAGGAACGGACATAATAGCTTTTGATACACCATTACCATCAGCCACCAATTCACCCACACGCGCATTATGCACGGAGGCTTTATAAACATGATCGGGCAAGGCACAACTGCGACGCGTTGGATAGACATCCATAAAATAGGTTGGAAAGCGCTCCATGAGCGCCATTTGGCCGACTGTTAAATAATCTTTATATTGGATCATATTTGTCGCATCGACCCTAAACATAGGTTTATCCTCGGCATAGGGGTCTGGCAAATGCTCTCCCTTTACCACGGTTACATGCGCAGGAGGTTTGGATAAACCGCCAGTCCACGCCGGAATAGACCCATCGGCATTGCCACTGCGTTGAGAGCCAAGAGGTGTTAAATCTTGCTCTAAACGTTCAATCTGAACCTCAGGCACTTTCGCAAAAACGCCTGGTATCGACAAAGAGAATATGACTAATCCTGAAAAAATAACCCTATGCTTATTCATTTCAAACCCCATTAAATCCTCCGCAGTCTAAGCAATCTCCGTGTTAAATGGCAACATAAAACCATGGCTAAAGCCTATAGGTCTCATATTTCTTAACATATAAACCATATATAAGATTGGTGAATAGCAGGCTAAAGGAAGCGGCCTTCGCGTTTTATCGACGCCAATATTTATAACGCCCCCCTCTCATAAAGCTAATAATATAGTCAGCATAGAGGTCACAGATATAAACATCTGGACAGGCTTGGTGATGAGAAGTCTCGACACAATTAATCACTCACGACATGACCAATCATATTATGAGAGAGAAATGAGCAAATAAAAAAGGGTGAGCCGAAGCCCACCCTTTCCATTATGCCGCAACGTTGCGATCGATCGTGTGCCGATTAACGACCCAAACGACGAACGTTCGCAGGTGTGAAGTATTCCTCTGTCAAATATTCCAGATTCTCGTCCACTTGGTTCGCAGGACGACCAGACTTCATAGCAATACCAATGTAACGGCCGGCAAGTGTGTCATAAATGAACTCACCGCCCATTGTGAAGCACTGACCTGCGTTTGGACGATAGTCAACACCTTGACCAATTTCCTGCACACGCCATAGCTCACCACGACCATCATACATTTCAGCAGCTGTTAACTGCCAGCTATCTTCATCAAGACGCATGACGCGTTTTGCGTAGATGTGACGTGCAGTTGACTTCAGATTACCCTCGACAACCCACTGACGACGAACCTCATAACGATGCGCGTCTGGGTTAGAGTGACCTGGTGCGAGCAACTCATCATAGGGTGTCAAAACAGCTTTATAGTTGTTTTGCTGAGAGAGTTTAGCTTGCTTACCAACAACCATCCAGTCATAGCGGTCTGGGGCGCCGTTGTAACCATCATATTGGTCAGAGGTCCCCATACCATCACCATTGGTGAGTGGGTTATCATAAGCAATGTTTGGCGCACGACGAACGCGACGTGTACCTGGGCTATATGTCCAAGCTTTACGTCCCTCAAGAGCCATATTTAGCGTTTCGTGCACCAAAACAACGTTACCCGCAAAACGCGCTGGGGCGTCTGTGTGAGCCACGAAGTAGATTGAGATATTGTCCAAATCTTCCGCTCGTTTATTTTCAGCAAACGAATAAGGGAAGGTGATCTCATCTTTGGTGAAGGTCAGTGTAAAGTCACCATCTGCAGTCAGTGTCGTTTGATTGAACTCACGAGCAAGACGGGCACCACGATAACGAAGCGTGTGGTTCCAAATAATTTCAAGACCACTATTTGGAATTGGGAATGGTGAAGCCATAATTGCTTCAGAAATACCATTACCACCATCGACAAGTTCACCGACAGCCTCTGCTACTGCATCTTTTACAACACATGTGCGGCGACCTTCATAGACGTTGATTTTATATGTGCTCGGGTAAGTCTTAAGCATTTGCTTTTGACCTTCCGTCAAGACCGCATCATATTGCGCTGCATTTGAAGAATCGATTGTGTATTTAATCGGGTCAGATGCGAATGGGTCTGGCAAAGCATTGCCGTCATAATTCGCTAGGTATTTTGCCCCATCAATTCTATTGCTTGCTGACCATGCTGGTACTTCACCAGAGCCAGCCTTTTCAGCACCAGTGGTTGTCAAGTCAACGCCTATGCGATTGACAACCTGCTCCGGCACTTTACCAAAGGCTGTGCCTGTCATAAGGCTCAACGCTAAGGCCGGAAGTAGTATCTTGGTTTTCATGTTAATTTTCCTCCAACAGAAATAATTACGTTGTCTTTAGAAGAGAGCGCCAGAAGACGCTCTCTTCATCAAGATCAATTAGAATGCGTAAGACACACTCACTGATACGTGGTCACGGTCTTTGTTCTTCGTACGAATATCAGGACCATGATAGG
>CBFHLW010000087.1:0-6594 GCA_965656805.1 Alphaproteobacteria bacterium
GCCAGGTAAATGCGCCGCAAATAAAAACTCGCGATTGCCCTGTGGCCCCGTGATCGGGCTTTCACAAATGCCGAGCTGGGTCCAGCATGGCGCAATAGTTGAGAACCACTGTGAAAACGCGTCACAAGTTTGCGCCTGAAGGGCGGGGTCACTCACCACCCCCTTTTTACCAAGCCCCTTTTTTCCTACCTCGAATTGGGGCTTGATCAACAGAATGACCCATGCTGGCGCTGTCAAAAAAGCCAAAGCCGGCTCGATAACCAACCGTAAGCTAATAAAACTTGCATCGCACACAAGTGCGTCCGCATTTAAGGGGATGTGTTCGCGAGATAAATAACGCGCATTCACACCCTCTAAATTTATAATCCGATCATCGGCGACAAGAGATGGGTGTAATTGCCCATGCCCAACGTCAACTGCATATATTTGAGACGCTCCATTTTGCAACAAAACATCACAAAAACCGCCTGTTGACGCGCCTATATCAATGATAGTTTTATTATTCGGGCTCAAACCAAAAGCGGTAAGAGCATGCGCAAGCTTTAACCCCCCACGGGAAACATAGGGGGATGCAGGCCCCTCAACCTTAATATCCGAGGATTCAAGAACCATCTGCGCCGGACGTTTTGCCACTCGCCCATCGACGCTAACACGGCCAGCCTTGATAGCAGCACTGGCTTTGGCGCGCGTGTCACAAAACCCCGCATCCACCAAAAAAACGTCTAATCGTTTTCGTGCGTCATTCACTTTTTCAAAACTGGCTTCAAGTCGATCGTTTGAGCGCGTGAGGGCTGAATAATATCCATAACACGCGCAACAATTTGGGTCGCATTAAGGGCTGCTAAATCATACATAACGCTTGGCGTATTATGATCGATAAAAGTATCCGGCAAAGTAAATGCGCGGAATTTCGGGCCCATATCAAGTAATCCATCATTATGCATAAACTGCATAACATGCGCGCCAAACCCACCCATGCTGCCCTCTTCTACAGACACAATCAATTCATGAGCACCTGCAAGGCGCCGTAGCAAATCTTCGTCGAGTGGTTTCATAAAGCGAGCATCAACGACACTTGTGGAATAGCCCATAGCATCTAGCTGATCGGCTGCCTTCAATGCTTCTGCCAGACGCGTGCCATAGCTGAGCAAACAAACATGATTACCTTCACGAATGATACGGCCTTTCCCAATCTCAAGGGCAACCCCACGCGCCGGTAACTCAATACCCAGTCCTTCACCGCGGGGAAACCGCACAGCGCTCGGGCGATCATCAATCGCCACCTGCGTTGCAACCATATGCATTAACTCTGCTTCATCAGAAGGTGCCATTAACACCATGCCCGGCAAAGCCCCCATAAAGGCGTTATCATATGCGCCGGCATGGGTTGGCCCATCAGCACCAACCAAGCCCGCACGGTCTATGATGAAGCGGACGGGTAATTTTTGAATAGCAACATCGTGAACAACTTGGTCATAGGCGCGCTGCAGAAAGGTGGAGTATATTGCACAAAAGGGGCGCATACCTTCGCTGGCTAAGCCGGCGGCAAATGTAACAGCGTGCTGCTCAGCAATACCCACATCAAAACTACGCGTTGGAAACGCCTCAGCAAACTTATCAATCCCCGTACCTGAAGGCATAGCTGCCGTTATACCAACAATCTTATCGTCGCATTCAGCTTCAGCGATTAAGGCCTTGGCAAAAACAGACGTATAGCTTGGCGCAGAGGCAATGGTTTTTTTCTGCTCACCCGTTACAATATTAAATTTAGATACACCATGATATTTATCATCTGATGCTTCTGCAGGCCCATAGCCTTTGCCTTTTTGGGTGACCACATGAAGTAAAACGGGGCCATCTGTCGCTTCGCGAACATTTTTTAAAATCGGAATAAGATGATCCAAATTATGACCATCAATGGGCCCAACATAGTAAAAGCCTAATTCTTCAAAAAGCGTTCCACCAGTTGCCATGCCCCGCGCATATTCTTCAAAACGGCGGGCGGCCTCTTCTACACTATCTGGGAAATGCTTTAGAACATCTTTGGCGACATTTCGAATAGAACGATAAGCGCCACCTGAAATTAAGCGCGCTAAATAAGCACTCATTGCGCCAACAGGTGGGGCAATCGACATATCATTATCGTTGAGAATAACGGTTAAACGCTCACCGCGAGCACCCGCATTGTTCATTGCTTCATAAGCCATGCCGGCACTCATCGCGCCATCGCCAATGACAGCAACCACATGGTTATCTTGCCCTATTAGGTCACGGGCAACAGCCATGCCTAGCCCAGCCGAGATTGATGTCGAGCTATGCCCCGCTCCAAATGGGTCATATTCGCTTTCACCGCGCTTTGTAAAACCTGCTAGCCCACCGCCTTGGCGAATGGTGCGCATACGATCGCGACGCCCAGTTAAAATTTTGTGCGGATAACACTGGTGCCCAACATCCCAAATCAAGCGATCATCGGGTGTGTTAAAGACATAATGAAGGGCAACAGTAAGCTCAACAACACCAAGCCCTGCACCTAAATGACCGCCTGTTTCAGAGACAGCGGCAATGGTTTCAGCGCGCAATTCATCTGCGAGTTGACGCAAATCTGACTTATCCAATGCCCGCAAATCTGAGGGAATTGTTATTTTATCAAGCAAAGGTGTTAAACAGTCAGGCATTCCGCTGAGACTCCTAAAAACTGTAGATGTTCTATCAGCTTTCACGCTCAATAACAAATGCGACAGCTTGTCTAAGTGGCTCAGCTCTAGCGCCAAAAATAGCAATATCCTCAAGCGCTTGCGTAGCATAGCGCGCAGCGTGCTCTTTGGCGCCCGCCACCCCGTATACAGAAACGAATGTCAGCTTATCACTTGCTTGGTCTTTCCCCGTACTTTTACCTATTTTCTCTTCTTCGCCAGTTACATCCAGCACATCATCAATAATTTGAAAGGCTAGTCCCAAATTCTCTGCATAGGATATGAGTTGCTTGCGGGCAAGATCATCAGCTCCCGCAATAAGAGCGCCAGCTTCGACACTAAACCGGATCAACGCACCTGTTTTTAGCTGATGTACTTTTAAGAGCATCGCGGCATCTTTTAATGCATCATTATCCATATCATAAGCTTGACCAGCAACCATGCCCGCAGCGCCCGCGGCATGGGCAAGACCAGCCACAAGCGAAAGGCGCGTTTCTGCATCAGTGGCCGTGGCGTGATCGCTTAAAATAGCAAAAGCGAGCGTCAAAAGCCCGTCACCCGCCAGAACCGCAGTTGCCTCATCGGTTGCCTTGTGCAAGCTCGGTTTACCGCGCCGCATATCATCATCATCCATACAGGGCAAATCATCATGGATTAAGGAATAAGCATGAACCGCCTCAATGGCCGATGCAACACGCAAGGCATTGCCGATAGGGGCTGAAAATATATCTGCTGTCGCCAAACACAAAAAAGCGCGCAGGCGTTTTCCGCCATCTAATGCGGCATAAGACATAGCGCTTGCCAAACCTGCATGCGCGACATCTGGCCCTTGCAAAATATCTTGGAGAGTTGCATCCACTTTACTGGCAGCATCAGACAATAAATGTGAGAAATCAGATTGCGACATGATCGACCGCTACACGCTCCGTATAATCGGCTTACTCATCAATATCTAATGGGGCTGTGCTTGAGCCATTACCGGTAATTTTTTCGATTTTAGTTTGGGCTGATTTTAACTTATCTTCACAAAAAGCGCGCAGTTGGCTTCCGCGCTGATAAATTTCAATAGACTCTTCAAGCGCCACATCGCCCGCCTCCAAGCGATTGACGATGTCTTCGAGTGCACGCATCGCCTCTTCAAAGCTAAGAGCAGCAATGTCGGCTGACCATTTTTCATCTTTTGCCATAACGCATGTCTCCGTTAAATTAATATTCGTATTTTTAATTTACTTTTTGATACCAGGCCACACCAGAATCATCCACGTGACGCGATAGAATTCCGCGATGAACAAGGCACATTAAATGTGCCAAACTCTCTCCTGTTGCCATGGAGAAGTTGTCACCATTTATCTTGCGCTTAAACAAAATAGAAAAAACCTCTTGATCAACAGCCCGCCGCGGTTCCTCACAAATTTCGACCAAACGCATTAAAGCATTTTCATGGGAATCAATGAGCGATTGCAATCTTTTATGCGCGCCATAAAACGGGTCATTATGGGCTGGTAAAACCAAGCAATCTTCAGGCAAAGCGTCCTGCAACCGCCAGCAACTATCAATCCAGTCCTGAAGTGGGTTAGCGTTGGGTTCGGTCGGGAATAAGGATACATTAGACGAAATTTTCGGCAAAATTTGGTCGCCTGCTATCAACATATTGAGCTCAGCACAATATAGACACACATGCTCTGGCGTATGCCCCCGCCCCACTTCAACACGCCAAGTATATTTGCCTATTTGAATATGATCATCTTGTGACATGCGATGATAGGACTGTGGCAAAGGGTAAATATAATCGCCAAAGCTTCCAAAGCGCTCTCGATAGCGCGCAAGCGCTTGCTCATCAAACCCAGCCGCCCGATAAAATCGCACACCTGCTTCGGGTGCTTTTTTGCCTGTATCCCCGGCCATCGCCCGACCTAACAAATAGTCCGTTCGTGACATATAAAACTCAGCATCATATTTATCGACCAGCCAACCTGCTAATCCAATATGATCAGGGTGCATATGCGTCCCAATAACCCGCTTTATGGGTTTTCCATCAAGAAAGCGGGTAATCCAATCTTCCCAAATGCGGCGAATACTATCGCGATCAAAACCTGTATCAATAACCGCCCAACCGTCATCGTCTTCAAGCAGCCACAAATTAATATGATTAATGCCAAACTCAAATGGCATTCTTAGCCAATAAACGCCGGGCGCCAGCTCCACGCGCTCATCAACACCAGGAGCATTCTCAAATGCATAAACAAGCCCATGCGCAGAAGCACCCGCTGTAGTGGTCGCCGACATATTAATTCCTCTTCATTTACTCAAAGCCCGTTTTATTTATCCATTGGTCATAAACATACTATTTGTAAAGCGCATGCACTCGGGCATTGAACCTAAATTGTCTGTGGCTTATGCTAACCCTATTTCGAGTGCGGAACAATCCGCATCAGACAATCTGCATAAGAGAGGTCATCATGTCGCAAAATCACACAGCCTTTATCACGGGCGCTTCAGCAGGTATCGGGCGCGATTATGCGCGTTTACTCGCTTCTCGTGGCTATAACCTTATTCTGACAGCGCGGCGCGTAGACAGGCTAAATGAGCTAAAAGATGAACTCACACAGGCTTTTGGCATTGAGGTAACCTGTTTTCCAGATGACCTAGCCGACCCAAAAGCACCCCGCCGTATTGCCGATAAAATTGAAGCCGCGGGACTGCGTGTGGATTACCTCGTCAATAATGCTGGTTATAGCGTTCCTGGCTATTTTCGCGATGTGCGGTGGGATGTCGAACGCGACATGATTCAAGTTATGGTCACGGCCGTTGCCGAATTTACCCATATTTTTGGGCCTGACATGGCAAAGCGCGGCTTTGGACGCATCGTGAATATCGCCTCCGCCGCGGCTTATCTCAATGGCTCAGCGGGCGCTACGCTCTACTCAGCCGTTAAGTCATTTGTAAACCGCTTCAGCCAAAGCCTAGATATTGAATATCGCGGAACAGGCGTCAATATTGTTTCAATATGTCCAGGATTTACCTATAGCGAATTTCATGACGTCGCTGGCAACCGTGAAACCATGAATAAATTACCACGCTTTGTATGGCTGACAGGCCCGCGTATTGTCCGCGATGCCCATGAAGCTGTTGAAGCGGGCAAAGGACCTGTCATCATTAGTGGTTGGGTCTACAAATTAACCGCTCTGGCAATGCGTATTTTACCTGAAAATATGATGACACGCCGTAGCAAAAAAGACTCGCGTAATCTTGTGCCACGCCCTGAGGACACGCACGCGGCAGCTCCAAATAAGCAAAGCTCAACTAAAAAATCAGCAGCGCCAGCCAAAGCAGCGCCAGCCAAAGCAACGCCAGCCAAAGCAACGCCGGCAAAAAAAGTGATAGCTGCTAAAAAACCGGCAACCCAAAAGCGCACAGCAAAACCTGCCGCAAAACCTGCCGCAAAGAAACCTGCTGCAAAGAAACCTGCTGCAAAGAAACCTGTCGCAAAACCTGCTGCCAAAAAGTAAGATGAGTTTACCAACTTGACCATCTTATCGCCAACAAAGGGGCATATTGCGCAATGCGTAGCGCTCTTAAAGGCGGCCAACCTTATTGCTATGCCAACAGAGACCGTTTACGGGCTGGCTGCGAACGGTCTTGATGTTGATGCGATTGCCGCCGTTTATGCCGCAAAGAACCGCCCCCAATTTAACCCGCTTATTTGCCACGTCGCATCGCTTGAGCAAGCTCAAGAATTAGGGGTTTTTGACTCTCATGCCCATGCACTTGCCAAAAGTTTTTGGCCTGGCCCGCTTACGATTGTTGTCCCACGTCAAAAAGAATGCCCTGTTCCATTATTGGCAAGTGCCGGACTAGAAACCATCGCCCTACGCATCCCCAATCAGCCGATCGCTCAAAA
>CBFHLW010000088.1:0-6483 GCA_965656805.1 Alphaproteobacteria bacterium
AACTCAATTGTATTATCAGCGATGGATTGCTCATCCTCATCCAGTACCAAATAGGTAACGCCATTTGGGAGTGTTTCTCGATATTGATTTATCGACCGCTCCCTACCCGCTTTATCATGATCAATAAAAGGTGCTACAGGCTCACGTTTAACCGCCGTGCCATTAATATAAAGAATACCTTCGCGCACCATAATTCGATCACCTGGCATGCCTATAAGACGCTTAATATAATCGGTTGAATTATCTCGAGGTAACTTAAAGACGATAACATCACCACGCTCTGGTTGAGAGGCTAAAATACGCCCAGACAAGAGAGGTGGACTAAAAGGCATACTGTGCTTGGAAAACCCATAGCTGAATTTTGTTACAATAAGATAGTCACCAATGAGCAAAGTCGGCTTCATTGATCCAGACGGGATATTGTATGGCTGAAATATAAAAGACCTGATAATCAAAACAAGCACACCAGCCCATAATATTGTTTTGAATGTTTCAGACAAACCATCATTATTTTGTTTTCTATTATCAGACATCGGATCCTTGCTCTATTTTTATAGCGGAGATAATGACAATTGCCTGCGCCAGTGGAAAATCATCGGTAATGGTAAGATCAATTTGCGGAGTATATCCGTCTGGCACGATTTGATGGAGCTGCGTTAATGCACCATTAGTCAGCTGCATGGTCGGTTGCCCAGAACGCTTATTGACAACCCCCATGTCACGCCAGAATACACCAGCACGCAGACCAGTTCCTAAGGCTTTTGAACACGCCTCTTTTGCCGCGAAACGCTTAGCATAAGATGCAGCTCTGTTTGCCCTTCGCTCAGACTTTTCTTTTTCAATCGGTGTGTAAATTCTATCAATAAAACGGTCGCCATATCGCTCCAACGTTTTTTTAATGCGCCGAATATCAATTAAATCATTACCAAGCCCAATAATCACGAGGCACGCGCCTCGCTCATTAGCTGTTTCATTTTCCTTACCGCATTCTCAAGCCCTAGGAAAATAGATTCAGCAATCAAGAAATGACCAATATTAAGTTCAATAATTTCTGGAATTGCTGCAATTTCTGAGACAGACTTATAACAAATGCCATGCCCAGCGTGCACTTCCAAACCTATCTGAGCCCCCAAGCGCGCGGCCGTTTTAATGCGCATCAGTTCCGAAGATGCGTCTTGCTCTTTATTAATCAAATGACAATAAGCGCCCGTATGTAGCTCAACAATGTCAGCTCCAATGGCTTGAGCGGCCTCTAATTGCGCGGCATCTGGGTCAACAAAAAGAGAGACGCGAATGCCTGCATTTTTAAGCGGCAAAATAAACTCTGCAAGCTCTGTTTTATGGCCGACAATATCAAGCCCACCTTCTGTCGTGACCTCCTCACGTTTTTCCGGTACCAAACAAACCGCATTAGGCATAACATTAACAGCAATGGATTGCATTTCTTGCGTGGCAGCCATCTCAAAATTTAGCGGCACATTTATTGAAGATTTTAATCGAAAAAGGTCATCATCCTGAATATGTCTTCGATCTTCACGTAAATGAGCCGTAATGCCGTCAACACCAGAATTAATCCCAATCAAAGCCCCTTTAATGGGATCGGGATAATTTTCACCCCGCGCATTACGAACTGTTGCGATATGATCTATGTTTAATCCTAACCTCAACATTATTCCGTCTTACCTATGCTGGGTTCGTTATCCTTCTTGCGATTGATGCGCGTAGCTCGGTTGCGTTGGTATAAATTAATTGCCCCGCGACTGGGATAATAAATACATATTGCCACAGCAATACCAATAGGAAGAGCCCCTACAGCCATTGGAAATATAACCGGTGACCATAACTCAGCGGGATGATCCCGGATCGCACTAAAACTCACTCTTTCAAAAGCGGCCATCTTAGCCTCTGATCCGAGGATCATATGACCGAATTCAAATGTAGATAACCATATAAAAGGAAAGGTAATTGGATTTCCAACCCAAGTCCCGATTGCTGAGGCAATTACATTTCCACCCATAACCCAAGCCAAAATGCCACCAACAAGAATATGAAAACCAAGAAAAGGGGTCATAGACGCAAAAGCACCCGCCGCTAAACCAAGGGCAACAGCATGCGCCGACCCATCAATACGAAGCATACGCTGCCAAGAATAGCGAAAAGCACGAACCCAACCTCTTTTGGGCCAGAGATTTTGACGAATACGGCTAAAAACCGATAAAGGTTTACGACGTTTGAACATAGATTATTTCAGACCTCTACTACCCGGCTTTACAGCAGGAACATTAATGAGGTCCTTTGGCAGCTTATTGGCTGAAAATGTTTCAACTTTCATCTTCGTTAAGGGGACTAGTTTTTTACCAATTTTGGCTTTCCCATTAGACCGGTCGATCAAGCAGGCGGCGCCAACAACACGGGCGCCATAATTGCCAATCGAGGCAATGGCTTCACGCGAAGAAAGTCCAGTCGTTACAATATCCTCCACCATAAGAACTCGGCTATTCTCATCTAAGGAAAATCCACGTCGCAATGTAAATTCGCCGTCCACCCGCTCAAGAAACATCGTTGGTAAACCAAGCTGACGTCCCATTTCATAACCAACAATGACGCCACCCATAGCGGGTGCAACCACACAATTAATTTTATCGCCAAATGTATCACGTATCTTCTGCGCCAATGCTTTACAAAGCCTCGCGCTACGCTTTGTGTCCATTAACACACGCGCACATTGCAGATACTGCCGACTATGTAGCCCAGAAGATAAAACGAAGTGTCCCTCAAGCAAAGCACCCGCATCACGAAACTCTTTTAAAACTCTAGTTTGTTCCATTTATTTCTCTTTCGCAGCAACAACCCGCTCAATACGCGTAACAACGCTACTTGCGCGAAGGGCGTTTACAATTTGATTGGCATGATTCACGTCTCTTACTTGTATATCGAGCGCCAGATCATGGAAAGTCTCATCCCGCTTGAAAAGCGATAAATTGGTAATATTGGCATCAAAATCAGCCAATGTTTGACTGACAATGCTCAAGCTGCCAGCCTTGTCGACAAGTGTCATGTCCAAACGCGAGTCAAAAAGGGCATCCGCCCCATCACCAATATCCCAATGCATGGCAACCCAACGTTCTTCATGATCCTCGAAATCGCTTAATATAGGTGCTTCCATTGGGTAGATTTTTAACCCTTCCTCGGGCGTTAGAATGCCAATAATTGCATCACCTGGGAGTGGAAAACATCCCTCAGCAAAGCTCATCGCCATGCCCTGTAAAGATTTGCCAACAGGAACCGCACGTGCACTGAGCTGAGTGTCCTGTCCTTTGGTAAGAACATCTCTATCTTTCGGATCTTTTCTTTTCATGGCTGGAAAAGCGGTAACCAAAACTTCCGTTGCAGAAAGCCGTCCACGACCAACCTCAGCATATAATCTTGCTAAACTGTTTAAACCTAAAACGCCGACAGCACGTTCAATGAACTCGCGCTTGCACTCTAAACCCTCACTAACGAATAAGCTTTCAACCAAACGTTGGCCAAGCTCAACAAATCCAGCTTCTTCCTGTTCTCTTAAAACATTACGGATAGCTGCGCGGGCTTTACCCGTTACAACGTGCCGCAACCAAACGGGACGCGGTAAGTTTTTCTCCGACCGAATAATTTCGATTTCATCGCCATTGTGTAAAACGCTTGGTATAGGCAATTGACGCCCATTAATCCGAGCCCCCGCGCAACTATTACCAACTTGAGTATGCACAGCATAAGCAAAATCCAAAACTGTGGCACCGCGTGGCAAGGCAATAAGACGACCTTTAGGTGTAAAGCAAAACACTTGATCCGTGAATAGTTCAAGCTTGGTGTTTTCCATAAACTCTTCAGCGGTTTCTCCCGTCTTTAACTGGCTCACCATATCTTGTAACCAGTTAAAAGGATTTATTTGATCCATCCGCGTTGGTGCTTTTGTGCTTATATCCTTATAGACCCAGTGTGCTGCCACGCCCTGCTCTGCCACAGCGTGCATGTCTTGTGATCGGATCTGTATTTCAACCCGTTGCTTATTAGGTCCAATGACTGTCGTATGTAATGATTGATAATTATTCAACTTCGGCATTGAAATATAATCTTTAAAACGACCCGGAACCAAACGATAGGTCCGGTGCAAAACCCCAAGCGCTTTGTAACAGGCATCCTCATTCTCAACGATAACCCGATACCCATAAATATCCGATAACTGCTCCAGTGAGATGGATTTATTCTCCATTTTTCTCCAAATAGAGAAAGGCCGCTTGCGCCGCCCATCAACCTTACACGAAACGCCCATTTCCGTTAAAATATTATGAAATTCATAAGCAATATCATCGAGAATTGCGCCTGTGGTTTCATCAAGTTCTTCAAGTCGACGCAAAACAGTATTCCGGGCCTCAGGATTAAGTTCGCTAAACGATAAATCCTCAAGCTCCTCACGAAAATTTTGCATCCCCATGCGGCCCGCAAGTGGAGCATAAATATCTAATGTTTCTTGAGCAATCCTTGCTCGCTTCTCGGGTGAAGTGATAAAATGAAGCGTCCGCAGCGTGTGCAAACGGTCTGCGAGTTTTACCAATAAAACACGCACATCATTTGCCGTCGCTAAAAGAAGTTTTCTAAAATTTTCCGCCTGCGATGGCGACGCACTATTAATTTCAAGCTTAGAGAGTTTTGTGACACCATTAACAAGCTCGGCTATTTCCCCGCCAAACATAGAGGTGATTTCAGAAAATGTTGCTTCAGTGTCTTCAAGCGTGTCATGCAACAATCCTGTAGCAATTGTTGCGCAATCTAAACGCAATTCCGTTAAAATACCGGCAACTTCAACAGGATGTGAAAAATAAGGATCACCAGATGCACGCTTTTGATCTCCGTGCATCTTGGTGGCATAAACATATGCGCGATTTAAAAGATCTTCGTCAGCTCCAGCTTCGTAACTAACAACACGATCAACAAGCTCGAACTGCCTCATCATGACGAAATATCACCATCTCGCAGCTGGCCCATCATTCAGTCGTATGAACCGCCTCGCGAATCATCGCCCTTATCGCGTGGCGTTGCTTCTTCTAAAGCTTTCAATGCAGAGAGAATATCGTCCTCATCCATCGCGGCCATATCTTCACCAGCATCAGGGTTTACACCAAGAGCGGCAGGGCGAACAATTACATCTTCTTCTGGTTCATCTATCTCAACTTTGCGTTGTAAAGAAGCAACAAGGTCTTCGCGAATTTCAGATGGGATAAGCTTTTCCTCAGCGATCTCGCGTAAGGAAACGACTGTGTTCTTGTCGTTATCACGATCGACAAGCAGAGCAGCACCCGCTGACATGCCACGTGCGCGGTGAGCTGAAACCAAAACTAACTCAAAACGGTTAGGAACCTTATCGACGCAATCTTCAACGGTAACCCGAGCCATAATAACTCCTCAGAATTCGAAATCCAGAATAATATATGATCTCTCATATATACAGCCCCTTTGCTTCGCACAAAGGTATCTTTGCTTCTTGTATTGTTATCCTACCAATTATGCAAGGAAAAATGCTAATTAAGCGGTAAAATAGCCTTTTTTTCACTAACCTCTAACCCTTGGATTAAGTCATCTAGAGCAGTCCCTGTTTTGGGACAAACCCAACCTGGTGCAATATCACGCAGTGGGAGGAGTACAAATGCACGTTGAATCGCGCGAGGGTGCGGAAGCTGAAGTGGCGCATCCCAAACCTGACCATGCCAATCGAGCAAATCGAGGTCTAATGTTCGCGCGCCCCATGCCTCGCGGCGCTGACGCCCAAATAAATATTCAATACCATGTAAAATGCGCAAAACAGCGACGGGTGTCTTCGGACTTTGCACAGCAATGACAGCATTAACATAATCTGGTTGGACCGGCCCAATTGGTTTAGTACGATAGAGTCGAGATAATCGATAAGGTGTAATTTGTTGATCACGCATAGCATTCAACGCAAGCTCGAAGGTTTGCTCCACCTTCAGTCCCTTAAATGGAAGGTTTCCTCCCATTGCAATCAAAATCATATTACAATCCTTTAGGATTCCGAAAAATCAACTTTTCACAAGAGTTACACAATGACAGACAGTCTTTTACCCGAACCCAATAGAAATTGCACGCTTTGCCCGCGCCTTGTGGACTTCCGCGACCAAAACAAAAAACAGTATCCTGACTGGTTTAACGGTGCCGTCAGTTCTTTTGGCGATCTTAATGCAGAGGTTTTAATTGTCGGCTTAGCGCCAGGTGTCAGCGGCGCAAATAGAACCGGCCGACCTTTTACGGGAGATTATGCGGGAGACCTGCTTTACACAACGCTGGAAAAATATGGTTTTTCAAGCGGTATCTATGCCAAACATCGAGATGACGGCCTAATCTTAAACAAGGTCATGATTACCAATGCGGTGCGTTGTGTACCTCCACAAAACAAACCAATTGGTAGCGAAATCAACTCTTGCGCAATTT
>CBFHLW010000089.1:0-6456 GCA_965656805.1 Alphaproteobacteria bacterium
TTAAATTACCTTCAACGAGCAAAACGTCGCCAGGCTGTAAGCACTTATCAAGATCTACGAGAGGAAGAAACTGAACCGATTTATAATTCAGAATTGGCTTTTCAATATAGCTAATAATAAGCCGACTAATAAATCTTTGAATAGAACCAATTATCATCGTGTCTTTAGCTTCTGGACATATGTTTTAATTGTTTTAATGTACTCGACTGTCGCGGACATGATAACGCTTCCCATCGAATTTATCGAAGACATCTTTTATTTGTGGATTGGTCAATTCTTGGCTGCTGTCATCATATAATAAATTTTGTTCGGATACATAGGCAACATAGGAAGTCTCGTCATTTTCAGCAAATAAATGATAAAATGGTTGGTCTTTAATTGGGCGGACCTCGGCAGGGATTGAAAGCCACCATTCTTCGGTATTTGCAAAGACTGGGTCAACATCATAGATTACGCCCCGAAAAGGGAAAATTCTATGTTTGACGATATCTCCAATTTGAAATCGGGCTTTACGCATGTTTTTGTTCAATCGACCTTCTATAAAAACGAACGGAACTTCAAACTCAGTACAATTTCTAGCATGGTACTTTAGGTCCGAATATGAAAAAGACCTTAGCATGGTCAACAGGTTGCTGCATAGCTTGTTCAAATCCTTTATTGCCATATAATCGGTATTATAAGTTGATATTCCGCCAATATTGAGCTGTTTTAGAGATTGTTCTTGCTGGTCTGCATGGCTTAAGTCAAAATAGTAATAATCTTGAGGGGGAAAATTCATGAAACTTTTTGTTACAGAACGAGCGCCAGGTCCGCGCGTCGCAAAAAACCTTGCTGCAATCAAACAAATTGATGTTGAATTTGTTAATATTGACATGGCCAATAAAGAAAATCGCAGTGACGCATTCTTAAAAATCAATCCTGCAGGGCAATTACCTTGTCTTCAGCTTGACGATGGTCGTGTTATAAGTGAGGTCACTGCTATTGCTGAATATTTTGAAGAGCTTAATCCTGATCCAGTCATTGTGGGGCGAGATGCATTTGAGCGAGCGGAAACACGAATGTGGATGCGTCGGGCAGATATTAAAGTTATTTCTCCTATGATGCTGGGCTTTCAGCATGGAAAAGGAGCTCCCTTTTTTGAAGGGCGCATTCCGATCCATGAAGAATTGTCCGCACCGTCATTGATGATGGCAGACGAGGGGGTTGCTTGGTTTAATGAGCAACTAAAGCATAGACAATATTTATGCGGAGATCGTGCGACATATGCAGACATTGTTTTCTATATATTTGTCTCCTTCTTAGGAAAACTTGCTCATAAATTTAACCCTTCGGCCGTCGCCTTCCATGACTATATTAAGCGCATGGAAGATCATGCTTATACCCAAGTCAAGTAACGCTCTTATGCGCGATCTACCAAAAGATTTTAAGCTTATTCGCGACGGCGGAATTGGAGAGCTTATTGGCCGTGAGGTTATAGCCTATGATGCTGAACGTCAGGTTGTGGATATGCAATTCACATTGGGAGAGGTATTTGTCAATTTTCAAGGGGTTATCCATGGGGGCATTATTGCAACTCTTTTGGATACGCTATGCGGGGTTGTTATTCGGCTTTCCTATAATCCTGATGACTATGCAGGACATGTGACCTTGGAGTTAAAAACAAGTTTTTTTGAAGCATCTTATCCGGGTGTTTTTAGAGGTGAGGGGCGTTTAAAGCGTTTGGGACGCTCTGTTGCATTTTCTGAGGCGGATTTATTTAATGCTGATGGTGTTAAAATAGCTGCCGCGTCAGCGACTTTTAAATTGCGTCAGCGCAAAGCATCTTCATAATAAATGAAGAATAAATCATAATTTTATTGAACCAAGTCGGAGGGAAGAATAATGAATTCGAAAATTTGCGAATTACTGGGGATCGAGTTTCCATTGGTGGCGTTTTCGCACTGTCGAAATGTTGTTGCTGAGGTCTCAAAAGCTGGCGGCATGGGTGTTTTAGGCGCGGTCGGTATGTCACCTGAGGAGCTTGATGTTGAGCTTGCCTGGATTGATGCGAATTGCGATGGAAAGCCATATGGTGTTGATGTTTTGATACCAAATAAAATGGTTGGGAAGACAGAAGAGGGCATAACGGCTGAAACGTTGGCTGATATGGTGCCCCAAGAATATCGTGACTTCCGGGCCGATATTTTAGAAAAGCAGGGAATAGATGCAGGAGATTTGCGAAAACCTTCCAAGCTTGGCGCAAGCATGGGCACGAATATGCGAGATGAGGGTGCTCAACGTTTGTTGGAAGTGGCCTTTTCATATCCTATTAAATTAATTGCCAACGCGCTTGGTGTGCCCCCGCAATGGATGCTCGATATGGGTAAGGAAAATGGTGTTAAAGTTGCGGCGCTTGTTGGTGCAAAAGAACATGCAATTCGTCAAGTTCAGGCTGGCGTCGATATTCTTGTTGTTTCTGGCACTGAGGGTGGTGGCCACTGTGGATCAGTTTCGAGTATGGTTCTCATTCCTGAAGTTCACCAAGCGATACAGCCTTTTGGGGATACACCGATCTTAGCGGCGGGTGGCATTGTCACGGGCCGTCAAATGGCCGCTGCTATGGCGATGGGTGCTGATGGTGCTTGGACAGCCTCCGTTTGGTTGACTACTTCTGATGCAGAAACAAGCCAAACTGTGAAAGAGAAAATGCTTACCGCGAGTTCTAGCGACACAGTTCGGTCGCGTTCTCGCACAGGGAAGCATTCTCGTCAGTTGAGATCTGGTTGGACGGATGCTTGGGAAGGCAGTGAATTAGAGCCGTTGCCAATGCCATTGCAAAGCATGGTCAGTGAGCCTGCTCTAGCTTTGATTGATCGTGAGGCTGAAAAAGGACAATCTGGCGCTAAAGAATTGGCCACCTACTGGATTGGCCAGGGGGTTGGTTTGCTAACGCAAGAAAAATCTGCACGTGCTGTTGTTCAAGAGTTTAAAGAAGATTTCTTAATAGGACACGATCGTCTTAATTCATTTATTGGTGAATAAAAGAAGTTATATGGCTGCGCAGTTATTGTGCAGTAAGCATAATACTGTGTCGTCATTCCTTTAATATTGCTTTTAGAGCCTTAATCTTTTTTTATTAAAAAACATTAAGTCCAATTTAATGTCATGTGAGGGGGATTATGTGCGTAATAGCATACCGCCATCGACATTAATATTTTGGCCTGTGATAAATGCTGATAAATCAGATGCCAAAAAAACTGCCGCTTTAGCAATATCTTCTGGCTGACCTAATCTTTTAAAAACTGACTTTCGGGCCCATGTGTCTGCAGCTTTAGGGTTGGACAGAGACGCAGAGGTCATGCCAGTTAAGATTGCACCAGGTAAAATTGCATTCACATTAATTTGGTCACGTCCAAGTTCAAGAGCGAGATTACGCGTAAAGCCTGTTACACCAGCTTTGGCTGCGCAGTAGGCGGCAAGGCCATAGTCTGTATGTGTTGCCATAACTGAAGCAACATTAATTATACGCCCAGCCGAACTTTCGCGCAGATATGGGATTGCGGCTTGGCATAAGCGGAATGGTGCTGTGAGATTTGTTGCTAAAACTCGGTTCCATAGTTCTGGGTTAAGTGATGCCACATCTTCAGAACCGCCACCTATACCAGCATTATTCATGAGAATATCAATTCCGCCTAAACATTGGACCGCGTGGTTTATAATTTCAACGTCGGCTGTTTCTGTCGCGATATCTTGAGTGAGCACTGAAATATTCGGTGAATGAGCAAATTGCGCTAATCCTTCAGCTGAAATATCAACGGCGAGGACGCTTGCTCCTTCGGCTGCAAAAAAATGCGCAGTTGCAGCACCAATACCAGATGCGCCGCCAGTAATCACAGCGCGCTTATTACTCAATAATCCCATGAAACATCTCCCTCATATTTTTTTAAGCTGAGCTTATTTGTGCTTAATATCAGCATAGCCATTCTTGTAAGTCTATCCAACTTTACGGCTATCCATTTGTTGAGGCTTATTTGCTTTTTTGGGGTATGTCTTATCTACTGTATGGGTTGTTATGAGTTTTTATCTACTCGTGGTTGAGAATATTTTTCCTGGGTTCATAATGTTTTTAGGATCTAACTGTTGTTTGATTGCCTTCATCATAGGCAATGAACTTGGAGACTCGATAGCTAAAAAGGCCTGCTTGCCTTGTCCAATACCATGTTCACCCGTGCAGGTTCCGCCCATATCTATGGCTCGCTGACTGAGGCGTTCACAAAAGGCATTTATTTTTGTTTCCATTTCAGGTTCATTATTCGGCAAAAGGATTAGGCAATGGAAATTACCATCCCCAACATGCCCAACAATGGGCGATATGAGATCGTTTTGGGCAATGTCTCGCTGGGTTTCATCGACGCATTCAGCTAATTTACTAATAGGAACACATACATCAGTGGTAAACACACGTGAGTCTGGAATAAGACTTGAGGCGGCCCAAAAGGCATCATGCCTGACTTGCCATAATTTAGTTCGCTCTTCTGGCGTCGCTGACCATTGAATATTATAGCCGCCATGGGTTTCCGCCAAAGTTTGAAACAGACGCATATCGCCCGTCACGCTCTCTTTATTACCGTGAAACTCAAGCAGAAGCAGCGGCGTTTCTGGTAAATTTGATTTGCTATAGAGGTTACAAGCTTTAACTTGGAGAGCATCAAGCAATTCGATACGGGCAACGCCTATACCCATTTGGATGGTTTCGATCACTGCCTCGCAGGCTTGGGTAATATCCAGGAAAGAGCATATACCACTTGAGATGTGTTGGGGAATGCCATGTAGCCTAAGCGTGAGTTCTGTAATGATACCCAGTGTTCCCTCTGATCCCACAAATAAACTCGTGATATCATAACCAGCTGAAGATTTACGCGCACGGCCGCCCGAGCGAATGATTGACCCGTCGGCTAATACGGCCTCTAGAGCTAAGACAGCATTTCGCATGGTGCCATAGCGAACGGCATTCGTTCCTGAGGCTCGGGTGGACGCCATGCCACCCAATGAGGCGTCGGCACCAGGATCAATTGGGAAGAAAAGGCCAGTGTCGCGTAAATGCTGGTTTAATTGTTTGCGGGTCACTCCAGGCTGAACTATGACATCCATGTCATTTTGATTAACAACTAAAACTTTATCCATTCGGCTAAGGTCAATAGAGACCCCTCCCAAAGGAGCATTCACATGGCCTTCAAGCGATGTTCCTGTTCCAAATGGAATGATAGGGCAGTTGTGATCATTTAACAATTTTACTGCCTGAGCTATCTGATCCGTTTTTTCAGCAAAAAATACTGCTTCAGGCGCTTGTGATGGAATGTGTGAAGTCGTGTGGCTATGCTGCAATCGTATCTGAGCATTCTGGCTGACAAGGTCAGGGAAAGTTTCTGTTAAGGCATCAATGGCGGCTTTTTTATTTTCTTCCATGATTGGTCAATTCACTTTTGTAGGTTATTTTTCAAACTTATAGTCACTGATAAGAATAATAGAGTCAATCAAGTAACGTTTTTGGCTGATAACGTTTTAGTACGTTTAATAAAAGTCCGATCATTATGTCGATCTTAAAAGCATGGGCATTAGATGGAAAAGGGGCAGGTGTGCGCCTTGATGGTGATTTTGTCTTGTCTGCTATAGAAGAAAATAAAACCGTCTGGGTTCATCTGGATGCAAGTGCGTCAAGTACAAAAAGTGCACTTATGAAATTGAGTGCACATTTTGATTCAGATGCCATATCCGCGTTAATGGCAAAAGACACACACACCTACGTGTTTTGAAAATGGCCAAAGGGCTATTCGTTAATATGTGAACGGTAAATTTCAATAATGAATACGGTCTCAAGGACATTGTATCTGTGCGTCTATGGATGAATCATAATGCTATCCTTGCGCATGCGAAAGTTACACGAGACACAGGTTATGGTGGAAAGAATAGAGCAGGGTATTGGCCCTATTTCCACAGATTGATTTCTCGATTCAATCGTAGAGGAGATGGTGGTCTTGCTGGAGCAACAATTGACTGTCTTAGTTGACATTTTTGATTAAGGTTAGATCGATCTGGCCGATGGCGCACTTAATCTTACATTACGCAAACGTGTTATGGCATTGTGTCTGCAAACGATAGCTTATCGGCGTTATCTTATACCTTAGCGTGATATGCTCGCGTCTCTTTTGATGTTTGGCAATGATTTTTATTTTATCTCTCGTCGCCGCAATCTTCTTGCCGCATAGCTTTATGCCAGGTCCTTTGGGGTTTAATATTGGCGGAATCCCAGTCGAGAATGTCGCGGAAGCATTTGTCATATTTTGTAGCGTTCTGATTTTGGTTATTGTTCTCGAGTTATACATTTTTAAATTTTTTAAGTGGCTTTAACTTGCGTTCGATAAAGTTTTGTTTATCTCGTAGATCATTAATTTTATAAATTTGAAACGTTAAAGTTTA
>CBFHLW010000090.1:0-6436 GCA_965656805.1 Alphaproteobacteria bacterium
CTCAATAAATCCGATATATATTGGCCGGTTCTTGGCGGCTTTATTATTGGCGGCGCCCTTGCCATGGGGCTGCTCACACTTATTATCTACACACCAGACAGAATAATGGTGATGTTTATTTTAGGTGCTCTGCCATTTATAGCCGCAGCGGTGCCCAAACGAATGGCACTCGATATAACAAAACCATATATGTCTTTCGTCGCTGGCTTTATTGTCGTCTTAACAAATTTGTTAGCAGGTATTGGTGGGCCTTTGCTTGATATATTCTTCCAACGCACACCATTAACCCGCCATCAAGTCGTCGCAACCAAGGCCATAGGTCAATCGGTTGGGCATTCATCAAAAATTATTTTTTATGGCGGTCTCGCATTCAGCAATCTGCCCCACCCGGGTTTTATTTTAATATGTTTAGCCTTTACTGTTCTTGGCACAACACTCGGCAAACGCATATTAGATAAAATGGAAGATCAGCAATTCTTTAAATGGACGAACCGTATTGTCCTCACAGTTGGTGCATTTTTTTTGTTGCGCGCAGCGATGTTGACCATTTGATAAGCATTAAGCAAAAGAGATTTGAGCTAGACGAGCCCCACATAATTAATATCGGGCGAAACGATTAATCTTAATTTTCGCGGAAAGCAATACTTGAGGCTCGCTCAATTGGCGAGAGAATATAGCTCATAACAGTACGCTTCTTCCCAATCAAATCAACCGTGACCGTCATGCCTGGAACGATGGTTATTTTCATGTCGACTTTCGAAAACTGCGGATCAGGAATTTCAATCATTGTCTCATAAAAAGGCTGTTCTTTATCAAATTGCGTCGTATTAGACGCAATTTGTTGAACAAAGCCTTTTAAATACCCATAACGTGCAATGTCATAAGAGGATAATGCAATATTTGCTGTTTGATTAATTCTCACATCAGAAATATTTTCGGGGCTCACGCGGGCACGGACCAAGACTGATTGTTCATCTGGTACAATTTCAGCCATTGCTTCACCCGCCTGCACAACTCCGCCAAGCGTTTTTATAAAAACAGCTGAAACTGTGCCAGATAGAGGCGCACGGATTGCGGCATGATCAACTTGTGATGTAAGTGCCTGGCGATAGGCCCCTGCTTGGTCAGAGCGTGCTCGCACTTCGGCGAGCTCCGTTGCAGCTTTTGATTTAAACTCCGAGATGATTGCATTATATTCATCTTGCCCTTTTTCAACAGCTAATCTGGCCTGCTCATAAGCCCCGCGCACACGCGATTGCTCTGACCGACGCTCAAGAAGCTGCAATCGAGACTCGTGGCCTGCTTCAACAAGTGGCTCAAGTATTAATATTACTTCACTTAAATTATTCATCATATCGCGTGACGCAATCATTTCAGATCGGCGTTCAGATATATTTCGTTTAACGACGCTTAAGCGATCAGAAAGCGCTGCTTTACGTTGTTCAAAAAGTTTTCTTTCATTTTCAACCGCAGCTGGATTAGATTTATACATCTCAGCTGGAAAGACGATCTCTTCCAAACCTGCTAATTCTGCTTCAAGGCGAATAACCGCAGCGCCAGCATTTACCCGGGTAATTTCATTTCCATCAAAATCAGCAAGAACTTTCTGATCTTCAATCCGGAACAACACATCTCCGCGCTGCACTCGGTCTCCCAGTTTCACGTTAATTTCGACTACCGCGCCTGGTAACAGGCTTTGTATAGATTGCACGGAACTTGGCGGAACAATGACGCCCTCTGCCCTGACGACTTCATCAAGCTCTGTGAAAGATGCCCATAAAACTGCAATTACAACAAAAGAAAAAATAAGCTTAAAAATTAAATTGCTTTTCTCGAAATCGCCCTCATCTACAAGCTCAAAACGATCATCAGCAAACATCATGCTTGTCTTTATTGCTTCCTCATCAGGACCTACAAGACGTAAATAATCCTCGTGGCGTTGACGCACAAACACAATTAGCTTTCGTAGAGGCAGACATAAGAGAGATTTTATTCCTCTTTTTGAGCAATCAATTTTATGGGGAGCCTCTTGCTCGGCAATAATATTTTGCTCCACCCACTTATAGAATTGCTCAAAGATGCTTTTAATGCGAGCTTTAATATTGTCAAAAAATGATAATATACTATTATAATATGGTAATTTTTTCATTCTAACTCTCTAGCTCTGACTTTGAATTTTCTTCAGAACGTCATCACGTGGTCCATCCAATGCGATACGCCCACCTTCGATGACGATAATACGATCCACTATGCGCAACATGGCACCTCTATGCGTCACACACAGCATCGTGATTCCCTTCGTTTCTTCATCCAGTGAATTAATTAAGGCTTGCTCACTATTGGCATCCATCGGAGCCGTTGGCTCGTCGAGCATCAGTATTTGCGGCTTCACAATAAGCCCACGCGCAATAGCAAGCGATTGACGCATTCCAACAGACAGTTCGCGGCCCATCTCAGAAAGTTGAAAATCAAAACCACCAGGCAGTAACCCAATAAAGGTTTCAGCACCTGAAATACGAGCAGCCTCTAATAGATCTTCGTCTGTTGCGTCAGGATTACCCATCAAGATGTTTTCTTTAACTGTCCCAGAAAACAGCACAGGGTTTTGCAATACGACTGAAATATTTCGACGAACATCATCGGGATGAATTTGTCGAATATCCGCATTATCAACAAGCACCAAACCACTCGTTGGTTTATAGAGACCAGAAACCAAACGTAGGATTGTTGTTTTACCACAACCCACCCGACCCAAAATAGCGACACGCTCGCCAGGCTTAATATCAAATGAAATATCTCGAATTACAGGGGTTTCTTGGTCTTCATAGGAAAAGCTCACATTTCGGAAGCTAATTTGACCAGCAATCTTCTCCCGACGCACCTGCCCCGAACGCTGCTCTTCCTCGGTGGCACCCGTCATTAATTGGCCAATATTATGATAGGCCTCAAATGCTTGGTTGGCGCGTACTAAAAGGCTGGTCACTTGCGCAACTGGTGCAAGCGTTCGCCCAGAAAGAATAACGCATGCAAATAATTGTCCCATTGTTAATGTGCCATCTGCTATTAAAAAAACGCCATAAACGACAATGCCGATTTGGCCTAACTGCTGTCCGGCTTGGCTGAAATTTTGTGCCAATTGCCCCGTGAAGCGTGTGCGTCGACCTGCGGCTCCTTGATTAATAACCGACCGCAACCAACGGTTTCGCAACATAGATATCCCAGATATTGTTTTGAGGGTTTCGATTGCAGAAATCATTTCCACCATAACAGCCTGCTTGCCCTGCCCTTGCTGAACACCAAGACGCGTAAGCCGCCGCATAATGGGCTGTAATGCCACCCCAAAAACAAGAACAATTGGCAAAATGAGCGATGGCACGACAGCAAGAGGTCCACCGATTGCCCAAATGACAAAAATAAACAACAGCGCAAACGGCAGATCGACAATGATTGCAAAACTTGCTGATCCGATCATTTCTTTTAAAACTTCAAAATCACGAACAGTCGTTGATAAAGCACCAGTAGATTGCCGGTTGAGTGTAATATCAAACCGTGCAATGCGCGCAAATAAACGTTCCGATATAACCCGGTCAATGCGGGCACCAGCGATATCGATAAATGTACCGCGCACCGTTTTAATGACAAAGTCAAACACCATGATGACCAGCATAATGATTGTCAGAGCCCACAGGCTCTCTATTGCTGAATTGGGCACAACACGATCATAAACAGTCATGATATAAATTGAGCTGGCCAATGCAAAAAGATTAATCAATACAGAGGCGGCAGCAACCTGCCCATACAAATTTCGACAAACAAGCACAGGCCCCCAGAACCAATGCCCGTCTGTATTTGAGTTGAGAGGCGTTATAGCAGCATCACGACCTGGAAAAGCGCATTTACTTTTATTTAACATCCGTTTGTTTCCCATCTGATATCGAGCACATCCAGTAATTTGTCAGACAGGTAAAGCGCTTCTAGGCGAATAAGCTCAAGTTCCAATTCAATTGAAATCCGTTTTTCGACTGTTTGCGCTAGATCAAACTCAAGACGTACAGTGGCAAGAGGGTCCACACCCAATTGTCCTTGACGCACTCTTTCACTGGCCAATTGCTGTGTCATTTCTTCTACTTTTTGTGACTGATTATTATACCTGAATAAGGCATCTGTTAGTTGCTCTTGAATGCGTCGGCTATCGGCGCGGTGTCTCCGGTCGATTGCCGCCATTTCCGCCTCAATAGAACGCTGGAAAGCAACACTGCGGTTTCTTTGCGCTTTATTTAAGCCTCCATCATAAAGAGGCATTGATAACTCTAACCTGCCAGTCACTTCAAACGTGTTGCAATTCTGGCTTCTTCGATAAGCCCCATTGCTTAGTTTCGCATCTGGGTTAGACTTATCGATCACACCACCGCAATTTTGCTTGTTATCAATATCCCAAGCTTGCCCTTGTAGAACTGCGTTTACTTTAGGCAACTGGCTGGCTTTTAGACGCATACGTTCAAAGCCAGCAGAGCGATAATTCGCATTCAGCCCTCGCCAGTCGAAAGTTTCAGTGGTCTCAACAATCGCAGGTATATTCTCACGACGACTTATGAAGGATTGTAAAACAGTTTGTGCGAAATCAGCATCGACTTCAAAATTTGTTTTGAGATTTTTAAGCGCTATAAGTTGTCGGTTTGCAGATGATTTAATGCTTGTTTCAAGATCAAGACCAATAATTTGTGCGGCACGCAATTCAGCAATGCGTCCAGCCCCACCCTTAAATCGTTTTTCAATCGCAGCTATATCTGCTTGGATTATTTTGAAGACACTTTGATATTGGGCAAGAATGCGCGTCTCACGCTCATGCAATATTGCGTCGGTCAAAAAATCATAAAGCTGGTCCTGTAAGCTTTGATAGCCTTCAAAGCTTGATGACTCATGCACAAGCTCCTTACCTTTAATCGACGCACCTGTTTGCCCCCAATCATACAATTGTTGGTTGAGGGTTAAGGTCAGATTAACGCCTTTGCCGTCATATTCTGGCGAATTCGTGCCGCCAAAAGCGTCACCACGTGTGGTTTTATCAATCATTTTATTCCCACCACTTAATATCGCGTTTAGTTGCGGAAAATAAGCGCTCTTTTCTTCAAGAATAGCATAGGTCGCCGCGCATAAATCTTGCTGAGCTTGGCCAACGCGTGGGTGTTGACGCATGATTGTTTCGAGCGATGTTGCCACGGCCTCTTGCGTCTCGTCCACATAATCCACCGGTGCGTTTTCGCTTTCTAACGGCATAACTTCTTGCGTTTTAGACAAGGACCCTAATAAATCTGCATCTTTGACAGGCTCACTCAACGCACCAGAACTGAACAATAACCCAAGAGGCAATACAGAAAATGCCCCAATTGATTTTAATGGTTGCAAGCAAATGCGGCATGTAGATGTAACATTAAAGCCCAACATAATTTCTCCTTCTTGGACGCGCCATTAAAGTAAGCTCAAATACTGCTCTCACTCTCAAAAATTACTCTTAAAGGAAAAACCTTAGCAAACAGTTAACAGCACAAATGAAAGGCGATTTCTTTAAAACACAGTTGTTTTAAAACGCAGTTGATCATTTGAATGTTTGTAAATGAGCCTATTAAAAGGGTGCTTTTTTTTATTTTTTATTTCCACTCTTATGATTTCATCATAGAGATTTAGGCGTATTACCGCAAGTAATAATAAAAAAGGCCACTCCAAGGAGTGGCCTTTCTAATAAGCTTTAAGTTCGGCTTAGTCGCATTTACATCATGCCGCCCATGCCGCCCATGCCGCCCATGCCGCCCATGTCAGGCATACCACCACCGGCGGCGCCACCTTGAGGTGCAGGTTTATCAGCAACCATCGCTTCGGTCGTAATTAAGAGACCCGCAACAGAAGCCGCATCACGAAGAGCAACGGTTACAACTTTAGTTGGGTCAACAATACCTGCCGCGATTAAGTCACAATAAACTTCATTTTGAGCGTCAAAACCTAATTTACCTTTTGCGTCGAGCACTTTACCAACAACGATAGAGCCTTCTACGCCGGCATTTTCGGCAATTTGACGAACAGGTGCTTGAAGCGCGCGGGCAACAATCTTAATACCAGCTTCGATATCTGGATTGGTATCTTTCAAATCACTGATGGCGACTGAAGCCAATAAAAGTGCTGTACCGCCACCAGGAACAATGCCGCTGTCAACAGCAGCACGTGTGGCGTTGAGGGCATCATCAACACGATCTTTGCGTTCTTTCACTTCGATTTCAGTTGCACCACCGACACGGAGGACAGCAACGCCACCAGCAAGTTTAGCAAGACGTTCTTGAAGTTTCTCACGATCATAATCAGATGTCGTATTTTCAATCTGTGTACGGATCTGTTTCACACGAGCTTCAATGTCTTTTTTCTTACCAGCGCCATCGACGATTGT
>CBFHLW010000091.1:0-6153 GCA_965656805.1 Alphaproteobacteria bacterium
TACGCGTTTTTGCGGCGTTCATCCTGCTTATGGTTGGCATTGCAACGCTGACAGTTCTTATTTTTGCAACGCGTGCTGGCCTTCTCGCCAATAATGAAATTCTTCAAATTCTCCACCAAATTGGCGCGCGCGATGCATTTATTTCTCGGCACTTTGAGGCTCATTTTGTAAAGCTCACTTTATATTCATCCATTGCAGGTCTCCTATTGGCTGCAACGATGTTCTTTCTGCTCGGCGAACTTGTTCCAGACGCGCGAACAACAGCGCTTCTCATTTGGTTAATCCCTATCCCCATTGGTTTTATATGTCTAAGTTGGTTTGTAACGCGCCGGCATGTCTTTCGTAATCTTCGCGACATGGTTTAAATATGGCACTCAAAATACATTCTTCAAAATCATCTGTTAAAATCATGCTTGTTAAGCTAGCGCTTCTTAAACTCGCGCTGAGAGTGATTATAAGCTTTGGGCTAATCGCCGCCGTTGGATTTACATTATTATTTTTCGTCTTTGTAAGTGCCTTGAGCGAAACAGACCGCGCACAACTTAAGAATGCTGATGGTATTGTTGTTTTAACGGGAACGAGCCCCGTTCGCATTACGGAAGGTTTTGAATTACTCAAAGAAAAATATGGGAAGCGCCTCTTAATTACGGGTGTATATAGCGGGCAAAGCTATGAGAATATTGCATCACTGAGCAGTGATCGCGCTGCAACAGAATGTTGCTTAGACCTTGATTACATTGCAACGACGACCGTGAGCAATGCTGTAGAAACACGAAAATGGGCTGAGGTGCATGACTTCTCCTCTCTCATTATTGTTACCAGTATTCAACATATGCCGCGTGCCATGGTTGAATTTAGGCGGTTCATGCCATCCCTTCACATTACCCCTTATGCGGTTCGCCCAGAAAACATTAAGCTCGACAGCTGGTGGCGCTACCCAGGTACATTCAAACTCCTCATCGGAGAATATGCCCGCTATGTCCTCAGCCTCATTGGGCTATCGGCTTAGCGAAGGTCAAAGGAAAAATAAATGCCGAACCATCAAAACAATGAACCCAATATACCAAGTCGGCGTAAAGCGCGCTTCTGGCTTTTCTTTCCATTTGCTGCGCTTTTACTGGCCGCGGCTGTCTATTATTCAATATGGCTCTATCTTGCTGACAGCGTGGAAAAGGAGCTTCAATCGGCTGGGTTAAATTATGAAAGCGCAACACGCGGTGGCTTTCCCTCGCGCATTGGCTTGATCTTTCAATCACCTCAATATGCAGACACGCATATCCAATGGGCCAGCGACCTCTTACAAATTGACCTCATGCCCTATAACCAACAAAAAGCGGTTGCGCGCCTAGATGGCACCCATGATATTAAGCTTAAAAACGGCAGATTAGCTATTAGTCATGAAGGAAATGTTGCCAGTGCCCGCGCAGACCTTAATGGTCTGAGTAAGCTCGATCTTGTGCTCACCCGTCCTGTATTTGGTGGAAAATTAGGGAGGGTTAATATTAATGCCGCAACCATTGGGTCAGAAATCCATATTCTTCGCGCTGGTGAAGCTGCGGATCATGCAAAACTCAGCATAACCAATAAAGGCCTACGCATAGGCACAAAAACCTCACTTGACCGCGCGGATATACTCGCGCGCTTCCCGACCACTTGGCTGGAGCAGCCCACCCAATGGGCGCAAGACCTTAATAATGGCACTAAAATCGATATTGTTGAGGGGGTCTTTGCCCTAAACGAACTGTTTTTCAAGGTTACGGGGCGTTTAGGTGCAGACCAGAACAAAGCCCTAAATGGTCAATTGAACCTTGAGATTAATGACCTCAAAGAATTCGTTAAATTATTGGGTGACCTCGGTGTGATAACAAAACGAGAGTCAAAAGACCTACAGATTCTCAGTGGTGTGACCCGTTTATTCCGTTCGTCCAGTAGCAAAGGGCAACCGATGAAAATTAAATTAATATTTAAAAATGGAAAAACCTATTTAGAGCATATTGATATTGGCGCGGCACCAAAGCTGCCAATCTAGCTTTTATCTGACTTGCTATTCCGACCGAAATTTGGCTCGGCAACATCTTGCCCAGCATCAATAATGCTTTTACGAATATCACGCGTTCGCGAAAACATATCTTGTAACGTGTCACCATCGTCATGGCGGATAGCACGCTGTAATGCCGTTAAGTCTTCATTGAAACGGCCCAGCATTTCAAGAACTGCGCGCTTATTTCGCAAGAAAATATCCCGCCACATGATTGGGTCAGAAGCTGCAATACGCGTAAAATCTCGAAAGCCACTGGCTGAAAATTTAATGACATCCGAACGCGTATCCGCTTCAAGATCAGACGCTGTGCCAACAATATTATAGGCAATCAAATGCGGAATATGGCTGGTAATTGCGAGTACCAAGTCATGTTGATCGGCATCCATAAACTCGACATCCGAGCCAATATCGCGCCATAATTTTGCAACCGTTTCAACAGCACGCAAATTCGTATCAGGAGTTGGTGTAAGTACGCACCAGCGCCCAACAAATAAATCTGCAAACCCGGCGGTGGGGCCAGATTGTTCGGTCCCAGCTATTGGATGACCTGGGACCAAATAAACATCGGGCCGCAAGATCGGGCTAATATCTTCAATCACACTTGCTTTGACAGAACCAACATCAGTAATGATGGCGCCGGGCTTAAGAGCCGGCATGATTTCTACCGCGAGGGAATAAAAAGCCCCCATCGGCACATTAAAAAAGATAATATCCGCCCCCTGCGCAGCAGCCGCGGCGCTTTCATAGACAACATCAACAAACCCAATATCGAGCGCGGCCTCGCGCGTCTCTCGACTACGTGCATAACCACGAACCTGATCCGCCAATTGATGTTTCTTAATGGCATGCCCAAGCGAAGATCCTATTAAACCAAGACCAATTAGAGCTATGATTGGCTTGGTCATAATTGATCCTTAAAAGAAGCCAGCGCTTCGACAACTCGACGATTGGGTTCTTCTAAACCAACAGTCAAGCGCAGGCAGTCTGGAAGTTTATAGGATCCCATTGCACGCAGAATTAGTCCTTTCTGGGCTAAATAATGATCCGCCGCCGCCGCAATGTCTGAGGACCTAAATCGGATGAGAACAAAATTTGCTTGGCTCGGGATCACCTCAAAGCCAAGCCCACTGATTTGCTGCGTCAGCCACTCACGCCATTGCTGATTATGCTGAACAGACTGCTCAATATGGCTTTGATCTTTAAGTGCAGCAATACCTGCGCGCATAGCCAAGCTATTCACGTTAAATGGGGGGCGAATACGATTAAGGACATCGGAAATAGCCATTGGAAAATAGCCCCACCCCAAACGCAGCGCGGCAAGCCCATAAACTTTTGAGAAAGTGCGCGTGACCACCACATTGCTATAGGCATCAACTAGGTCGAACCCGTTTTCATTTACGCCTTCTGGGACATATTCGGCATAAGCACCATCAATGACGAGAATAATATCAGAGCGCAAACCAGCATGCAGACGTCGGAGTTCATCAGAGCTAATCATCGTGCCTGTGGGATTATTCGGGTTGGCAATAAACACCATGCGTGTTTTATCTGTCACAGCCGCAAGCATCGCATCAACGTCGGCCGTTAAATGTTGCTCATCCACACTGACCGCCTCGGCACCTGCGGCTTCGGTAATGAGACGATAAACGAGAAAAGCGTGCTTTGTGCTAATCGTCTGATCGCCTGGCTCAAGAAAGGCCTGAGCCAAAAGGTGCAAGATTTCATCCGAGCCGTTTCCACAAACAATTCGTTCTGGGTCGATTGCAAAATGCTGGCTTAATGTCGCCCGAAGTTCCGCCGAGGCGCCATCTGGATAAAGAGCTAAATTAGAGACATCGCGCAAACAAGCCAGCGCATCAGGGCTTGCACCTAACGGGTTTTCATTTGCTGATAGCTTGACAGGATTAAGAACACCTTCCACATGCTCGCGCCCTCCAATATAGGGCTCGACATTTTTCAAGAATGATCTGGGCTGGGGGATTTTATCTGTCATGGCATATCACGTAAATCAGAGGAAACAAAAGAGCCAATGGTTTTAAGTCCATCCACAGGGGCTGGGCCACTGAACAATGACACGGACCCGTGTTGTGCGAGCCGTATTAAAGATTTTTCATTGAGCGCCTGATCCACATCAATCTGACCTTCTAATAAATAGGTTATGTCAAGATTAGACGCATCATAGCCCTGCTCATCGGGCAATTCTCCAAAGCATAAAAACCGATCAGCGCCAACAAGTGACAATCGAGCCACAAAGCGCCCCGTCATAGGTCGCTTATTTTGCCAATCTGCATAATCATCAATGCTAACAACGCCAACAGAATTCGTGGCAATCGCAGTGCTGAGAACCTCAGCTGCACTCGGCAGGCACTTATATGTTAAGGCTGAACCGAAATAAAGTCGCGCTGCACTTAGCCCTTGTTCGGTGGTTAAAATAACCATGCCACCTTGTTGTGCTATCGACGCGCCAATAATTTCACGCCAAATGGTAAGAATGCTTATATCAGGATAAGCGATACCTGTTTCACGGCACCAGGTCAGAATTCGGGCCATTTGGCTTGCCTCACGCAGCGGGCGCAACGGGATCGTATCCACAGCATCGGCTTTTGCACGCGCGACATTCTGCACAAGCGCGCTTCTTTGAACCAGAAGGTCAAAAATGCCTTGGTCAATCGCATCAATTTCTGCGCGAATGTCGCCAAGCTGGCTTAGCGTATGCGGTGGCGCTTGGCCTGTCATTCGACCTCTCTTTCTGCATTAGTTTTACGATTAGAAAAGCACTAAATCAAAGAAAACATTTCATAAAAAGAGATAATTATGAATCGAAACATAAGGATTGATCTATATTAAGCCTACGCATAATCATTGACCAGAGCATGTTGGGGCGTTAAACCGAGCAAATGACGGAAGTAAGTTCGAATATAAACCAAACTCATGTTTTTAATGGCATAACGCTCACGCTCGACGGCGGGGGCGCTTTGACAACACCTCATATTGCTTATCGCACATATGGCGCGCTTAATGCAGCGCGCTCAAATGCCGTTCTTGTATGCCACGCTCTAACCGGCGACCAGCATGTATTGGGACAAAACCCAATAACCCAAAAGATGGGGTGGTGGGAAACCATGGTAGGCCCCGATAAGCCTATCGATACCAATAAATATTTTGTCATTTGCCAAAACGTTATCGGCGGTTGCGCGGGGTCGAGCGGTCCTGCCAGCATTAATGAAGACACAGGCCAACCTTATGGTCTTGATTTCCCAGTACTTACAATTGGCGACATGGTGCGCGCGCAAAAACTGCTGATTGATGAATTAGGCATTCCAGACTTGTTTTGTGTCATTGGCGGCTCTATGGGCGGCATGCAAACTCTGCAATGGGCAGCTGCCCATGGCGACCGCGTATTCAGCGCAATACCAATTGCGACCGCGGCGCGACATTCATCACAGAATATTGCTTTTCACGAAGTTGGTCGGCAAGCCATTATGGCAGACCCGCATTGGCGTAGTGGTGCCTATTATGATCAAGGGGAGAAGCCGAGGAAAGGACTTGCTGTTGCGCGCATGGCAGCGCATGTCACTTATCTGTCTGAATCCGCCCTCCATAGAAAATTCGGTCGGAATCTACAAGACCGCGATGCCCTTGGTTATGGATTTGATGCAGACTTCCAAATCGAGAGCTACTTGCGCCATCAGGGCATGAGCTTTGTTGAACGCTTTGATGCAAATAGTTATCTCTATATTACGCGTGCTATGGATTACTTTGACATTGCCGCTGATCATGGCGGAAAATTAGCCGAAGCTTTTAAAGGCTCAACCTGCCGCTTTTGTGTCGTCTCCTTTAGCAGCGACTGGCTTTTCCCAACACATGAAAGCGTTAACATTGTGCGTGCTCTGAATGCCGCGGGTGCCGATGTCAGCTTCGTAGATATTGAAAGCGACAAAGGACATGATGCCTTTTTATTGGATGAGCCAGAAATGTTTACAACCCTGCGCGGGTTCATCGACTCGTGCGCTGTTGCACGCGGTTTAACCGCTCGTGGAGACGCAACATGATCGATCACCGCGCCCATGCAGATGGCAATATTTCAAGCAACCGCCTCGACCTAAAACTCA
>CBFHLW010000092.1:0-6116 GCA_965656805.1 Alphaproteobacteria bacterium
CCAGTTATTTTACAGCGTGCTGGCAAGCCGATTATGTCAATTCATGACTTTCAAAACGGTCGTGCGCTTAAGGTTGGGGATGACTTAACATGCAGCGCTACAAATTAACGATTGAATATGATGGCGCCCCATTTTGCGGTTGGCAGACACAAGCTAATGGGCAAGCTGTGCAAGATGCTTTAAACCGAGCCATTGAGCAATTTTGTGGTGAAAAGCCGTCCATCTTTGCCGCGGGCAGGACCGATAAAGGCGTTCATGCCCGCGGGCAGGTTGCGCATATTGATCTTGCGCAAGTACGGCCCGCTTTTAAAGTGCGCGATGGTTTGAACTTTCACCTGCGCCCCGATCCCATCAGTGTTGTTTCTGTAGAAGAGGTTGATGATACATTTCATGCCCGCTTTTCAGCGATTGGGCGTTCTTATTTGTATCAATTGGTGACACGTCGTGCGCCTCCTGTGCTTGATGCGGCTCAGCATTGGTGGGTTAAAACAGAGCTCGATATTGAGGCAATGAATAGAGCCGCCCAAATTTTCTTAGGACAGCATGATTTTACAACATTTCGTTCTGTTCAATGTCAGTCGCCCTCTCCAGTAAAAACGCTTGATTTAATGACGGTTTGGCAAGAACAAGAATATGTTTATGTGCGTACCGAAGCCCGGTCATTTTTGCATAATCAAGTGCGTTCTTTGGTGGGTGCGCTCAAGGTTGTTGGACAAGGGCGGTGGAGCGAGGGCGATGTTGTTGCGGCTTTGTTGGCTTGTGACCGTTCGGCATGCCCGCCTGTTGCACCGGCCCATGGCCTTTTCTTAATGAGGGCTGATTATCCAGAGAAATAGTTTTTAAGCGTCGCTTGATAAATATCGCGAAGCTGAACAATCGCTTGTATTGGCACATGTTCATCAATCATGTGCATCGTTTGGCCAATTAAACCAAACTCTATTACAGGGCATATGTTTTTAATGAAGCGGGCATCAGATGTGCCACCACTTGTCGAAAGTTCAGGTGTTTTGCCGGTCACATCCGAAATGGCTTGGACGAGATCATCAATAAATAATGTCTTCTCAGTGCGGAAACAATCTGCAGTATGTGAAAGATCAAGGTCGAATGATGCGCTTATATCTGCGCTATTAAGCCGATCATTAATCCATGTTGTAATGCTGTCGCGGTTCCATAGATCATTATAACGAATATTAAATCGAATGGTTGCGGTGGCGGGAATGACGTTGGTTGTCATATTGCCGACATCGAAGCTGGTGACTTCAAGGTTGCTAGACTGAAAAAAGTCTGTGCCCTCGTCGAGCGGCTTTTGGCTCAAGGCGCTTGCTAGGGCAATGGCGCATGGTACTGGGTTGAGCGCTAAGTGCGGATAGGCGACATGGCCCTGCGTTCCGCTAACAGTCACAATGCCGTTAACGCTTCCGCGACGACCGATCTTGATCATTTCCCCTATTTGGTTTGGGTTTGTTGGTTCACCCACAATACAGGCGTCGATAATTTCATTATTATGGTTGAGCCACTCGACCATTTTGACAGTTCCATTGACTGAGGGACCTTCTTCATCGCCGGTAATTATAAAGCTGATAGAACCTTTTAAGGTATTGGTTTCTAGGAAACCCTCAACAGCGGAAACAAAGGCGGCAATAGCACCTTTCATGTCTGCAGCGCCACGGCCCCAGATCGCACCATCACGCACACTGCCTCCGAAAGGATCATCTTGCCAAGCGTTTACATCTCCGGTTGGCACTACATCGGTGTGACCAGCAAAACAAATGTGGGGTGCTGTAGTGCCAAGACGCGCATAGAGGTTGTCAATTCGCGTGTTGTCTTGAGACCCATCCTCATCATCCCCAAATGGCAAGCGCTTACATGTGAAGCCAAGGCCTTCAAGTGCGTCTTGCAAAACATCAAGTGCGCCTGCGTCAGCGGGTGTAACCGATGGGCATTTGATAAGCGCTGCGGTGAGTTGAACGGGATCAATCATTAGATATCACGTAATAGATCGTTGACTGATGTTTTGCTTCGGGTTTGTGCATCAACTGTTTTAACAATCACGGCGCATGATAGCGATGGCTGGCCGTTTTCGCCTGGCAGTGCGCCAGGGACAACGACTGAATTGGCAGGCACTTCCCCGCGGTGGATTTGGCCAGTCGCGCGATCCACAATTTTCGTTGAAGCTGATAAGAAAACGCCCATAGAAAGAACAGCGCCTTCTCGCACGATCACACCTTCGGCGACCTCTGAGCGTGCTCCAATAAAGCAGTTATCTTCAATAATCACTGGGTTTGCCTGAAGTGGTTCTAAAACGCCACCTATACCAGCACCGCCAGAAATATGTACATTTTTGCCAATTTGCGCGCATGAGCCCACGGTCGCCCAGGTATCTACCATTGTTCCACTATCAACATAAGCGCCGAGGTTAACAAAGCTTGGCATTAAAACAACACCAGGTGCTATATATGCAGAATGGCGCACGACGCAATTTGGTACGGCGCGGAAGCCGGCATTTGTAAAGTGATCAGCTGACCAACCACTAAATTTAGACGGAACTTTATCCCACCAACTTGATCCATCTGGCCCTCCAGAAAGGGTGCTCATTTCGCGAAGTCGGAAAGAGAGCAGCACAGCCTTTTTGAGCCATTGGTTAACGATCCAGTCATTGCCCTGTTTTTCGCAGACGCGCATCTCGCCTTTGTCTAGCATGTCGAGTGCTTGATCAACAGCTTGACGAATATCCCCTTGGGTTGCAGGCGATACAGTAGCAATATTGTTAAAAGCATCATTTATAATTTGTTCGAGCGCTGAATGAGCCATCAGGGTGTCCTTTGTGTGCTTGGTATTAAGCGGAAATGTATTAGGCGGAAATTATCAGTAAGGGCGTCGAAGTCAAGAGATGCCCGGGTGAGGCGCGAAGATCATAGCGTTCCTTCCGCATGACTGGGTTAGTCAAATTTTATATTTGTCAGAAATGTTTCTAAGCAATGCGTAGTGTGGTGTACGTGATCAGCATCGTCATCACCATGATATGACCGTTCGAGTTCATCTAACTCATGGCTACGAATTAAGATCGTTGTTAATCCTAAATCATGGGCTGGTTTTAAATTACGTGGCATGTCTTCGAAAAATGCCGTGGTTTGCGCTTTGAGACCAAATGAATTTAACATGTCCGTGTAAATATTGGCGGCTGGTTTAGGCATATAATTTGCTCTGATAATATCAAAAATATCATCAAACTGATGGTCAATGCCCAATCTTTGCATCACGCGTTGTGCGTGGGCATGGGTTCCGTTGGTGAATATATATTTTCGCCCTGGCAGACGATCAATTGCGCAGCACAGGCTGGGTGATGGCGGTAAAACACTGACATCAACATCGTGGACAAATTCAAGAAATGCATCTGGTTGCATATTGTGATGTTGCATTAAGCCGGCAAGGGTGGTGCCATAATCTTTGAGATAGAGTTTTTGTAAATGACGCGCTTCTAAAGCATCCACGTCGAGCGCGTTGGCAATGAAATCTGTCATGCGCTGATCGACTTGGTCGAATAGATTATGTTTTGCGGGGTAAAGCGTATTGTCCAGGTCAAAAACCCAGTTTTCTATATGCGAAAAATCCATAATACTCATTTACCCAACTATTCTAGTGTTACTGTCCAGCTTTTCTGGTCGCTTAAATCTATGCGTGCAAAGCCAGCTTCTTGGAAGCCGCGTGCGACGCAATTTTCATTTCCATCTATATTAAACTGTGTCGTTTTAATGCACATAGTATATGTGCCGCTCCAAATTTTTTGTCCGCCGGCCTCAAGCACAATCGCACCTTCGGCGGTGACGGCTTCTGCATAGGTAAAATAATATCGATCATTGAGTGTTTCATTAATGGCGACGGTGCAGCTTTTAGCTGGCACCCGGATCCAACCTTTAGAGGCGGCGCCGGTAGGGGTTAAATAGCCTGCGGCCGCCCATACGAGATAATCGGTTTGATTGCAAAATCGGAGGCCTCGTGTGGCACTTTTTTTCTTGGCCTGCTTGAAAAGCTCATCGAGCAAACGACGTTGGTTATTCGTATTGGTGAATTTGCTGTTTCGTGCAAAATCTTCAATTGCTTCGGTCGTTTGTCTTCCAGAGAAACCATCAATCAATGATATATCATAGCCAATATCGCTGAGTGCTCGTTGAATACCAGCAATCAGGGCGCGTTTTTTTCCAAACCCTTCAGGTTCCGTGAATGTAACAATGGGCTGAGAGGATCTTAAGTCTATGGCCGCAAAGTCAACGCCGACAAAGCCACGATTACGACATTCGCGACGTCCATCTAACTGAAATGTCTCGCCAACATTCGCAACACAAAAGCGCTCTCGACCAGTAAATTCTATGCCTTTGCCGGCATGGGCTTGATGGGAGACGGCGTAAACATATCCGGCCGCGTCATCCGGCCGGTTATTAAATTTATCTTCACACATCCCGGGGGCTAAGGTAGTCCAGCCTTCGCTTCGGCTTGCGCCACCATCGGCATAGGCTGTGCTAATATCAAGAAAGTAACTTGTTTCATTGCAAAGGGATACGCTTTCAGCCCGCGCTGGCGAAAGCGTGAAAAAACAAATAAGACCCAAAATAATTATGCTTGGTCGCATCAATTAACCAACTAATGTGCCAGCGCCAAGCTCAGTGAATAATTCCATGAGCACAGCATTGGGCACGCGCCCGTCAAGGATAGCAACTGCGCCAACACCGTTTTGTATGGAATCCATGGCAGTTTCGAGCTTAGGGATCATGCCACCTTTTGCAATTCCTTTTTTTATTAAGGCCTGGGCGTTGCGAAGACTTAAGCGTTCAATCAATTTTCCGTCTTGATCAAGAACCCCACTGACATCAGTTAACAATAATAAGCGCTCAGCCTTGAGGGCCGCGGCAATGGCCCCGGCGGCGGTGTCTGCGTTTACGTTGAGTGTTTGTCCTGTCCGCGAGGTGGCAACCGGCGCAATAACCGGAATAATATCAGAATTTACAAGGGTTTCCAAAAGTTGTGCATTCACTTTTTGCGGGGTACCAACAAATCCAAGGTTAATTGCTTTTTCAATATTGCTATCTGGGTCGCGCATTTTGCGCTTTGTTTTGGTGGCAACCAATAAGTCGCCGTCTTTTCCGCAGAGGCCAAGGGCTGTGCCGCCGGCTTGGTTAATTGCTGTGACGATATCTTTATTGATGACGCCAGCCAGAACCATTTCGACTACTTCGATGGTCGGCGCGTCTGTTACTCTGAGGCCGTCGGCAAAGCGGCTTTTAATGTTAAGGCGTTCCAGCATAGTTGCAATCTGGGGGCCGCCACCATGAACGATAATGGGGTGAATGCCTGACTGTTTGAGTAAAACAATATCGCGCGCGAAACTTTGTGACAAAGCTGCGTCACCCATGGCATGACCGCCAAATTTAATGACAACAACTTTACGGTCATAGCGCTGCATAAATGGAAGCGCCTGTGTAAGCACATGCGCTTTTTCAAGCCAGTCTTTGCTATTCATATCGGAAGTCAATTTTTTGGGTCTCAATTTGTCCTCCCGCCTTTAAAGGGGCTCCATGGTTCTTACCATGGTGTTATAACGTAAACTTATTAGGCTTTATACCCTATTGCGTTGAGATCAACCAGTGTAGCCACTGTTCCACGTAATTCATCTAGGCCGAGCCCTGTCTCGCTAGAGGTCAGTATAACGTCTGGGTAAGCGGCGGGGCGCTTACCAAGGCGAGCCTTCGTATCAGCAACAACACGTTCTTGGTCTGCGGCGCTGATTTTATCGGCTTTAGTGAGGATAATTTGATAGACCACCGCTGTGACATCGAGGTCATCAAGCATTGCAATATCATTTGCTTTTAATCCATGGCGGCTATCGATCAAGACAAAGACTCGGCGTAAATTAGCGCGTCCGCGTAAATAGGTGGTTAGAAGCTCATTCCAAGCCGCTATCTTGCTTTTAGATTCTTTTGCGTAACCATAACCCGGCATGTCAACAAGCCAAGGCCCGTTTGGCCGGTTTGGCGCAAGACGAAAGAAATTAAGTTCTTGTGTCCTGCCCGGCGTATTGGATGTGCGCGCTAAGTTTTTGCGGCCAGTTAACCCATTCAGCA
>CBFHLW010000093.1:0-6101 GCA_965656805.1 Alphaproteobacteria bacterium
AAATAATCATTTAACCAAGTTGTTTTGGTCAACGCGTTATGGGCAGCATCATGCAACAAAATACTAAGACCTAATTGGCGCGTACCAATCAACATAACCGACAAAACAAAGGTGATGGGATTTGGTAAAAAATAAAACAAGGCCATGGACGCAAAAATAACACCCCAGGCATGAACAATAAGTGCGATACCTATAATATCTGATCTTTTGCGGAGCTGAGCGAGCATATCTGCATCAACCAGCGATTGGGCCGGTATCCGTGCGCTTTGGGTTTGATGTGTCATTTAATAAGCTCCAAATTCAAAAGCACTGTAAAGTCTTTCTGTTATAAAATCCAGCACATGCTTGGTCACCCCTCCCGTGGCGAGTGTCGCTTAAGGTTATGTATCTTGGGCGTGTATTTCTTCAACTAGGAAGCAAGTAATAGTGAAAGTGCGACCAAAATACCTGTGTCGCGATTACGACGAAACAACAAAAGACACATGGCTGGGTTATGAATATCTAATAGATTTATTTGTCGCCATAAGTGCCCCGCCACGATAACGAGACCAAACCAAAAGAGGGAAGGAAGTTGTGCATACCAAGCAGACATGGACAGGCAAATAATCATAGCGCCGTAGAACATGTAAAGCGCCCGATGGGTATGGTCGCCAAGCCATAGCGCGGAAGACTTTACGCCAACTAAAGCGTCATCTTCGCGATCTTGGTGGGCGTAGATAGTGTCATATCCTAAAGTCCAAAAAATACCAGCGAGATACAACCAAAGAATGCTTGGGCCTATATGATTGTTCAGGCTGGTATAGCCCATTAAAGCCCCCCAGTTGAACGCAAGCCCCAAAAAGAGTTGCGGCCACCAGGTGATGCGCTTCATAAAAGGATAAATGCCCACTAAAATTAAAGAACTAATGCCAAGCTGAATAGTTAGCGTGTTGAATTGAATAAGGATCACAAATCCGATCAGGCATTGAATGATAAGAAATCCAATGGCCTGCATCTGTGTGATATGCCCAGCCGCAAGCGGTCGGTTGGCAGTGCGTATGACGCGCGCATCAATATCGCGGTCGACAATGTCATTAAACGTACAGCCAGCCCCGCGCATGACCAATGCACCAAGGCCAAAGAGCGCAATATGTGAGATAGGCGGGAAGATAGCGCTTTGGTCATTAGCAAGTAAAAGGCCCCAAAGACATGGCAAAAACAAAAGCCAAGTCCCGATTGGTCGATCTAGCCGAGCCAAACGCGCATATGGCCGAATTGACGCTGGTAAAAGTCGATCCACCCAGTGGTCGATGATTGCATCTGCGGGACGCTGTGTATCTTTGCTTGTCATGTTACACTTATATCCGATAGATGGTCTATATCAAGAAAGAGATATCGTGTGGTAAAGGAAGCCCCAATGGAAAATAATTCAACCAGCATAGATTGGCGCGCCCGATTGTATATTTCTCATGCATTGACAACAGGGAAACATCTTGAATTGGATGCTGGGCAATCACATTATTTGCGGAATGTTTTGCGCTGTTCTATCGGCGAGCATATTGAGATTTTTAATGGCGAAGACGGCGCATTTGATGCCACGATTGATGAAGTTACAAAAAAAACGGTATATGTTCAAATTGGTGAGCATACAAAGCCAGCAGAAATATTGCCTGCGATTGGTTTGGCCTTTGCGCCTCTTAAGCGCGAGCGTTTAGATTATCTTGTCCAAAAAGCGGTTGAGATGGGGGTGAGGGAGCTTGTTCCTGTGATGACGCAACGCACGCAAGGTGGGCGCATGAATATGGATAAACTGCGCGCCAATGCCATTGAGGCGGCAGAGCAATGCGAACGCGTGGGTTTACCCATGATTGGCGAACCAATATCCCTTGGTGATTTTTTGCATGGACTTGCGCCAACAACCCAGCTTCTTTTTTGCGATGAAGCAGATGCAGGCAAATCAGCGCGGTTAGAAAATTTACCAAATGGGCAAAGTCAGGCTCTCAAAATGGTATTGGTTGGGCCCGAAGGTGGATTTACAGACGAGGAGCGACACGCCATTAAAAGTCATTCAGCCTGTCATAGTATGTCGCTTGGACCAAGAATTTTACGTGCAGATACAGCTATTGTCGCAGCCCTCACATTAGTGCAATATCACTATGGAGACTGGGTGCAATAGTATCCCTTGTCAGGGGGCCTGAACGGTTCTATAGACGAAAATCGATTTAAGGAGCATCCATGTCAGGTCCCTCGTCTGCAAGCGATGATATATTAGAAAATGTGACAGACCTTAAAGCTTGGATGGAAGCGGGCTCAAAACCCAAATCCGAATGGCTCATCGGAACTGAGCATGAAAAGTTTGGGTTTGACCGCAAAACACTGCGCCCACTCCCCTATAAGGGTGACAATGGTATTGAAGCCATGTTGCGCGGTCTCACAAGATTTGATTGGGAACCTGTTTTTGAAGACGGTCTTTTAATTGCGCTTTATCGCGATGCCGCAAAGGGCGGTGGCTCTGTAACGCTTGAACCAGGTGGCCAGCTTGAACTCTCAGGGGCACCATTGGCGTCTATTCATCAGACCTGCCAAGAAGTTAATGATCATTTGCATGAAGTGCGAACTGTTGCCGAGGAATTGGGTCAAGGCTATTTGGGTCTTGGCTTTGCTCCACATTGGACGCTCGATGATATGCCGCATATGCCCAAAGGGCGTTATCAGCTCATGCGGGATTACATGCCAACGCGTGGAAATCGTGGATTGGATATGATGTATCTCAGTTGCACGGTCCAGGTTAATCTCGACTTTTCCTCAGAACGCGACATGGTGAACAAGTTGCGGCTTTCTCTTGCTTTGCAGCCCCTCGCCACAGCACTTTTTGCAAATTCACCATTCAAAAATGGCACCGTAACTGGTGATTTATCTGAGCGTTCGCTTGTGTGGCTCGATACGGATGGTCAGCGTACTGGCATGTTGCCCTTTGCATTTGATGACGGTTTTGGGTTTGACCAATATGTAGATTATGCCCTTGATGTCCCAATGTATTTTGTTATACGCGATGGCAAATATGTTAATGCAATGGGTCTCAGCTTTAGAGATTTTCTCAAAGGTGAACTTCCCGTTTTGCAAGGTCAAAAACCCACAGCCAAAGATTGGGAAAACCACCTAACGACCCTGTTTCCAGAGGCGCGCGTTAAGCGGTTTATTGAAATGCGGGGCGCCGATAGTGGCAATTGGAATAGTCTATGTGCCTTGCCAGCTTTTTGGGTTGGTTTGCTTTACGATGAGAGTGTTTTGTCAAAGGCCCTCGATTTAGTATCTGATTGGACCCTTGAAGAAATGGCGACACTTCGTCTTCATGCACCCCATTTAGGTCTTCGAACCCCTTTTCGTGGAGGTACGCTCCACGATATAGCTCAACAGGTTATTTTACTTTCTGAACAGGGCCTAGGCGCACGGGCGCAATCAGATGGCCTCGGTGGCGATGAGCGCGGGTTTTTGCATCCTGTCATCAAAACAATTGCGGAGAACAAAACCCCCGCAGAACGCCTTGTTGAGCGGTTTCATGGCTCATGGGGTGGTGATGTTACAAAAGTCTTTGATGAAAATGCTTTTTAAGGCCAATGCTTTTAAAGGCCTATGATGAAACCTGAACAGTTTCGCCAAACTATTGCTTACAGGCTTGATGTTCTTGCAGGCTTCACGCGCCTGGCCCAATAGGCGTTTGTCTTTGATACCTATATTGTCCCTAACTTGAACTCTTAGGCCCCTAATGTCTGGACGTCTTAATGTCTAGAGATGAGCGGGTAACGCAAGACCCAGCGTGTTAAGCTGTGCCTCCGACCGTTAAACCATCTATGCGCAAACTCGGTTGACCCACACCGACAGGAACGCCTTGGCCGTCTTTTCCGCAGGTGCCAATACCCTCATCAAGCTGCATATCATTGCCGATCATTGAAATACGTTGCATGCTCTCCGGGCCAGTGCCGATCAGGGTGGCCCCTTTGAGCGGTCTGCCGATTTTGCCATCGACGATCTCGTAGGACTCAGTGCATGAGAAAACGAATTTTCCAGACGTTATATCTACTTGCCCACCGCCAAATGCCGTTGCGTAGATGCCTTTTTTGACACTTTTAATAATTTCTTCTGGCTCATGAGTGCCACCTAGCATGAAGGTGTTGGTCATGCGCGGTAAAGGTTGGCAGGCAAAACTCTCGCGGCGTCCGTTGCCCGTTGGGCTCATATTCATTAGTCGAGCGTTGAGCCGGTCTTGGATATAGCCTTTTAGGATGCCATCTTCAATAAGAACGGTCCTTGATGAGGGTGTCCCCTCATCATCGATGCTAAGAGAGCCGCGTCGGTCGGGCAAGGTCCCATCATCAATCACTGTAACCCCGGGGGAGGCAACGCGTTCGCCAATGCGATCTGAAAATGCCGAGGTTTTTTTGCGATTAAAGTCACCTTCAAGGCCATGGCCAACGGCTTCATGCAATAAAATACCAGGCCATCCAGCGCCTAAAACCACGTCCATTTCACCTGCCGGGGCATCGATTGCGTCTAAATTGACAACGGCTTGCCGAATAGCCTCCCGGACTTGACCTTGCCAATTTTCAGGCGCCATCCAATGTCCATAAGAGGCACGGCCGCCACGGCCAGAATGCCCTGTTTCCTGGCGGTCTCCCTCGCCGACCATAACAGATACATCGAGGCGAACCAAAGGTCTGATATCAAAAACAGGATCACTCCCAGCGCGAATAATGGCAACCGCCTGCCACTCACCAGATAGGCTAATCGACACTTGCCGCACGCGGTTATCTTGGGCGCGGGCGAAACTATTAATGGTCTCGAGCAATTTTACTTTATCTTCAAAATGATGCTCAAGCAGGGGGTTGTCATCTGTATAAAGGGCAATGTTACTTGCGGATGGGGCAAGCATCATTTGCCCTTGATAGCCACGATTGACGGCAGACACAGTTTTTGCGGCGCGAGCGATGGCGGCATGTGAGAGTTCTGTGGAATGAGCGTAGCTCGTCAGTTCGCCCATAACTGCACGCAATCCAAACCCTTGGCTTGTGTCAAAATTAGCGGCTTTTAGCCGATTGTCATCAAAGGAAAAGGCCTCTGACAGTGTATATTCGAGGAATAGTTCACCATCATCCATGCCTTTGAGCGCATTATTTAATTGATCTTGTGTTTGTTGAGTATCAATAAGATTTGACGAAAAAAATAATTTCGCTGCTTTTGGGTTTGACATTTATGTCTCCTTTGCGACTGTTCAGCATAACGCTTTACAGCATATATATATAGTGCCGAATGTTAGTCCTCAATGAAAGCGACGAAAATATTCTAGGGGGTGTAAGAATATCGATTGGTCCGTGATACGCGAGGACTAATATTTACCCTCTTAATTTATCCTCTTAATTTATCACTTTAATTTTTATCCTTAATAGATGTCTTTTAAATATATAACTTCAATCTGTGCCATTAAGCGGTGACTTTATAAGCGCGTGGTTTGCTCTCTTGCCAAATAATAAAGGCTAGCCCGATGATCGGCACAATGGTCGCGGCGAAGGGGATATAACCTGCACCATATGAGCTATCAACAACCAATCCCCCAATGATGCCGCCAAATGCATTTGCGAGGTTAAAAGCCGATATATTTGCAGTTGCGGCAAGTTCTGGGGCTTCTTGGCCATGTTTCATGACACGCATTTGCATTGGTGGGACGTTAGCAAAAGAGACAATGCCAAAAATAAAGGCGGTCAAGACGAAAAGATAGGGTTGGGACGCAACCAAGCCAATGACGATCAAAGAGGCAATCATAGCCGCGGGCCATGCGATAAGCGACGCACTTAGATTTTTGTCAGCGGTTTTGCCACCAAGAATGTTGCCCAATAAAAGGCCAACGCCGACAATCATGAGAATCCACGTGATTGAGGAGCGTTCAATTTCTGCGATTTCCTCAGCAATGGGCGCAATATAGCCATAAAATGTCATAAAGCCGACCCAGCTTAAAATTGTGATCATTAAGCTGATGCGAAGTTGAGGGTTGCGGAAGGCGCCAATCTGGGCCCTGACGGATTTTGGTTCTTCTGCCTTTTGTGGCGGAATAGCAATTGCGATGGCAA
>CBFHLW010000094.1:0-6031 GCA_965656805.1 Alphaproteobacteria bacterium
CGTACCGGATTGGCAAAATCTGGTCGTGGTGGTTTTAATATTACTCATGGCGCGGCCATGGGGGGACACGCCATCAAGCATGCGATCGAGCGCGCTGGCATTGAGCCTGGTGATGTTGAAGACGTCATCATGGGGTGTGGGACACCCGAAGGCGCCACAGGCCAAAATGTTGGCCGTACAGCCGCTATTTGGGCGGGTTGCCCAGTCAGCACATCAGGTGTCACAGTTAACCGCTTTTGTTCATCTGGCCTCCAAACAATCGCAATGGCAGCCGGCCGCGTATTGAACGAAGACGTGCCAGTTGCAATTGGAGCCGGCGTCGAATCAATTTCTTTGGTTAGCATGGGCGGCATTAACCTTAATAATATTACCGAAGAAAAACTGATGCAGACCTATCCTGCGCTTTGGATGCCTATGATTGAAACAGCTGATATTGTTGCTCAGCGTTACAATGTATCGCGCGAAGCTCAAGATGAGTATTCTCTTCGTAGTCAACAGCTTATGGCGGCTGCGCAGGCCAATAATTTGTTTGCAGATGAAATTGTGCCAATGCAAACGAAAATGAAAGTCGTTAACAAAGAGACCGGCGAAGAAAGCATTGTCGATTATGTTGTTGATCGTGACGAGTGTAACCGCGTCGACACCACACTTGAGGGCTTATCATCGCTCAAACCTGTTCGTGGTGAAGGCAATTTTATCACTGCTGGTAATGCCTCTCAGCTCTCTGATGGTGCTGCAGCTGTTGTTGTGATGGAAGGCAAAGAAGCCGAGCGTCGCGGACTTGAGCCATTGGGCGCATTCCGCGGCTTTGCTGTCGCTGGCTGTGAGCCTGATGAAATGGGTATTGGTCCTGTTTTTGCTGTGCCGCGTTTGCTAGAGCGTCATGGTTTGAAAGTGGACGATATTGACCTTTGGGAACTCAATGAAGCATTTGCCAGCCAGGCCCTTTATTGCCGCGATCGTCTCGGTATCGACCCGTCAAAATATAATGTGAACGGTGGTTCTATTGCGATCGGTCACCCATTTGGCATGACAGGCGCGCGCCTGGTTGGCCATGCCCTTATGGAAGGCAAGCGCCGTGGTGCCAAGAAAGTCGTTGTAACGATGTGTATTGGTGGCGGTATGGGTGCTGCGGGCCTATTCGACGTTTATTAAGATCGAATAAACTCCAAAAAATGAAAGCCTGCAGGTCTCATCCTGCAGGCTTTTTTTTGACTTAGATTCTGAGTTAGATTCTGAGTTAGATAACGCTAAATATCGATTGAGATCTTGTGGGCAAAACCGAGCTTCAAATCCATGAGGTCGGTCTTGCATTATTTATAAAAATTTAAGTAAAAATAATTTTTTTATTTTCGCTAAGTACCTCAAAAAAATGAAACATTTTTTTGTAACGCTATAATCAGATAAAAATATTGAGATTTTCGGTAACTACCCATTGACGAATATGATCAGTTTAGCCACTATATGTTGTAGTGCTTCGAAACTGGAATATTCAATCTTGCGCTCTAAAATTGATATAAAACAACATGTTACTGTCTTTTTTTATGTTTATTTTTTGAGATGTTTTAAGGGTATTAATCGAAGTCATAAAATTATTTAATTTTAGGCGAAGTTTGCCTGTTATCCCCGCTTTGAACAGGGGGGGCAAAGAACAATTGTGGCGCGAGGCGAAAAGACATGTTTAACAACTCTGATAGTAAATCTGAAACAGACAAGCATCTCAACGAGGAAGTGGCGCAACAACAAGTGCAAGATATTTTAGAAAAAGTCTCTGATAAGGTAACTGGCGCGGCAACCAATGAGCCACGCATGAATTTTGACACGCGCGATCAAGGCGTTCAATTCGACAACAGACCTTTGGTTAAGACAGACAATAGCCGTGATGCGCTTTTAACCGATTTTGGTAAAGCAACTATGCTCGACCGCTATTTGCTTCCTGGTGAGACATTTCAAGACTTATTCGCCCGCGTCGCGTCTTATTACGGCGATGATGAGGCCCATGCCCAACGCCTTTATGACTATATTTCACGCTTGTGGTTTATGCCGTCAACGCCGGTCCTGTCTAATGGTGGCACCGATCGCGGCTTGCCAATTTCATGCTTTTTGAATGAGGCTGACGATAGCCTTGGCGAAATTGTTGATCTTTGGAACGAGAATGTTTGGTTAGCCTCACGTGGCGGTGGTATTGGAAGCTACTGGGGCAATTTACGTTCCATTGGCGAACGTGTTGGCCAAAACGGTAAAACCTCCGGCATTGTTCCTTTTATCCGCGTAATGGACAGTCTGACATTAGCCATTTCTCAAGGCTCCTTGCGTCGTGGTTCGGCGGCTGTTTACTTGCCGATTGACCACCCTGAGATTGAGGAATTTATAGAGATACGCCGTCCAACGGGCGGCGACCCGAACCGGAAAGCCCTCAATCTACATCATGGTATTTTGATTTCTGATGCCTTCATGCGTGCTGTCGAGCGCGATGAAGATTGGGCACTGCGCAGTCCAAAAGATGGCTCTGTTCAGTCGTCTTTGAAGGCGCGTGACCTTTGGGTGCGGATGTTAACAGCACGTATTGAAACCGGTGAGCCTTACATGATCTTCAAGGACACGGTGAATAATCAGCGCCCTGAGCAGCAAAAGCTTCTCAATCTTGAAGTTAAAACATCCAACCTATGCGCCGAAATTACATTGCCGACTGGTGAAGACCATTTGGGCAATAAGCGGACAGCGGTTTGTTGCTTGTCGTCACTTAATGTCGAGAAATTTAGCGAGTGGCAAAACCACGAACAGTTCATTCCAGATGTTATGCGCTTTCTTGATAATGTGTTGGAAGACTTTATCCAACGTGCGCCGGATGATATGGCCAAAGCGCGTTATTCAGCCCAAAGAGAGCGGAGTGTCGGCCTTGGTGTAATGGGTTTCCACTCCTTCTTGCAGGCCAACATGATCCCTTGGGAATCTGTCATGGCAAAAGTCTGGAATAAACGTATTTTTGCTCATATTAAAGAGCAGGCAGACGCAGCTTCACGGCAGTTAGCCGAAGAACGCGGCCCATGCCTTGATGCCGCTGAGTGCGGAATCATGGCGCGCTTCTCAAATTCAACAGCGGTTGCACCAACAGCCTCAATTTCAATTATTTGTGGCGGAGCAAGTCCAGGCATTGAGCCAATTGCGGCAAATAGCTTTACACATAAAACCCTTTCTGGGTCTTTTAACGTGCGCAATCGTCACCTCAATAAATTGCTCGATGAAAAAGGACAAAATACGGCAGATGTATGGTCGTCTATTGTGACTTCAGGCGGCAGCGTTCAGCATCTCGATTTCTTGACCGAAGACGAGAAGGCCGTTTTCAAGACAGCATTTGAAATTGATCAACGTTGGTTGATCGATCTTGCAGGTGACCGCGCACCATTGATCGACCAAGCACAGTCTTTGAATGTCTTCCTGCCAGCAAATGTTCACAAACGTGACTTGCATCAGGTCCATTTCCAAGCCTGGAAAAAAGGCGTGAAGAGCCTATATTATTGTCGTTCGCTCTCCATTCAACGCGCAGAGCGGGATGAGAGCAAACATGTGGCCGCCCCATCGGGTGCGCTTGAAAATGATGATGAGTGTTTGGCTTGCCAATAAGGCTCATGGCCGAGCGCGCTGAGATTAAAACGAAACAAAATCCAACAGATTTTAAGGTTGGGCACGCCTAAAAGAATTTATCAAGGAGTTAGATATGTCGCTGTTAGAGGATCGTATTGTTTATAAACCATTTCGTTACCCATGGGCTTACGATGCATGGTTGACCCAGCAGCGTATTCACTGGTTGCCAGAGGAAGTGCCGCTTTCAGAAGATGTGAAAGATTGGCATAAAAACCTCACAGGTGCCGAGCGTAATTTGCTGACCCAAATTTTCCGCTTCTTTGTGCAGGCAGATGTTGAGGTGAATAATTGTTATATGAAACATTATTCGCAAGTTTTCAAAGCCACCGAAGTGCAGATGATGTTGGCGGCGTTCTCCAATATGGAAACTATTCATATTGCGGCTTATTCGCATTTGCTCGACACAATCGGCATGCCGGAAATTGAATATGAAGCATTCCTGAAATATGGCGCCATGAAAGACAAGTACGACTATATGCAAGAGTGGGGCGTTTCGACCCATGAAGATATTGCAAAAACGCTTGCTGTCTTTGGTGCCTTTACCGAAGGTCTGCAACTATTCGCAAGTTTTGCGATTTTGATGAATTTCCCGCGTTTCAATAAAATGAAAGGCATGGGGCAAATTGTAACCTGGTCGGTCCGTGATGAGACATTGCACACGAACTCTATCGTTAAGTTGTTTAGAACATTCGTCGATGAGAAGCCGGAAATTTGGAACGATAATGTTAAGCGCGATCTTTATAAAGCTTGCGAAACGGTTGTGACGCACGAAGATGCATTTATTGACTTGGCGTTTGAAATGGGCGGTGTCGAAGGCCTTGAGGGCAGCGAAGTCAAACAATATATTCGTTACATTGGTAATCGCCGTTTAATGCAGTTGGGCCTCGATCCTATCTATGATATCGAAAAAAACCCACTTCCTTGGATGGATGAAATGCTGAATGGTGTTGAGCATATGAACTTCTTTGAAGGGCGTGCGACTGAATATGCCAAAGCAGCAACACAAGGAACTTGGGACGACGCATTCGCGTGATGTGATCTGGTTGGTGCGTCTACCTAGTGCTTGGCGTCTATGACGATGCCCAATGCTCTTGATGTTTTTCAGTGATCTATTACTTCTCGGTACCGTGTTAAGGATCCGTAAAAGCCATTAGCGTGTTTGGCTTGGGTCAATGACGGCATTGATGTCATGAACTGAAGCACCCGAGATTGATTTGCCAATGCCCTAACTGCGGGACAGGAATAGAGTGCGGGCTGGCTTACCAGCTATCAATAAAGGGGCGCTTGCGCTTTTCGTGTTTTTTCCCGACTGGCATTGTGTTGAGAGCCCGCAAAAGCCATTTGCGGGTTTCGCTTGGGTCAATGACAGCATCAATTTCATGAACAGAAGCAACCGAGATTGCTTTACCAACTTCATAAGAGCGGGCAAGCAATTTATCAAAAAGCGCTTTCTGGGCATCAGGATCTGTTTCGGCCTCAAGCTCACGGCGGTAACCCAAATTCACCGCCCCCTCGAGGCCCATAGGGCCAAATTCACCGGTTGGCCATGCAATGGTCATTTGGGGGACGTGGAAGCTGCCCATGGCCATGGCTTGCGCACCCAGGCCATAGCCTTTTCGTAAAACAACCATAAAGACAGGAATGCTTAACGAAGCCCCGGTCAAAAGCATGGAAGAGGCGCGTCGCACAGTGGCTTGTTTTTCGTGGTCGGGTCCGACCATAAAACCAGGCGTGTCGCAAAATGAAATGAGCGGCAGATCAAATCCATCGCAAAGCTGCATAAACCTTGCCGCTTTTTCTGCTGCTTCGGCGTCAATCGCGCCCCCCAAATGGTTTGGGTTATTGGCTATATATCCAAAAGGTTTGCCGGCAATGCGCAAAAACCCTGTCAGCATGCCGAGGCCATAATGCTCGCGAATCTCAACCAGACTTTGGCTGTCGGCGAGTGTTGTAATGGCCTCGCGCATATTATACGTGCGCTTACGGTCAGTTGGGACAATGTGACGTAAGCTTGATTGATCAGCGCATGAGCTATCTTTAAGATTACCTTGGAAAAAGCCGAGGATTTTTTTAGTTTGAGAAACGGCTTCGGCCTCATTCTCAACCAATAAATCGATAACACCATTTTGCGTCTGTATATCCATTGGGCCAATTTCTTCGGGTGCGTATTTTCCCAAGCCACCCCCTTCAATCATGGCAGGGCCCCCCATGCCAATATTGCTGTCTTTGGTTGCAATGGTGATGTCGGCGCAGCCAAAGAAAACGGCATTTCCTGCAAAGCATCGTCCGTTATTAATCGCAATACGCGGTGCCGCCCCGCTGGAGCGGGCGTATGTCGCAAAGCTCATAACATCCAAAGATGACGCTTGAATTTTATTCATGTCAG
>CBFHLW010000095.1:0-6009 GCA_965656805.1 Alphaproteobacteria bacterium
GATCGTTGTAGAATTTCTCAGATATTTTGCGATATTCAGGGTCTTTTGCCATAGCCATATCAGCATCCGTCATAATCGGGTTGCGGCGAATGGTTGGGTCATGAGCATCAACTGGTTTATCTTCTTCCCGAATATTAATGGGTTCCCACTGATTGGCGCCTGCTGGACTTTTCTTTGACTCCCAATCGTAATTAAGGAGGAGGTGAAAATATCCATTATCCCATTTGGTAGGATTTGTTGTCCATGCGCCCTCAAGACCGCTAGATACCGTATCTGAGCCATTGCCAGATCCTTGTGGATTGTGCCAGCCTAGGCCTTGTTGATCAATATCCGCCCCTTCAGGTTCTGCTTTTAGTAGGCTTGCGTCACCATTACCGTGACATTTACCTACCGTGTGGCCACCTGCCGTCAAGGCAACTGTTTCCTCGTCATTCATCGCCATACGGGCAAAAGTCACGCGCACATCATGAGCTGTTTTGAGAGGGTCAGGTTTACCATCAACGCCTTCTGGGTTCACATAAATTAATCCCATTTGAACGGCAGCAAGCGGGTTTTGAAGTGAATCGCTCGTCTTTTCATCGTAACGATCCTTAGCAAGCCATTCTTTTTCTGCGCCCCAATAAATATCTTTTTCTGGGTGCCAAATGTCTTCTCGGCCAAAGCCAAAGCCAAATACTTTAAGCCCCATAGATTCATATGCCATATTGCCGGCCAATATCATGAGGTCCGCCCAGCTTATTTTATTTCCATATTTTTTCTTTATTGGCCATAACAAACGGCGCGCTTTATCAAGGTTTACGTTGTCTGGCCAAGAATTGAGCGGTGCAAAACGCTGATTACCAGTTGCGGCACCGCCGCGTCCGTCGGCTACTCGGTAAGAGCCAGCCGAATGCCATGCCATGCGGATCATAAGGCCACCATAATGTCCCCAATCAGCCGGCCACCATTCTTGAGAGTCTGTCATTAATGCTTTTAGGTCTTTTTTGAGAGCTTCAACATCAAGGGTTTTAACGGACTCGCGATAATTGAAATCCTTATCAAGTGGATTTGTCTTGGTATCGTGCTGGTGCAAAATATCAAGATTGAGCGCGTTAGGCCACCAATCCATATTTGTTGGTGTGACTGTGGTGTTACCACCATGCATTACGGGGCATTTACTCATAATATTCTCCTTTTTAATCTTTAGTTTGAGATTGGCATGTAGGGCATGTGCCCCAAAAAATGACTTCGGCTTCATCGATAACAAACCCTTGGTTATCTTTGGGGGTTAAACAAGGGGCGACATCTAAACAATCTGTGTCGTTTATCGTCTGACAATCCCGACAAACAAGATGGTGATGATTGTCGCCTGTTCGTGTCTCATATAAAGAAGGTCTTCCTTTGGGTTTAATTTCACGAACAATTCCATAAGCAACAAGTGTGTTTAGATTGTTGTAGATAGCTTGCAGCGACGAGGTCGCAATTTTTTCTTTAACAACACTATAAATATATGTTGCTTCAGAATGGGGATGGGCATGCAAAGCATCTAAAACAGCTAAACGCACAGCGGTTAAACTTAGTTTGTTGTCTTTTAACAAATTCTCATTATGTGTTTTCATAAGGATATATATAGTTAATAAAAAAATTGAGTCAATCAAAAAAAATAATAAATAAAACTTTTTACCGCTCTGTGTTAACATCCTTACAGTTCTCGGGTGTGTTTAAGCTCACTGGCGTATAACGATTTTTATTGTTAAACAGAATGTGTCATTTTCAAGGTGGTTTGCTGGTTTGGTTAAATGCCAGATTTATATTAGATTTAAGTGAGGGCGTTTACATGTCGTTTACAGTCAGTGTTTTTTGCGGCTCTTCCGACCAGATTAACGATTTTTATAAAGATGCTGCCGAAAAGGTTGTGTTAGCTCTCGCCGAACAAGGATGTTCGATTGTTTATGGGGGTGGGCGCACAGGGCTTATGGGCGTTGTTGCGCGGTCTGCACTGGCCAAAGGCATGCCGATTACAGGCATTATTCCAAAGGTTTTGGTCGAACGTGAGTTACTTGCATCAGATAAAATGGAAACTATTCTTGTGAGCAATATGCATGAACGTAAGGCCCTTATGGCTGAACGTTCTGAGGCTTTTATTGCTTTGCCCGGTGGCCCTGGTACATTTGAAGAAATAATTGAACAATGGGTTTGGGCTATTATTGGGATTCATCAAAAGCCATGCGCATTATTAAATCTCAATGGCTATTTCAATCCCTTTATAGATATGATTGATAAAATGGTTTCCGAGGGCTTTGTGAGTGAGAAAAATGCTGACACATTGTTTTTAAGCGATGATCCTGAGGAAATTATGCGTCACTTTTCTAAGCTTTTGGGATGAAACTGAGGCCTAAAGTGGAAATCGAGATGGCACGTCGATCTTGTCACATTTTGAAAGTCATTTTAAAATTTCTGCAATCTCAACTATGCAGTTTAGAGGGCTTGGACTACTATCAAGCCTAATAACTTTGAAATGGAGTTGATCATGAGCGATACCGAATATGAACCGCCAAAAGTCTGGACATGGAACAAAGAAAATGGTGGCCGCTTCGCCAGTATTAACAGACCTATCTCCGGGGCTACTCATGAAAAAGAATTACCGATTGGTAAGCATCCCTTCCAATTATACTCATTGGGAACGCCAAATGGCGTAAAAGTGACTGTGATGTTTGAGGAGCTTTTGGCCCTTGGTCACACAGGTGCTGAATATGATGCATGGATGATCAATATTGGTGAAGGCGATCAGTTTGGCAGCGATTTTGTCGCGATTAACCCTAATTCAAAAATACCAGCATTGATGGATCGTAGTAACGAAAAACCGATCCGCCTGTTTGAAAGCGGATCTATGCTTGTTTATCTAGCCGAAAAATTTGGTGAATTTCTTCCAACAGAGCCTTTTATGCGAGCTGAGACTATGAATTGGCTTTTTTGGCAAATGGCGAGTGCACCTTATTTAGGAGGTGGGTTTGGCCATTTTTATGCCTATGCGCCTTTTAAAATGGAATATCCGATCGATCGTTTTGCAATGGAAGTTAAGCGCCAGCTCGATGTATTAGATAAATGCTTGGCTGAAAATGAGTATCTCGCAGGTGACGAATATACAATTGCTGATATAGCAACTTGGCCTTGGTATGGTGCCTTAGCCCAAGGTCTCCTTTATGGGTCGGCCGAGTTCTTGCAAGTTCACGAATATAAGCATGTTAACCGTTGGGCGCGACAAATAAGCGAACGTCCTGCTGTTAAACGCGGCCGACGTGTGAACGGTATTTTTGGGGATGAAACCCAGCACGTGCGGGAACGCCATGATGCATCGGACTTTGATAAATAGGCCTTACGACAAAATTACATAGTTTTTGTATGATTAATTGCCCATCTATAGAGGCTTATGGGCTTATTTCTGCTGGCAGCATTAATTAAATGATGTTTTCGGGCTACAATACTTTGCATTCTTATCAAGTTTGGCTAAGCTAAGCTTAAGCGACCTTGGTCGATCTGCATAAAGCAGCACAGAGAGTATAATGTCTAAAACGCCAGATAACACTGACGCTTTACATGCGGTTTCCATGGGTTCGGTGCGAGCCAACTCTGGTAATGCGAATATAAGCAAGAAAAAAGATGGCGATGATCGTCGTCAATCTAAACGTGCTTCGAGCGCGGATGCTGTTGCAGAGGACAGCAGTGCCAATAGTGCGAATGAGAAGATACCTACCAAAGAAAAACCGCAATTATATGCGGCCTTAGATCTTGGAACCAATAATTGCCGTTTGTTGATTGTTGAGCCTCATGGAAAAACATTTCGTGTGAGGGATAGTTTTTCAAGGATTGTGCGTCTGGGGGAGGGCTTGGAAAGCACGGGTGCATTGTCGGATGACGCTATGGAGCGTACGGTTTCTGCTCTTAAAATTTGTGCATCAAAAATTCGGCGTTTACACGTTTCGCGTATTCGGTGTGTCGCCACAGAGGCCTGTCGTCAGGCGATGAATGGGCCTGCATTTATTAAGCGTGTTCAGCGTGAAACAGGGTTGCGATTAGAAATTATTGATGGCCAAACCGAAGCTAAACTTGCAGCTTTAGGGTGCGAGAACCTTTTTGAGGAGAAAGCCACATCTGTTCTGGTTTTTGACATTGGGGGCGGTAGCACAGAATTAACTTGGCTTGAGCGCGGGGCACTCGGCAAATTTGGCGTGCGCGACGTCGCGTCATTTCCCATTGGCGTTGTCCGTTTGGCTGAGCGTCATGCTGGTGCTGGGGATTATGAGCATGGCTATGATGCCATATTTGATGAGTGTTCTGGATATTTGAAAGATTTTGCTGCGCGCCTTGGGGTAGCCGGTGAAGCCGGTGGAATTCAACTCATTGGTACGTCTGGTACGGTAACCACATTAGCGGCGGTGCATTTAGGGTTGGAGCGTTATGATAGAAGCCGCGTTGATGGCTGTATTATGCAAATGTCACATATGATGACCGTTATTAGCAGCTTAAAAGACATGAGCCGAACCCAGCTTTCTGAGAACCCATGTATTGGCGCTCAGCGCGCTGATTTGGTTCTTGCTGGTTGTGCTGTTGTTGATGCACTTTATCAAATATGGCCCGTTGAGAAGGTGAGTGTAGCAGATAGGGGCTTGCGTGAGGGCATATTGCTTCGCATGATCCGCCGCGACCGCCGGCGCGGTAATTATCGAAAGAAAGCCCGTCATGCATCGCAAAATGTGGCGCAAAATGCGGCACCAAAGGTCAACAAATGACACAGGGCAAAAAGGGGCGCAGTGGGCGCGGTAGTGAACGTTTATTCACACGCGTTAAAACAGCCAAAGGTCGGAAAATATCATCGACGCGCTGGTTGGAGCGTCAGTTAAATGATCCTTATGTTCATTTGGCTCAAAAAGAAGGTTATCGCTCACGCGCCGCATATAAGCTGATTGAACTTGATGATCGGTTTAAGTTTTTGCGGCCAGGTTGTTCAATTATTGATTTGGGTGCGGCGCCAGGTGGCTGGGCACAAGTGGCTGCGCAGCGTGCCAAGGGGGGGCATATTATTGGGATTGATATTCAAGAAATGGACCCTTTACCCAATGTTGATCTCATCGTTATGGATTTTATGGCTGAGAATGCTCCAGAAAAAGTCATTGCCCTCGCGCAAGGACGCGTTGATGCCGTGATCAGCGATATGGCCGCACCCGTAACAGGGCATCGTAACACAGACCATTTGCGTACTATGTCGCTCGCAGAAGCCGCCGCTTATTTTTCTTTTGACGCATTGAAACCGGGTGGACTATTTTGTGCAAAGGTCTTTCAAGGGGGAACAGAGGGTGGGCTGCTTGATGAGCTTAAGGCGCGATTCACCCAAGTTGTTCATGTTAAACCCAAAGCGAGTCGCAAAGAGTCAGTTGAATTATATGTCGTGGCCCGCGGCTTTAAGGGCTGATTATTGGCTAAAAGTTAAGGTTTTTCGTTTTTTTTTACTTTCTTAAAAAGAAACATTTCGCATTGGCGGTGTTTGGTGATACTTAACAGTGCCAATATCACAATTTGGATAGGTATTGCGCTATGTTTAGAGAAGCACTTACATTTGACGACGTTTTATTGGAACCAAGAGAGTCCGATGTATTACCGTCACAAGCTAACACATCAACGCATGTAACCCGCGATATTTCGCTTGGTATTCCGATTTTGTCCGCTGCGATGGATACAGTCACAGAAGCAGATATGGCCATTGCTATGGCTCAAGCTGGTGGTATTGGTGTTCTTCATAGAAATGTAACCCCAGCAGAACAAGCTGATATGGTAACCCGCGTAAAGAAGTTTGAAAGTGGCATGGTGGTCAATCCGGTTACGATTTCCCCTCAAGCGACATTATCAGACGCTTTGTCATTAATGACCGAATATAAAATTTCGGGAATTCCGGTTATTGAAGGTGGGGGAAAGCTTGTTGGTGTTCTGACCAACCGTGATGTTCGTTTTGCAAGCCGGATGGATCAACCTGTT
>CBFHLW010000096.1:0-5958 GCA_965656805.1 Alphaproteobacteria bacterium
TAAAAATTGCAATCCACCAAAGCAAGCGCCTTTCGCAATAAAGAACATGACGAAGAGTGTATAGTCATCACGCCCAAATCCAATGTTAATTACAGAAATAATAGCAACGATTATTAAGACAACTGATAGAGCAATGTGCTTTCCAATTTTCTGGCCCAACCAGAGCCAAAACGGTACGGCCAAAAGACCGGCCACAAAATAGGCAAAGTACAGCGTTCCCACGCCACCGGCTTCAATGACCCCCTTGATGAAGAATAGGGAGAGTGCATTTCTAAAAGCTTCAGCCATCACAACAATAAGGATTAAACCAATCATCATGCGCATAGGCACATTGGACCAAATACGTCTAGAGCTGTCGCTGAAGCTAATATTAATATGCCCTGGTTTGTTACCAGCTGGTTCTTTTACAAAAATACATAGTAAAGCGACAGTGATAGGGGCGCTAATGGCAATAGCAAGGGCCATGCCCTTCATGATGGCACTCATTTCATTTTCAGGTTGTATATATTGTTCGACAATAAATGGAATGAAAGCCGCTACAAGGAGGCCGATTAATGTGAATTGTTCACGCCAAGCTGTTATGCGGGAACGCTCGTGATAGTCTGAAGATATCTCAGCACCCCAAGCGCCATAAGGAACACCAATAAGAGTGGTGCCAATATACATACCGGCAATGCAAATTAATAAGTACCATTGAGAGACATGAGCTGGAGGCACAAACAGGCACCATATAGAGATCATGAGCACGGGTACGCCTATGATAATAATAGGACGGCGTCTCCCGATGCGAGTTTTAAGTCTATCTGAAATTAGGCCAACAAGAGGGTCTGTAATGACGTCGGTAATTTTGGCAAGCAATAGCATGGTGGCAACGGATGCTAGTGAAAGCCCAATATGGCTTGCGTAGAATGCTGGGAGCCATATCGCAATTGGATAACCGACGAGCGCTAAGGGTAATGCAGTTGCGCCATAAATGGATAAGGTTGTTTTTGAAATTTCTGTAGACATTTAAATGTATCCCCTAACGGGGCGTAATATGACAGCGTTTACCTCTTACTGTCTAGCATTTCTAATTGTTAATACTGCCCTTAAACTTGATTTCAACTGACTTATTCAGCAGTGTTTAGAGGGTGATTGAGGATGGTCCGTGTCTTTTTCCAGTCTGGAAGAAATCTATCCATAAATCCATAAAAGCGTGCATTATGCCCGCGTTCATATAAATGGGTGAGTTCGTGAACAAGCACATATTCTAAGCACTTGGGGTGATGTTTGGCGAGTTCCGTATTTAACCTGATGTGGCGTTGGTTTATCATGCATGTGCCCCATCGTGAGCGCATCGACTGATAAGATATTTTAGATACTGTTTTATTTGTCTGCTCTTGCCAATAAGGAAGCATGTCGTTGACAGCGAGCTCAATTTCGTTGCGATACCATTTGGCTAAAATATCTCCGCAGCGATTGTTTTCTTTGTCTTGTTTACTCAAGGGGACATATAAATGGGTCAGATCAAAATGGACTTTCTGTTCTCTTGATGATCTCTCAATTGTTTGGAGCGTAAGGGCGCGGCCCCAAACAAAGTGGATTGAGCCATCTTCAAATGAAAGCGCTGTATTAGGCGTGACTATCTGCATTTTAGGGATATGTTTGTGAAGCCAGCTTGTTTTGCTCATCACAAACTCTTCAATCTCTCTCATTGCAATACGCGTGGGAGCTGAAACATAGACCTTTTCACTGCCTTGGCGCAGACGCATATTTATATTACGCACGCGCTTGAATGTGATCTCCACAGTAAAACCATTAATCAATTTGGTTTGGGCGGGGCGAGTGGTTGTGGGGCGAGCGAACACGCAATCTCCTTTATTTTTTAACGTTATGCGATTCGGTCCGTGGTTTTAATCTTGGATGTGCTGTGTATTATCTTCAGAAACACGCTCAGGTGCACCGGCAAGAAATAAGGTAAGGCATGACAGAGTGCTAATAGAACCCAGTATAATATATCCAATATAATATCCACCGAGAAAGTCATAGCTCACCCCAAGAATGAGCGGCCCAGCGGCAACGCCAAACATGACAAAGAATTGATTTAAACTAAGAAGTCGGGGGAATTCGGCGAGGCCAAATGCTTTGGCCAGTAATAATGACTGTATCATCAAGATTAGGCCAATTGACCCACCAAAGACAGCTGTCGCTATAAGCACTTGAGGGGCTCCTGAAGCAAAGGCAAATCCAAACATACTGAGTGCTTGAACAATATAGACGCTCAGAGCCGTTATGTGTAACCTCGTATTATCCATAAAACGACCAACGATGAGGCGTATTGAAAAGCTAGAAAGCGCCATGACGGACACAGTTATTGTCGCTGTTTCAAGATTAGAACGCTCAGTCGCAAGACGAAAAATATGAGTAATTCCCCCAACTTGGGCTACCATAGCCAGGATTGAGGATAAGCTCATGAATATAAAAAAGCGTGTTCTTATGGCGTCCTTTAAGGGCATGCTCGCATTGTTAGGGCTTTTCATTAGGTCTGCCTGATGGCCATCAGGTGCGAGGCCCATGCTTTCGGGGTCAGGACGAATTAAAAAGATTATGAGCGGCAAGATCGCGACAGCTGGGCCAATGAGGGACCAAGATTGAGTGGCACTGATGCCGTTTTCGGCAAAGCTTCGAGCCATTATTGGTGTGATGAGCATGCCGCCAATAGAAAGACCCGATTGTGTAATAGCCAACATGAAGGCACGGTTTTTAACAAACCATCGTGCGATGAGGGTTGTAACAGGCAAAACTGAAATACAGGAAAATCCAATGCCTAAACATACAAAGAAAGCGAATATCCGCGGTAATGTATTGGCGAGGGGAAGAAAGTAAAGGGCAGCAATATAAATGAGGGCGCCGAATGTCATGACCCATCTTATGTCATAACGTTGAATAAGGTTTGAGATCAAAATGCCGGTAATGCCAGACGAGAAAAAGAATACGGTACTTCCTGCGGAAATATCACTAACGCGAAAATCATAGGTGCGTACCAGCGTATCAAGAAAAATAGATTGTGCGTAAAACGCGAAGCCAGACGAAACCATTAAGGCATATGACGCTGCGAAGACGACAAGCCAACTATATTTGGGCCAGCCGTACAAGAATCGTCCACCTAAGAGACGTGAATTTGCCATTTTGTGTCCAATCTGAATTTAAGTTTCGCTTTGCTTTGGATAACCAATTTGCGCAAGCCCCTCGGCGATGTCTTCGAGAATTTGGGGATCATCAATGGTGGCGGGCATTGTCCATGGCTCGCCATTAGCTATCTTGCGTATAGTTCCGCGTAAGATCTTTCCTGACCGTGTTTTGGGAAGACGGTTAACGCACATAATCAATTTAAACGCGGCAACGGGTCCAATTTCATTTCTAACTTTGGAAACACAATCCTTTAAAATAATATTGTCTGAGGTTATCACACCATCGTTTAACACAATAAGACCTAACGGGATTTCGCCTTTGAGCGGGTCATTGACGCCAAGAACAGCGCATTCCGCAATATCAGGGTGTCCGGCAATAACCTCTTCAATTCCACCAGTTGATAAACGATGCCCGGCCACGTTGATAATGTCATCTGTGCGCGACATAATATAAAGGTACCCTTCTTCATCAATGAAGCCTGCATCTCCGGTTTTGTAATAACCTGGAAACTCATCGAGATAGGCAGCATTAAACCCTGCATCATTATTCCATAATGTAGGCAAGCAACCAGGGGGTAACGGCCGTTTGATGACGATTGAACCAATGTTACCTGGTGTCAATTCGCATTGGGTTTCATCAAGAATATGTACGGAATACCCAGGCATTGGTTTTGCTGGTGATCCGTGTTTAATGGGTAAGAGTTCAATGCCAAGTGGGTTGGCGCAAATTGGCCATCCCGTTTCAGTTTGCCACCAATTATCAATAACTGGCACATTCAAGTGCTTTTCTGCCCATTGAATCGTCGCGGGGTCAACGCGTTCGCCCGCCAGAAATAATGTTCTGAGAGACGTTAGATTGTAATCATTAAGCAGTTTTCCCTCCGGATCTTCTTTTTTAATAGCGCGAAAAGCCGTTGGGGCGGTAAAGAGGGCATTCACTTTATGCGATTCAATGACACGCCAGAAAGCGCCCGAGTCTGGCGTTCCAACTGGTTTTCCCTCATAAATAATCGAGCAGGCGCCGATGGCGAGTGGGGCATAGAGTATGTAGGAGTGTCCAACCACCCATCCCATATCGGAGGCGGCCCAAAACACATCATTTGGCCCAATATGATAGATATTCTTTATTGACCATAGTAATGCAACCATATGCCCACCATTATCTCGGACCACTCCCTTTGGGATGCCTGTGGTTCCAGAGGTATAAAGAATATAAAGGGGGTCTAGGGCACTTACAGTAATACATGGTGGCCGATAAGCGCGAGCTTTTGCCGCTTGCTCCATCTTTATCCAGTCAAGATCACGTTCTGGCTTTAAGTCCGCGCTGAGATTCTCTCGCTGGAAAAATATGCAGTGATCGGGTTGATGATCGGCCATATCGATAGCGGCATCTAGTAATGGTTTATAGGCAATGACGCGCCCGGGCTCTATCCCGCACGAGGCAGCTAGGATAAGTTTTGGTTTTGCGTCGTCAATGCGTGTTGCTAATTCATTAGCGGCAAATCCACCAAAAACGATAGAGTGAACCGCCCCGATGCGCGCACATGCCAAGGCAGCAATAGCAGTTTCAAGAATCATCGGCATATAAATGATAACTCGATCACTTTTGATAACACCAACGTCTTCCATCATAGCAGCAACGCAAGAAACTCGCTCTTGAAGGTCCAAAAACGATAGGCTTTCTTGTTTTCCTGTTACAGGAGAATCGTAAATAAGCGCGGTTGCTTCGCCGCGCCCGTTCTCTACATGGCGGTCAACACAATTATAACATGTGTTCAAGCTACCATCTGGATACCATCGGTCTTGATTATCAATTTGTTTGAAAACAGTTTTGGGGTGCTCTATCCATGAAACAGCATCTGCCTGTTTGGCCCAAAATTGTTCTTGATCATGCTGCCAATCCTCATAAACGTTCTGAAATTTCATCGGTGACGCCCTTTTCTTCAAACGCTGACGGCTAATAATGACGTAAATTAGTATAAGAACTATAGTGGCTTCATTGGATATGGCCAAGCCTTGTTCGGGTTTCGTTTTATCGTGAATGGCAATTTCGAATATTACAATTCTATGACAGTATTGTAACAAACAGGCTGATTATGTTGCTGAAAAGCAACGGTTGTATTTTTCGACTCGCTCATCCCGCGGCAATCGCAGTTTCATTATTGCAGGCTGGCGAGAATTCAGACAAACCTCTTGTTGCGAGCTAAATTGTTCTAAAGATTTTCTTTATTGCGAATCGGTCGCAACTGAGTTATGTAAAGGAAGGCGGCATAAGGCCGTGTTTGTAAATTTTATGAGGTTTTGTAATGAATAAACTATTGTTAACGACTGCAGCGATTGCATTGTCTGCGTCACCGGTTTTAGCAAGCGATATTAAAGTGAGCGTTGGTGGGTATTACACATCAATGTTCTATAACGTTGATAGCGACAATACTGGTGTTGATTATGTCGATTCATCTCTTCAAGAAGATGCTGAAATCATCTTCAAAGGTAAAGGCGTTGCTGGTAATGGCGTTGAATACGGTTTTCAGGTTCAGCTCGAAGCGTCTTCAAACGGAACAAATATTGCTGAGACTGATGATGATGGGGTTGTCTCCGCTTCTCAGCAAGATCAAATTGACGAGCATTACATTTATGTAAAAGGTGGTTTTGGTAAAGTCATCGTTGGTGCTGAAAACTCAGCAGCCTATTTAATGCAAGTTATGGCGCCAAACTTTCTTGCTTACAAAACCTGGGATAATAATTTCGACACCTGGAATGTAGTAGCAAAATTCGAAAAGCCTTTGCA
>CBFHLW010000097.1:0-5914 GCA_965656805.1 Alphaproteobacteria bacterium
AGATGAGGTAAGAAAGGTTAAAGTCTTGCTTTACTTCAAATCAAACCTAGGCTTCATCTTTATGTAGACGGATTAGACCTTCTTGCGCTGCAGAGCTTACCAGCTTACCATCTTGGGTAAAGAAATGGCCAAAATTCACCCCTCGCCCCCCAGCTGACTTTGGTGAGTCCTGCACATAGAGGATCCATTCATCAACCTTAAACGGATGGTAAAACCACATTGCATGATCCAAACTTGCTGATTGCAACTTTGGATTTAAAAAACTCAATCCATGAGGACGTAAACACGTATCCAATAAAGTGGTGTCAGATATATAAGCAAGCATTGCCTGGTTAACATCAACATCATCAGGCATTTCTTCTGTCGCTTTAAACCAAACCATCTGCTTTGGCTCCTGCACTTTAGGTCGAAGCATATTGTTTGGGCTTACGGGTCGCATATCATAGGGCCTCTTACGCAAAATACGATCTCTAAATTCAGCAGGAAGCTTTTCTGCCAAACGCTTACGTAACTCACGATCCGATTCAAGTGATTCAGGTGCTGGAGCTTCTGGCATTTCTATTTGGTGCTCAAAACCCTCTTCGAAGCGCTGAAAACTAGCCGCCAGATTAAATATTTGCTTGCCGTGTTGAATAGCAATGACCCGGCGACTAGCAAAACTTTTACCATCACGCGCGTGATCCACCTCATAAATAATAGGGCAAGTTGGGTCACCAGGGCGCAGAAAATAGGAATGAAAACTATGACAGGTCATACCTTCAACCGTATGAGTGGCAGCCCGCAAGGCTTGGCCTAACACCTGACCACCAAACACGCGCTGACGTTCTTCTTTAGGGCTATCTCCACGAAAGAGATTGACCTCAAGACGTTCTAAATTAAGCATATCTAATAATTGTTTAAGCGTTTGTTCCATTATTTTTAACCTTAAAAGGGCCAGTATACCAAAGAACCAAGGCGTTTATAATCCAAGGTGCTCTTAGCAAAATGATGATGTGTCAACACATTAAACCTGCGCTGGTACTAATGTAACGCTCTCGCCACAGCCACAGGCATCCGTTTGATTGGGGTTATTAAAAATAAATCCTGATGATAATTTGCTCTCAGCATAATCCATCTCAGTTCCCAAAAGAAACAAAAGGGCTTTCGCTTCAATTAAAATTTTCACCCCTTTATCTTCGACAACTTCATCCAACGGCTCAGCAGTCGTCGCATAATCTAAGGTATATTCCATACCAGCACAGCCCGCATTTTTAACCCCAATACGCAAACCGATGGGCGCATCGTCGCGACGAGACATAATATCTTTGATACGTGTTGCGGCACTATCTGTAAGTGTGATTGCTTTTCTCATCATTATATTCTTGCCCCTAAAACATATTTAATGCAACACGCGCTTCATCTGACATGCGACTTGGGTCCCAAGGTGGATCAAAAACCATATTCACCTGAACATCACAAACACCTTCAACCGAACGCACAGCATCTTCAACCCAACGTGGCATATGCTCAGCGACAGGACAGCCCGGCGCCGTTAATGTCATATCAATCGTCACATCACGATCATCAGATACATCGACACGGTAAATCAAACCCAACTCATAAACATCAACTGGGATTTCTGGATCATACACACTTTTAATAGCACCAATCAGGTCATCCGTTAAAGCAGCCATTTCAGGCGTCATTTGTTCGGGTGTCAGGGCTTGATTATCCATATCATTTGTCTCTGTTACGTGATCAATATCATTTGTCATTTTCTTGCCAATTCCAATTTTACTTGAAAAATTTAATTGCCTTATCAAGAGCCTGAGAAAATTGCTCGGCCTCCTCTATCGTATTATATACAGCAAAGGAAGCGCGCGCAGTAGCCGCAACATTTAACCGCCGCATCAAAGGTTGCGCACAATGGTGCCCTGCACGAACAGCAATACCAGACCGATCAAGCACCATAGCAATATCATGGGGATGAACCCCATCTACGCTAAAGGACACAATGGCACTTTCACATTTTTGTCCATGGACAGTTACACCATCGATATTTGAAATAAGATCACGCGCGACTTTTCCACACGCTTGCTCATGCGCGTGAAGTAATGCACGGTCAAAATCAAGTATATAGTCAATCGCAGCCCCCAAACCAATAACTTCCGCTATGGCTGGCGTGCCTGCCTCAAATTTATGCGGCGCATCGGCATACGTAATCCGGTCCTCATGAACCTCACGAATCATTTCGCCGCCACCACGGTAGGGACGCATTGTTTTCAGATGTTTTTGCTTGGCGTAAAGCACACCAACGCCTGTTGGACCATAAACCTTGTGGCCAGAAAAAACATAAAAGTCACAATCTAAATATTGCATATCTGTTACGTCATGAACTGCACCCTGACAACCATCAAGAAGAACAGGCACACCTTTTTGATGCGCAAACTCAATGATATCTTTAGATGGCAAAGGTGTTCCTAAAGCATTAGACATTTGAGATATGCTTACAAATTTTGTTCGCTCAGAAAAAGCTTCTTTATAAGCGTCCATATCTAAAGCACCATCCTCTTGCATAGGAATCCATTTTAAGACGGCCCCATAACGTTCTCGCAGAAAGTGCCAGGGCACGATATTAGAATGGTGCTCAAACACGCTTAAGATAATTTCATCGCCTGGTTTAATATCAGGCTCTACAAAACTGCTCGCGACCAAGTTAATGGCATCAGTTGCACCACCCGTAAATATGATTTCAGATTCATGCTGTGCATTTAAATATGTTTGAACATTTCGACGCGCATCTTCAAATAGTTGTGTCGATTCATTTGAAAGATAGTGAAGTCCGCGATGAACATTTGCATATTTCATCTGAAACAAATCTGTCATCGACGAAATGACAGATTTCGGTTTTTGCGCAGACGCCGCATTATCTAAATAAACAAGAGGCTTTCCATAGACTTGCATATCCAAAATTGGAAAATCAGAGCGTAAATCAGCTACATTAAAATCACGTTTTATTTGTTCATTATTCATGATTGCTTATCTTCAGAATTAATTTGAGAAACATCGATATGATTTAGTCGTTCTGCAATGAATTGACATACGAATGCGTAAAGAGCTTCATTTTGAATGTCTTCTAAAACCTCGCTAACAAATCCCTGCAGTAAAAGCGTGATCGCCTCTTCGACACCAATCCCTCTACTACGTAAGAAAAACAAGGCGTCACGGTCTATCTCACCAATAGTTGATCCGTGCGCGCAAGCAACATCATCAGCATAAATTTCAAGCTCGGGCTTGGCATTCATTGCCGCACGATCAGATAGTAAAAGGGCGTTTGAATTTTGCTCAGCCTCAACTTTTTGTGCATCACGATCAACGCATATTTTACCTTGAAAGACGGCGCGAGCATCATCAGCAATAATACTACGTATCAATGTTGCACTTGACGTATCGCCTGACTGATGACGAATAGTGCTCGTTAAGTCGATATGAGCCTTTGATTGGGCTACAATTATACCATTTAACTTTACATGAGCGCCTACACCGCAAAGCGATGCTTGAACATCATGGCGTGCCACGCGCGAGGTCGCGCAAATAATATTTTTGTTAAATTGCGCATTATCACCAAGTAAGATGCGATTTAAAGACACCACCGAACCTCTCTCCTGCAAAACTGTGTGCTGTAATTTCGCGCCAGATTTAAGCTCGGTATCCATGACCAAATTGATATATTGCTCCGTCTCTAAAACTTCGACAAGCTCGACAGAAACATCAGAGGCAATATTTAATTTTTGTCGAACATGCTGTCCTGCGCTATATCGCAGAACCAGAGGGTGCGCGAGAGCACTGTGTATGTCGATCGCGTACCCGCCATCAAAAAGAGCTAAATTATATGCTGCCATTGCATCAACCTCATCGATAGATGCAAGGTAAGCCTCATTTTCGAGTAATGGCGAAATCGTAATTGCGTCGCTTGTCAAAAGCTCAGGAGAAACAATAATCTCCTCAGCCTTTAAATCAATATAATAGGGACTGGAAATGACAGTATCCGATCCGATAAGAGCATCATCTTTGCTGGCCTTAATATCCGTGTCTTTTAACAATTGGCGTAGATCTGTATAATGCCATGCCTCAAGACGCTTTGTCGGCAAGCCAAGCTTATCAGCATAAGCCAATGCAGCCATCCTTTTTTCGACAAATAAAGGCGAAAGCGAAAGATCAACGCGCGACGAAATGTTTTGGCCACTATGCATCTAAGCGCTCCACATAGTCAGCATAGCCATTCTTTTCAAGTTTAAAAGCAAGCTCAGGGCCGCCACTATCAACAATACGTCCCTGTGCCATCACATGAACGACATCAGGTTTAATATAGTCAAGCAAACGCTGATAATGCGTAATCACAACAAAAGAACGACCAGCGCCTCGCATAGCGTTAACACCCTCTGAAACGGTTTTCAGTGCATCAATATCAAGACCACTATCCGTCTCGTCCAATATCGCCACACGCGGCTCAAGTACCGCCATTTGCAGAACTTCATTACGTTTTTTCTCACCGCCAGAAAAACCAACATTTAATGGCCGCTTCAACATCTCGTCCCGCATACCCAGCGAGGCTGCTTTTTCACGGACAAGCCGCAAGAACTTAGCCGCATCTAACTCATCTTCCCCACGACCACGGCGTACAGCATTAAGGGCCGTCTTTAAGAAGGTCATATTGGTAACGCCAGGTATTTCGAGCGGATATTGAAAAGCTAAAAACAATCCTAGATAAGCACGTTCTTCAGGCGATAAAGAAAGGAGATCTTGGCCGTCAATAGTTGCGCTCCCCTGAGTGGCTTCATAACCCTCACGACCCGACAACACATAGGACAAAGTTGATTTACCAGAACCGTTAGGCCCCATAATCGCATGAACCTCTCCAGCACCGACATTAAGAGTAAGCCCTTTTAATATTTGGGTGCCACCGACAGATGCATGTAAATTATTTATATTAAGTAATCCGGTCATCCGACGCTTCCTTCCAAAGAAATTCCAACTAACTTTTGAGCTTCAACAGCAAACTCCATAGGCAAATGCTGGAGAACATCGCGGCAAAACCCATTGACGATAAGCGCCACGGCCTCTTCAGGGTCTAAGCCACGCTGACGACAATAAAATAATTGATCATCACTTATTTTAGATGTGGTCGCTTCATGCTCGAGCGTGGCACTTGGAGCACGCGACTCGATATAGGGCACGGTATGGGCAGCACATGTGTCTCCAATCAAAAGACTGTCGCACTGTGTAAAGTTTCTTGCATTCTTTGCTTTGGGGTGAACGCTCACCTGCCCACGATAAACATTTGAGGAACGCCCAGCTGATATACCTTTTGAAATAATACGGCTCGAGGTGTTTTTACCAAGATGGATCATCTTTGTTCCGCTATCAACCTGCTGAAGGTTATTCGAAATAGCTATGGAGTAAAACTCACCTACGGTATCATCACCTCGCAAGATACAAGATGGATATTTCCAAGTAACCGCAGAACCTGTTTCGACTTGTGTCCATGAAATATGCGCACGATCCTCGCGGCAATCGCCGCGTTTAGTTACAAAATTATAAATACCTCCAACACCATCGGCATCACCAGGATACCAATTTTGCACCGTCGAATATTTAATTTCAGCATCTTCTAGGGCCACCAACTCAACAACAGCCGCGTGTAGCTGGTTTTCATCTCGCATTGGGGCCGTACATCCTTCAAGGTAACTTACATATGCCCCCTTATCAGCGATCACTAAAGTGCGTTCAAACTGACCAGTATTTGCTTCGTTTATTCTAAAATAAGTCGATAGCTCCATCGGGCATCGCACGCCAGGGGGAATATAAACAAAGGATCCGTCCGAAAAAACGGCCGAATTTAAGGCGGTAAAATAATTGTCAGATTTAGGGACAA
>CBFHLW010000098.1:0-5897 GCA_965656805.1 Alphaproteobacteria bacterium
GGAACATTAAATATCGACAATAAGACTTCATCCCACTGACCAGTATGAATATTCAAAAGGCTTGTTCGACTGGCATTGGTGGCATCACTGTAGTGATTACCACCAGTAAGACGCCAAATTAAAAAGCTCTCCATCGTCCCAAAAGCTAACTCACCCGCTTCCGCACGATGACGTGCGCCAGGAACATGGTCGAGCATCCAAGCAATTTTAGTGGCGGAAAAATACGGATCGAGAAGAAGGCCTGTTTTCATCTGCACCATTGGTTCATGCGCGGCCGCTTTCAATTCTTCGCACAGTTTAGCTGTTCGCCGATCTTGCCATACAATGGCTCTGCATATGGGCTCACCGGTAAGACGATCCCAAATAATACTTGTTTCACGTTGATTGGTAATGCCGACCGCCAAACAAGTGGCGCCAGAAAGTGCGTCAGAGGCAATTAAGCCTTTACAGGCGTCAAGAGTAGATTGCCAAATCTCTTCGCCGTCATGCTCCACCCAACCATTTTGCGGAAAGTAATTTGGAAAGTCACAGCTATGCGATGCCAGAATTTCGCCCTTGCTTGAAAAAGCAAACGCAGATGTCGATGTCGTACTTTGATCAATGACGAGAATATATGTGACCATAAACCCCTCCTAAGGGTTCTGCGTAAAACTTGTCTGTTATTTTGTTCACGTACATGATAGGTCTGATATAATTCAATTGCAAAGATTGCACATAATCAGCGTGTTACAGATGAGAAAATTCGACAAAATCGCTTTCGTGGCTTCAGAAAACTCAGGTGCAGAAAGTGTGCAGTCTGAGCTTACGCGGCGTCATAAGGGTGTGACCATTGAAGAAGCTGATGTGATCGTTGCTCTGGGCGGCGATGGATTAATGCTCGAAACTCTTCATAAAGTAATGGGTAAGAATATTCCAATTTTTGGTATGAATTTCGGGTCTATCGGGTTTTTGATGAATAGATTTGACCCAGAAAAATTAAACGATCGCCTAAGTGCGGCAAGCCTGACATTACTCCACCCTTTGCGAATGATTGCCACAAATATTAATGGCGAGCGCTTTGAGGCTGTCGCCATCAACGAAGTATCTTTGTTACGTCAAACTGCCCAAGCCGCTAAATTAGAAATTTCGGTCGATGGCCGCAAACGTTTAGATGAGCTAGTCTGCGACGGTGTCTTGCTCGCCACACCTGCAGGAAGCACGGCGTATAATTTATCAGCTCATGGTCCTATTTTACCAATCACCGCATCGCTCATGGCCCTAACGCCCATATCAGCGTTTCGACCGAGAAGGTGGCGCGGGGCATTACTCTCAAACAGTGCACGGGTCAAAATCAGCGCGCTCGAGTCAAAAAAACGCCCCATTAGTGCGGTCGCTGACCATTCTGAATTTCGTAATATTCAACATGTCGAAATATTTGAAGACCGAAGCCTAGAAATGTTTTTGCTTTTTGACAAAGACCATGGCCTGGATGAACGCATCTTAACAGAACAATTCACGCCGTAACTTGGCTTAATGCATAGACTGAATTTCAGGCTCATGCCCAAAACGAAATTGAATTTAAGATAAGTGCCAGAAGATTACTTATTTTGGCAACCGCCCGAGCGGTTCTTTTGGATCTCCATATCCTGCTTCGACCTGAATACGCAAGAATGTGGTCCCGTTTTCATCTTTTTTCAAAAATGGTTCAACCGTTACGACATTTCCGCATGACGCCAAAGCTGCTGCAACATCAGATGACCGCATCAATTTTTCAACATTCATTCGTGTTGGAAAAATAATAGTACGTTCGCCAGCATCTGCAGCAGAGATTGCATCAGCAGGCCGTATCCATACTGAGTCAACGCTTTCAGAACCATCATGCAAGGCCACGTGATCTTCAGGGGCACGCGCTAAAAAGAATTGTGTATCAAACCGCTTTGGCATTAGATCAGGCGTGATCCAATGCGCAAAATGCCCAAAGGCATCCAATACGAATTCAAGCCCTTCTTCACGCGCGAAAGTCAGCATATCGCATGTGCCCGCATTAAACCTATCTCGCCACACATCTAGCTCTTGCAACCGTGAGGCTGAGAGATAGTCCAAAGCACCTTTCTTTCGTGCAAATAAAACACCACACTCCTCAAAGGATTCTCGAATAGCGCCGATTCTAAACGCAACCTCGCGTGCATCCAGTCCATCAGCGCCAACACAATATTCAACCAATTCAGGATCCCGATCGCCTGCATCCACTTTACCGCCCGGAAACACCAAAGCTCCAGACGCAAAATCGATCTGATGATGACGCACAACCATGAACACTTCCATTCCTTCAGGTCTATCGCGAACAATCATAACCGTTGCGGCGTCGATAAGCGGGCTTTCATTGGTCATTGTGACATCCTTACGTTTACTAATTACTAAACATAAGCTTACGCCGCATCGCTACAAAGGCAAGTAGGCTCGTGACCAAAATATACAAAGCGCCAAATTGAGCGATTATTATAAATGTTACCCCAGCATCTAAGGCAAGTCCAAATAGGATTGGCGCTAAAGAGGTCGATAAGATCATGATTGGACCAGTCATTGAACGGATAGCTCCCAAATGACGCGTACCATAAAGCTCTGCCCAAAGGCTGCCGCTAACTGGCGATGTGACGCCAACCGTAATTCCACATAAACCAAGATAGAGATAAACAATAATATAATTACTCACACCAGCATTAGTTAAGACGCCCGGAAATGATAAAATTAGAAAAGCAACCATCAAAGGTAAACCTGTGAAAGGAAGAACACGCTTTGCGCTCAATCGATCAACCAACCGCCCTGCCAACAAAGAAGAAATAATTTTACATAGCGCAAAAAAAGAAAATGCCGCAGCAAGAATGCTTAAGGTCCAATCGCGCTCACCAGCGAGAGCCACTTGATTAAAGAACATACCTGTCAACAAGAACGGTGACGATAAATAAAGGGGCAATATAAGATAGAATATCGGATCACGCAGAACATCGGAGCGATCACCAGACGTAACTTCTTCGTCAGACTTAGGATCTAAGACAGGCTCATAACGGGTTAGAAAAAGCAAAGTCGGCAAAGCAATAAGACCAATGAAAACGGCATAAACCAACCAACTTGTTTGCCAGCCAACAAGCAAAATAATTGCCAGGCCGAGAGCAGGCATAAAGCTCTCTCCAATTGGAAAGCCAAGCTGGCCTATTGCAACAGCTGTACCTCTATTCTTATCATAAGCACGCGCAATCGCTGTTGTGCCTGTATGGGAGGCCAGCCCTTGCCCAAATTGACGAACAAGATAAAGACCAACAAAAAACAAATAAATATTCGACGCTAGTCCCAACAATACACAGCCGATCACAAGCCCCGAAAATACAAATAAGGTAAAGCGAGCCAGAGGCCATTCGTCAATAAACTTGCCAACAAAGAAATAAACAACTGCGCTCAGCAGCGTCGCCCCAGCATAAAGAGATCCTAGCTCGGCAAAACTCAAATCAAAGTCAGCGCGAATAGCTTCATTGTAAAGCGCGATAAAGAATGTTTGACCAAAATTGCTCAAAAGCGCACAGAGCATTCCAAAACTAAGAAAACCAAATTGCTGACGAAAAAATGAGAAACTTGTCACTAAAAAACCTTTTTTATTTGAATTTTAACCAAGCAGTAACGAAAAACAGCATTGTTCGATCATTTACAGCTTTGCAAACTCTTTTGCCAACTCTAATATTTACCCAATCACTGATGGCTTGATGCATGATCCTGATGCATTAATCAAGCGCGCGGCAATTTATAAAAATGCTTTTCGATGGAGATAAGAATGCTTAACGGTTTAAAAGTAATTGAAATGGCGACCTATGTTGCGGCACCTGCCGCAGGCGGGCTATTGGCAGACTGGGGCGCCGATGTACTTAAAATTGAACCACTCACAGGTTGCCCAATGCGTAACTTTTTTGCGAGCGCTATGACCGATGGCTATGATGACAACCCAGTATTTGACCTCGATAATCGCGGCAAGAGAGCAATCGCGATCAATACATCGACAAGAGAAGGCCAACAACTCGTCCGTGACTTAGTCAAGGATGCAGATATTTTTATTACAAATTTACGCCCCACGCAGCTCGTCGAGCAGGGGCTTGATTTTGCCAGCCTAAATGCAATCAATGAAAAGCTTGTCTATGGAAGCGTCACAGGCTTTGGCCTTGAAGGCCCTGAAAAAGATAAGCCAGGTTTTGACTCAGCTGCTTTTTGGGTAAAATCAGGATTGGCTTGGATTATGACCCCAAAAGGGTCTGCGCCAGACCCAATTCGCGTTGCGGTTGGTGACCACGTAACTGGCATTTCAACAACAGCTGGCATTCTAGCTGGGGTAATCCAAGCCCAAAAAACAGGCAAAGGATGCCTCGTCGAGAGCTCGCTCTTACGTAATGCCACCTATGTCATGGGGAGCGACTTCGGCACTTATTTACGTTATGAGCGTATCAGCCGAACACGCCAGCGCGATGAGCCTGTTGTGCCAATGACCAATTTTTTTGAAACCAGAGATAATCAATGGCTGTTTCTTAATATTCGCCCAGGAGAACCTGACTGGCCAGACGCCATGAAAGCACTCGACATTACTCACATTGCAGATGATGAACGCTTTAGCTCGCCGCGCGAACGCCGGCGCAACTCTTCAGCGCTTATCGAGATTGCTGACGAAGCTTTCAAAAAATATGACTTTGAAGAATGGAAAAAAAGATTAGATGATGCCAAGCTTATTTGGTCACCCGTACAATCTTTTTCTCAAGTTATCGCCGACCCACAAACCCAAGCTGCGGGCGTCTTTGTTGAACAACCCACTCAAAGAGGAACAAGCTATCGTGCGCCAGCCTCGCCTATTCGTTTTCATGGGCACAATGATGGCCCAAGAGGTCCGGCACCTAAAGTCGGCCATAATACGAGCGATGTCTTAATGTCTCTTGGGAAAACCACAAGCGATATTGAGCACCTTATTGCTCAGGGTATTGTTAAATCGGCTGACTGAGATATTTAGACTAAGCTTCGCGTGGCTTTAGATTTCTATAAATGTAACGTGTTCGATAAAATGTGATGCCGACAAGTGTCATTGATAGAAGCGTGGCAATTAATGTTGCGTCAATTAAACCAAACACTCCTCGGTCCATCGTAAAAGCCATGACATATGTAAGCGGTATCATAACCCCGCCATAACAAATCACATATATAATCATCGGCGTCATACCATCGCCACGCGTGCGAACTGCCTGAGCCAATAGCATTTGCGCAGTATCCATAATCAAAATCAGTGACATATATTGGATCATAATACTTGCAAGGGCAATCACCTCAGCATCTTTTGAGTAAAAGGATGCAATTTCATGAGCGTAACCAACAGAAATAATGGTTATTAAAATCATTGCCACCGTTTGCACCCCCAAGCCAAGCCAGCCTGCACGCATTGCCGCATCATTGTGCCCTGCCCCATGCGCATTTCCCACGCGCACACTTGTTGCCGCACCAAAGCCAAGCCCCGCCATTACCCCTAAACCAAATACATTAATAGTGATCACATGCGACGCTAAAGCAAGCGCGCCCAAGAGACCCGCAAACACCGTCAAGGCATTAAAAGATAAGTTCTCAATGCCCATGCTGATACCCGCCATATAACCAATTTGTCGCATTTCTTTTCCAGCCGTCAAATTGCGCTTGGGCGGGCGCCGAACATCATAACGCGCATGGTCATACATAAACCAAACATAGCTCAAAATCGTTAGGAGTTGGAGCGAGCGAACCAGCAATGAGGCCCAAACCGAACCTGTCGCTCCAAGTTCAGGCATACCAAATTCGCCATAGACCAAAGCATAATTGGCAAAAATATTGATAATATTATCGCAAAGCACAATCATCATAGCAGG
>CBFHLW010000099.1:0-5867 GCA_965656805.1 Alphaproteobacteria bacterium
TTATAAGTAACATGAATATGATGCGCATTTTGATGGCTTCTGAAGCGGCCACTGGTTTAGGTGAATTAGAGCCTGCCGCTGATGGCGCCTCACATGCGGTTTCGAAAAATACAAGTCGCGAAACGATGGCCTACTTTCGTCCAACCGATTTTTTATCCACGCAAGAATGGTTAAGTATTTTTAAGTCTTAATATGCGTTCGTAATGCTTAAAACGTCTAATCTAAGCGTTTGCACTGAAATTCTTTTTGGCATTGCGTGCTATTCTCAATATTAATCACTTTGTCAAATCCACCACTCTGCCGCTTATAAACGCATTTATTGCCTTCAGCCGTGCGCTCTAACGCTTTAAGACGACAAAGCTCAAGGCGAGGTTTCGGGGTATCGAGAGTTTTTGACTGATAGGTGCGACCAGCCGCCATGGCTGTGTCCAGTGGAAATAATTGCGATGCCAGAAATACAAAAGTCAGAAAAGCAAGGCTGGTAAGCTTAGTGTTTTTTGTGGTGCTCGTGCCTTCATTTGTACTTGTGCCCTCATTCGTGCCATCAATGTCTTCTGCAGAGCCTGGCAGATAGGCTTTACCTTGCAGCGCACGTGCGCCAAACTTCTGTGATAAATGGGGGTTAGATGTCAAAAACGCTGACAAAGCTGTGTGCACTTCTTGCTCAGCTGCCTCCAAGCTGTCGGCTTCAATTTCCGCCGTGCCATCGATAATCCAATGAACTTTTACTTTCATTTTTAAACTCCAACACAACTCATAATATCGCTCGTTACATATCAATCATTTAATATGAAACGCAATGAATCATATGTCGAATTTAAGAGAAAATGCAATCAAAACCATAATGTATAGGTATTAAACACGCCAACCTATTTAAATTTCTAATGATTATCCCAACTGGCATGAAAATTGGATGCTTAGGAGAGAATAAATAGGAGCAAACGATGTTACCCGTGATTAGAACAGGCCTAAGTGCGTCAATGCAAGAAATTGCAGTCCTGACCAATAATATCTCAAACGCTAATTCCACTGGCTTTAAAAGAAGTCAGACCGAATTTTCAGATATTTATGGCGCAACGGGTGATGGCAAAAATTTGGGCTTGGGTGCGCAGATTATGGATCCACGCCGCCAGCACGGACAGGGTGCATTCAAACAGACTGGTGGTTCTCTCGACGTTGCGATAACAGGCCCAGGCATGTTTGCGATTCAAAATAAGTTAATAAGTGATGAGCCCCTTTATACGCGAAATGGGTCCATGTCGCTTGACCTTGAGGGCAAGCTCATTAACCAAGATAATGCAAGCTATCTTGATCAAAACGGTGACCCTATTGTTGTTCCCTTTGGTGTTGAGAAAGCGGATGGCGGTGTTGCCAATCTCTCGGAAGTGCAGGTACTTGCAGATGGTCAAATTGTTGCCTCTTATGGTCCGCAAATTACACTCAATATTGCAAAAATAGGGCTCGTTCAGTTTAACGATGTTACAAAATTGCAGGCGCAAGGCAGCAATGTTTTTTCTGAAACCGATGCATCAGGTGAGGCTAGAATAGGCGGGGCATTTGAAAACGGCGCAGGTTCATTTCAGGCAGGCGCCCTTGAGGCTTCAAATGTTGATATGACAAGCGAAATGAATTTTCTTATTAGAGCCCAGCAAGCTTTTAACGGGACATCACGTTTGATGCAATCAGAAGCCGAGATGGTGCGCCGTCTCATTGGTTAAACGCCCTTCTGGCTTATCTAAAACAATCAAATAATGGGAAGAGCCCAAGAAATATCGCTTATGGCGGTATCTAAGGCTGCGTCTATATGAAGGTCGCCTGACAAATTTACCATGAGCGTTTCGTCGAGCAGAACCACAAGTGTGGTTGGTCGAGGTGCCGGGTGGTTAAGTTGGCTACTTAATTGCTCAAATACGATATAGGGCAAGTTAATGTCTAATTTCATGATCGGTCGATCGAGAGGTATGTGAATTGATCCTGAAAAGTGAATATCATCAATAGGGCGTCGCTTCATAATAACGCTTGCGCTTCCTCGGCTAATATTGATCAGGCTACAGCTTAAATGAAGTTCTGTGTGACCTCTTGTGCCGATAATATGCATTTCAGCACTGTTAACAGCCATTTGGATAGAGGATGTTGGTGTCCATTCGCTCATTTATGACGGTTCTTAATTAGGAAATTTCTTTTTCGGACTCAGTGATAAAATCACGAAGTCGCGTTATGCCAGCTTTTTTAATCTGCGAAACACGGCCCGTCGACACTTCTAAAATTTCAGCAATCTCATATATATTGAGCTCTTCCACATAAAAGAGCTGAATAACGAGTGCCTCGCGCTCGGGTAACGTGATCAGAGCCTCTTTTAAAGTGTTCCGAAGGTCGGAGTCGGAGAGATTATCTTCAGGAGAGCTTGTGGAAGATGCAAACCAAATCGAATAATCATCGTAAACACTATCAAGTGACTCGTGTGTGTTGGCTGCGAAAGCAGATTGCCAATCAAGCCAATCCCCAATCGTCATTTCCATGGCTGATGCCATTGCTTTGTCATCAGGCACATGGCCGAGTTTTTGGGTGAGTTCTTTTTCGACTTTATTTGCTTTTTGCCGTATTTGGATTGTTGTACGGCATAAATTAGAGCTTTTACGTAAGTGATCCATCATCGCGCCACGAATACGCAAGCTGGCATAGCTCGCAAATGTGGCGCCTTCTTGTGGTGTGTATTTTTGTGCAGCTGTTATTAAGCCAAAATAACCAATTTGAACGAGATCATCAATTTCAATGGCGGAACGCACGCGGCCATAAGTATGCCAGGCAATCTTTTTAACCAAATTAAGATGGCTCTCAATGAGCTCATCAACACTTGGTGCCTGTTCAGCATATTGCGCGCGCGGGGTCATGAGACGGCCTTAATTGAGGGCGAGTTTAAAAATGAGATGCCCTTAGGGGTGTTAGCCGGAGCGTCAATAATCGCTTTGGCTATTTTTTGAAATGCAATGCTTTCTCTACTTTCTTTCGTGCTTGCCATAATAGGTGCGCGCGCAACAACAGATTTACGTAATGCTTGAGAGTAGGGCATGTGGCCAATATAGTTTAACTGGACGTCAAGAAAACGGCTGGCAATATCCTGGAACCGCGCAAAATGGTCCTTGGCTTCGGCCTCGCTATTGGACTGATTAACCAATATTGAAAACCGTTCGACGCCAGCTTCTAAATTTGCCGCTTTAATAAGAGCATAAGCATCCATGAAACTGGTTGGTTCGCCGACAAGAATAATAATTGGCTTTTCGCATGCACTCACAAAGGCGATCGTGCTATCAGCTGCGCCAGCTGGAGCATCAACCAATAGAACATCTGTTTCGTCTTGAAGCGCCGCCGTTGCCTGTATAATGCGATAACGTGTCTTGCTATCAAGGTTTAGTAATTCATTAAGCCCGCTGCCGCCCGCGATAAAACTAAGACCGTTTGGTCCTTTGCATTTTATATCATTTAACTGGTCTTTTCCTGACAGCATGTCACTGATCGACTTTGCTGGGTTTATTCCAAGCATAATATGCGCGTTGGCCAGACCAAAATCAGTATCCATCAGACAGACTTTTGCACCAGTGCGCTGCAAAGCAAGAGCCAAGTTAACGGAAATGCTGGTTTTGCCAACGCCGCCTTTGCCACTTGCTACTGTAATTGATACTGCCATGATACGCTTTACTACTCTTTTACTTTGCCAAATTCATGAGACTGCTTATCTGATTAGCAGTTCTCGTTAAGATATTGCGCCATTGCTTCTTCGCTGGCAATTGCTAAGCGGTCAATAAATGACCGTGACGCCGTTAAAAATGCAATTTTCGTGTCTAATTCACAAAATGCCGACGCTTCTTCGGCGGCAATCTCGCATTCGTCTAATTTTGTTAATGCAATTAATGCGCCATTACGATTGGTGAGGGCGCATTGTGAGGCGATTGCGCGTGCGCTACTTGTCCCTGGTATGGTCATAAATGTGACGACGGAACCAGCAGTTGTGGACTGATCAAGCGCATCAAGAAGCGCTTCAACTTCACGAGCGTCTGCGTCGCAGTCGATGATCACGCGCCCGCGCATGGATTGGATTGTCATATCTATGTTTGCCATATGAATTTTATTGATTGGTAAATTCATTAAGCGCGCCTGATTTCTAAGTTCATTATTGGGGTTAGGGTTAGCCCCGCTAAATTCACCAAGTGCAATAGGTGTTAACGAATCTGACTCTAATAAAAGCGTCGCGAGCTTGCCGCAGAAACTTGTTTTGCCGCTTCCGCGCCCTCCCGTAACAACAATGACTTTACTCGTTGCGAGCGTGTCCATGCAGTTGATTGAAATGGCTTGACTAAGCTCAGCCATAAAAGCCACGCGGCCTTCATCAATTGACCTGCCCGCAAAGCTGTGGCCAAAGCGCCTGATAACTTGATCGCTAAAGCCGGACTGTCGCAATTGCAGGGAGAGGCTTGGTCCCATTGACTGATCAATCAAACTGGTTTCGGTAATAACAAGCCCTTTTAAATGACGTTCAAAAGACTGCATTTGTTCAAAAAGCTCTTGAATTTGATCGGATATTTGCCAGGCATCGCCACCTGAAGGCGGTGCTAAAAGCGCATCCATCACACTTGGCTTTACCCCGCGTTTTGTTTCTGTGCGTGGTGCCGTGTCAACAAGGCGTGGGCCATTTTGGGTACGTTTATATGTGCTGGTATGTGATAGCTCTGGATCATCACCATCCTGGGCATCAATAATATTCGTAGGTTGAGCCGTTTGGCCATCCTGCTTTTTTGCATCATTTGATGACGCTGCAGAGAATATATCCATAAAGGTTTCGGGCTTCTGATCTTCATTACGACGACGTCTGGGCGCCAATGCGCTGACTGTGTCCGTTGTAGCGCTAATCTCATATTTCGAGCCAATGCGCTTGGTAGAGAGAATGACAGCATCTTGTCCCAATTTTGAAACAATTTCGTCCATCGCTGAAGCTGTATCTTCTGATGTAACGGTAAGTTGTGGCATTTTATAATTCCTCTATTTATCTCGGATTATGCGTTAACGGTTGCAGCGTTACCAATGGTCGCAACAACATCTACTTTTCGATTATCAGGGAGTTCGGCAAATGAGAGCACAATCATATCTTCAATATGCTGATGCACAATTTCGGCAAAGGCACGTCGGATCACGGGGGAGACGACAATCACGGCTTGGCGTCCTTGCGCTGTTAATTGCTCGCTGCTCTCATTGATGCTTTTGATCAAATTCTGAAGCAGGTTTGCGTCGAGAATTATCTCTTTGTCACCATTTTGACGCGACATTGTGATCAGCATATGCTCAAGCTCGCCATCAAGCGTAATAACCGGCAGGGCACTGTTAAGGGGTGCAACTTGCTGGATTAAGAGGCCCGAAAGTCTGGGGCGCAAAGCTTCTGCCATGTCGCTAATGCTTAAGTTACGCCCAGATAATGTAGAGAGGGTCTCCAAAATTTTACGAAGATCGCTAACGGGAACGCGCTCCTTCAGGAGTGTCCGCAAAATTGCAGTTAGATCATGGAGCGCAATAAGTTTGGGTACAACTGATTGAACAAGGTTTGGTGCCGTTTCGGATAGGTTATCGAGAAGAGATTGCACGTCATCTTGTCCCATCAGGTCATTGGCGTATTTTGTTAAAATTTGGCTGACATGGGTCGCGAGAACAGATTCAGCATTCACAACAACATAGCCATTCGCTTCAGCTTCAGCTTCTTGTGTCGATTTAATCCAAACCGCTTCCATACCAAAAGAGGGGTCGCGTACATCAATGCCTTGCAATTTGACGGCGCTGTTTTCACCCGGGATTGCGAGTTTGCGATCGGGGTAAATTTTATC
>CBFHLW010000100.1:0-5648 GCA_965656805.1 Alphaproteobacteria bacterium
CCGCATTCAAATCGGCATCAATTGCCATTTGTTTGCCTGGCATAGCATCCAATGTAAAGCGTGCAGAAACTTCTGATACGCGCCCCGCACCTTTGGTAATCACCAAGAGGTTGATAATTGTTAGAATGATAAAGACAAAAATACCGACGGCATAATTTCCCGAAATGACAAACTCGCCAAAAGCCTCAATGACGCGTCCAGCTGCATCTGTGCCTTCATGTCCTTCGCTTAGAACGATACGTGTCGAGGCAACATTAAGGGCCAGCCTTAAAACTGTTGCAATAAGGAGAACGGATGGAAAGCTTGAGAAGTCGAGTGGTCGATAAGTGTTAATGGCAACCATGAGAATGAGAAGCGATAGTAAAATATTTGAGACGAAAAAGACGTCGAGCAAGATCGCGGGTAATGGCAATACCATCATGGCAATCAGCGCAAGAATACCTAGTGGTAATGTCGTGCTTGTCAGAAAAGACGACGTATTATCAAACCCTAAACGGCGTAGTGTCATTTCCATGACGGTGTTCTCCTGCTTAGCCTGTCAGTTTCTTGAGTTGGATGCGCATTCACAGCGCCTTTATTAGGCGCGCCTATATATTGTAAAAAAATTACAAGGCATTGAAATTTATACATATTTTCGTTTTGCAAGCGCATGCCAACCTTATCAATACTCTCTAAAAACCATCGTTTTGAAGCCCGCGACGTGAGGGCCCGCTCTTAGTAAAGGCAAAAGCCGTGCCAAGTTGGTGATTTGATATTTTTTGGTTTTAAATAATGGGGGCGAAAACCATGAAAGGTCTATTAAAGATCCATTAATATGTGTTTGATCTCTGTGTTGGCCATATCCAGCTCAAGGTCATTGTGTTCGTTATGTTGGGCAAAATAAAAACTGTTTGAGATATAAACTGATTGAATGCGTTTTAGCGGAACATGGCATAAAAAGTGCATCTGTTAGGCACATGTGACCTAAATCCGGAGTTAATCATGCTATCTAAAGCAAAACACATATTTACAATAATTCTAATGTCGGGTGTTCTGGCATCTTGTGGCAATGGTCCTGGCGCGACTGTCTTTGGCAGTGCGTCATCAGATGCTCAAGTGATGAAAGTTAGCACCGTGACTGCGGTTGGCTATGCTGTTGTTTCCACTCAGCCTGGGAAGTCTGACGCTCAGCGTCGTCTCATGGCGATTAGAGCCGCTCGTATGGCTGCCATGCGTGATTTGGCAGAACAAATCCATGGCCTTCGTGTCGACAGTAATACGACAGTTGTCGACTTAATGGTTCAAAATGATACGTTCCGGGGTGTTGTGACAGGTATTATTCGTGGCGCGCGTACTGTGCGCATTAACCCGACGGGGGCAGACACATACGAAATTGTCCTCGAGATCGATCGTAATACAGTGGCGAACTTATTTTCATCGGCTCGTAACGTTAGTTAACGCGACGGCGTCGCCTGATATGGGTGTTGTATAGAGGGTATTGGTGTGTTTACAGGCTTCAAACAGATAAAGAGAACGGTCGTCCTTGGGGCGCTCTTTGTCTTTATGTCATTGGCACAGGTTGCCTCCGCGCGAAGCCCTGGCAACATTATTGGGTTTGATGCAATTGCAAGTGCAAGTGACGCATCCGCTGTACCGAGTGAGGCCCCATTAAAAACCCAAGAAAATACTCAGCCTACTGTGCCGCTCAGAACAATAAAATCAACCGGCCGAGTCGTTTTTTTACAAAACAAACCCATTGAAAATATACGCCGCCATGCATTGTCTGAGGCATTATATTTTGCTGCACTTCAGGGGGGAGCAAGGGTCAACGGATTTTCATCAGTGGATCAATCTACAATGTTGACGGAACAAATACTTGTTCAGCCATCATCCAATCTTCTTGATTATCGCATTCTCTCCGAGGGGCGCCGTGACCTTCATTACGAGGTCACAATTGAGGCGGTGATCGGCGATCCGGAACCATCATATTGTAGACAAAATGCCCGAAGAACAGTGACACTCTTTGCGCCAAATCTTTCCATTGCACCTAATGTATCGGCATGGGCACAGCGAAGCGTCAGCGAACTACTCAATGGCATTTTAGTGGATCTTAAGAGCAATAGAAACATCACCTTTCGCAATAAGATGCAGCAAAAATTTAAACTTGAGAACAGGCGGCTGGATGACGAAATGGATTATGCATCCATCATGAATAGTAGCCGCGTATTTGCAGGTGACTTTGCTATTGTCCCAACTGTAAAAATCTTCAAAGAAGAAGACGAGAATTTAGGCCTTTATGAAGCCGGTTATTATCGCGTTATTGTTAAGCTTAACACATATGCAGGCCAAACCTATCAGTTGATAAGCTCCAAAAGCGTTACCCGTAGAGTGTTTGCAGAATTTGATGCTTTCCTAGATCCCATTAATGTCCTCTTTCACCCAGACCGCTCAGGGATTGTTGAGGAGTTGGCAGCTGAATTTAGGGGTTTTACCGAAGAAAGCATAAAATCAATTATGTGTGCGCCATTAAAAGGCGAGCTTAAAGTTGAAAATGGTCGATATCTTGTAGAAATGGGTTCCGTGCATGGCCTTTCTAAAATGAATCTGGCGATTTTATCATCTGATGAACAACCCTGGACTGTCTTGCGGGTTTCCAGTCTTGAGGGACGCCGCATATTTCTAACACCTTTGGACCCTTCGCGTGATTTAAACAATTTAACGGGCCAAACAGTTCGCTTTATGGAGGCGCATTATGATGCAAATTAACATGAGATATGCGACGCTGATTGCCGTTTTTTTTGGTTTTTCGGGTGTGTTAATTGGTTCGGTTGAGGCGCGTGAGCCTATGATTGTTCTGTCGCCGTCACATTCTTATTCTACGTCTACTGCAACGACGTCTGATAACCCATTTGCGCAAGATCATGATTATTCAACGAAGCATAAAGTAAAGCCGAATGAACCCTTAAGTCGTATTATTGCCGCTCATTATGCGGGGAGTGATGTTAACCGAAGGTTTTTAACCCTCGCGATTGTTCAAAAAAATCCTCACGCTTTTGTGCGCGCCAACCCTAATTTTTTATACGCAGGCAGAACACTGCATTTGCCATCATTGAATGAAATTCAGGCAATGATATTAAACAAAAAGACAACGTCCTCCGAAAATTATAGCGGATCAACGAATAGCCAAAGTCAGATTTATTTTCATGGTTTCTAAATTAAAGTATAAATTTGCTCAATTCCCAGCCCAGCTTTTCCTCTTTGGCTTAATATGCTTTGGAGCATTTATGTTTGGGGCAACTTTGGCTGTTTATGCTAAGGATGTGTCCGAGGCTGCGCCTGAGGCTGAGCCTCGCCTCATTCTGGGGTCAGACATTAAAGAAGCTGTGCATTTGGCATTAAGTGACAAGGTAATGTCGTCTAACCCAGCAATCGACGATGACACAAAATATTATACTTGTTCGGGGCCATTAAGTGTTTCGTCAAAATTTGGAGGGTGGAAAACAGTCTCTGTTAAATGTGAACAAGAATCTTCTTGGGAAGTCATCGTGCGCACCAATGCTGTTTTAGCTGTTTCAGCTGTTTCACCGGCCGCAGATAGGGACGTTGTGACGCCATCTGCAAAAAAAACGTCAAGTCAGCCTGAAAATCTCCTTATTCGCGCTGTTTTGCTGACAAGTTTGCGCCCTGGTGATATTATCACGCCGGGTGATGTCGCGCTTCGCGAAGTTATACCAGCAAAGGCAACCGGGGGATATGAGCGCTTATCAGATGTGATTGGTCGGAGATTAAAGCGCCCAATTAACACAGGTATGGTTATTTCTGCACGGTTGCTTGAGCCCGATTGGATGGTTTTTGAAGATCAATCCGTGTCAATTATAAATAATTTGTCAGCGTTTACGATTATAACCGCTGGAAAAGTCCTCGAAAATGGGCGTTTTGGGGACCGGATTAAGGTTGAAAACGCTGCAAGCGGAGAAATTATCGATGTTTTTGTAGCTTCTGAAAAAAAAGTTACACTCAGCCCTAAAATGAATGTGAATTAAGTCGTAATGTCAGTCGTAGGAGAATTTTGTAATGGTTGATTCAGTCAAAAATATGGCTAGTCGGATAGACCCTTCCCAGGTACGCGCTCGGCAACCTAAGGAGAGTGTATCCGCGAGTTCGTCTGCAAATCCCTCTGCACAAGTTGCAAAACCTGATGTGGAACTTAAACAAGCTGTCGTGAAAGAAATGTCTGCCCAGCCACCAATTAATTTGGAAGCTGTTAAAGATATTAAAGCTGCGATAGCGAGTGGTAATTATCCGCTTGATATGGAGCGGATATCGGATGCGCTGATGGATGCTTTTCGGGATTTGAAGTAATATAAAAACCCTGTAGGGTGATTATGTTATGACAAATCCTGATCGCATAGAAGAATTGGTAAACTTGTTCGAGGAGCATCTCGAACAAGCAATTTTGCATGTTTCAGACCCGCCCACCTTTTTGGGCGCTATGAATGATATTGAAGATTTCCTTGCGAAAAACTGGTCATCGCTTCAGAATATAACTGGCGACGAATCGCAGGCTCTAAAATCTCGGATTACAGAAATTTTAGCTAAACTTGATCTTTTGCAGCGAAAAGCTGATGCTCGCCTAAATTGGATAGAGCAATTACGCGAGGGCGTTGCCAAAGGGCTTGATGAAGCGTGATGTCGGCTCTTGGTTGCTGTTTTTATGAGTAGGGAAACTAAATGTCTGAAACTGCCGAAAATCTTGTCGCGTTTTATAGTTCATCGTCGGGACTTCCATTTATTATTTTACTGGCAACAATTGCTTTAACGGCCGCGGCGTTTATTACCCTTTTTAGGCAGCATATGATGTTGAAGCGGGTCATTGCAAATATGGCTTGGCAGAATGAGCAAATTAATAAGCGGTTGCAAGCCCTTCACGGGGTTGTTCTTGATCGACCTGAAGATGTTCAAACCTCACAGGAAGATATAGTACCCTTGATTGTGCGGGCGATAGAACCCAAAATGGATAGCCTTCAAAAACAAGTAGAATCCATCAAAGTGGATTTAACGCGCTTGTCCGATAATGTATCAGAGCAAGAGCAAATCTCAAAAGCGATTGAGATGGCGCGCCGCGGAGCTCGCCGGACAGAACTTGTTGATGCAACGGGTATTTCTGCTGAACAAGCCGATGCAATTGTTAAGTTTCATGGACCAAGCCAGCTATAGTTATCTGTCTTTAGGATGATGTGTGATCGACCTTGAGCGATCCTTACATAGAGAATTTACTCTCGGGAAAACAGGTGAGGGGCAGGTAAGCATCATTAATCAGCACGCTTGTCTGTGGCTCTTCTGAGGAGCGGTCAATGGTTAATTCAATTGTCTCATTGCGCGAAATTATTTTTTCATTATCGACCGAGATAATCTTCATTGGCATAATTTGTCCAAACTGCTGAATTGAGAGTGTCTTTTTTCCAGAACGTTCGTGAATGTCAATTTGGGCAATATGCGCGCGATTAGGCTGGCAATTATATCTTTCCGAACTGAAGCGTTTAAATTGATCGCATGAGGCGAGGCTAACTGTCGATAAGACTAAAATGACAGTTATTGCCGCTTTGCATATTGTTTGTTGATGGCTACTTTGTCTGGTCATTATGATTTAACATCTTTGGCTTCTTCGG
>CBFHLW010000101.1:0-5582 GCA_965656805.1 Alphaproteobacteria bacterium
TTGTCAGCCTTCTTTCGCCCGCGCGCGAGACCAATAAGGAGTTTGGCAAGACCGTTATCATTGAAATAAAGCTTAAGCGGCACAATAGTCATACCATCTCTTTGAACAGAAGCCATAAGACGGTTTGCTTCCCTTCGGTGCATCAATAATTTGCGAGGTCGTGTTGGCTTATGATTAAACCGATTGCCTGTTGCATATTCAGGAATATCCGCATTTAAGAGAAATGGCTCGCCCTTTTCAAAGGATGCATATGAATGTTCAAGATTGGCTTTTCCAACTCGCAAAGATTTAACTTCGGTTCCCTGAAGCATCAAACCAGTTTCTAATGTGTCAACAACCTCATAATCACGACGTGCGCGACGGTTCTCTGCGATCACACCCTGTGTGCCATCTTTCTTTTTTCTTCCGCCATTTTTTGAAGACATATCAGGTCCTTAGGAGCCCTAACTGATCTAATACTTTATCTATTTTAAGTGCGCTTTCTGGTGCAATCTCCACCATAGGGAGACGCATCTCAGACGCACATTTTCCAATACGCGAAAGAGCATATTTAATTGGACCTGGACTCGTTTCTGTAAACAAAACATCATGCATAGGCATAAGTTTTTCATGCAGTTTAAGTGCCCCCAAAAAATCACCCGCTAGGCATTTTTCTTGAAATTCAGCACATTCAGCAGGCATTATATTCGCACAAACCGATATACAACCATGACCACCATGCGCCATAAAGCCAAGCGCAGTCGCATCCTCCCCGGAAAGCTCAATAAAGTCAGGTCCGCACGCCAAACGTTGCAAACTCATCCGTGCCAAATTTGCAGTCGCATCCTTAACGCCAACTATATTCTTCAAATCCGCTAAACGCGTCATTGTATCAATGCTCATATCAACAACACTCCGGCTTGGAATATTATAAATAATGATTGGTAGATCAGAGACCGCATTATGAATAGCCTCAAAATGGGCATATAAACCCGATTGGGTTGGCTTATTATAATAGGGCGTTACGACCAAAGCCGCCGAGGCTCCTGCAGACTCTGCGTGATGAATAAGATCGACAGCTTCATTCGTTGCATTAGAACCAGTACCCGCCATAACCGGCACACGGTCAGATGCCTGATCAATAACAATTTCAACAACACGCTTATGCTCATTATGGCTCAAAGTTGGGCTTTCCCCAGTTGTGCCACAAGGCACGATCACATGCGTACCAGCCTCAATTTGCCATTCCACCAGGGCGCGCAGAGCTGTTTCGTCAATTTCACCCCCTTTAAAGGGCGTGACGAGTGCGACCATTGAGCCTCTTAATTTGTCTGTCCGACCAGTCATAATTTCTCCTCGCAAGATGCGTAAGACCTCTATAACAAATAAACCAGCCCAAGCATAGCAACGACATGCTCAAAAAAATTTCCATAATAAACTCATATGCGAAACCGAATATTTATGTGTCATAAACACAAACTCAAACCCGCGTGCTTAACAAGCTTTTACCCACACCCTTCTGAATCAAAATTGAAAAATCACGTTCTATTACTTGCGATAATGAGAAATTCACATCAAACTCACCAGCAATTGTAAGTTTGATTCATTTTCTGTGAGGGGAAGTTATGGAGTATGTTGGTCTTTTTGCGGGCTTAGCCCTGCTCATTTATTTTGCTTTACGCGGCGTTAATATTTTTTTCGCATCGCTTTTTTGCGGTTTAGTTGTCGCATTGACTAACAGCTTACCTATTTCTGAGGCGTTTTCATCTCATTATGCAACGGGGCCTTTGGGAACATTTAGCTTTGCTGGACGGTTCTTTTTACTTTTCGTAGCTGGTGCAATATTTGGTCGCGTTATGGGTGAGAGTAAAGCGGCAACCTCAATCGCCTTTACTCTACTCGATCGGCTCGGAACAGAACGTGCCTTATGGATTACTGTCATAGCTTGCGCACTCTTGACCTATGGTGGCGTTGTTGCTTTTGTAGTTATATTTGCAATGTACCCTCTTGGGCTGAGCTTAATAAAACAAGCCGACATTCCTAAAAGATTGTTTTGCGCAGCTGCTGCATTGGGCGCAGGAACATTCACGCTCACAGCACTTCCTGGCACACCTTCAATACAAAATGTTATTCCAAGTGTAGCTCTTGGCACAGACCTTTTTGCTGCACCTGTTTTAGGTTTTATAGGTGGTATAATCATGTTTGTTTTAGGTATGGCTTATCTAGAAAGAGAGCGCAAAAAAGCGAAAGCAACAGGTGAGGGCTTTGAGCCAGGCCCTAATGACAAAATTGAAAGCGTAATTGCAAGTGACGATATGCCGGGTTGGTTTATGGCTTCACTACCCTTAGTGCTCGTTCTTGGCACTATTTTAGTGCCGCGGCTAGTAACAGTTCTGGGCATTGGGCCTGAAACTGGAACGATTTCAGATATTGTTGCCTTTGCATCTACGCAACCAATCTTTTGGCCAAGTTTTGCACTTATTCTTGGAAGTGTTTTTGCTTATCTTATTTTTCCAAACCTCCGCGGACGTGGCCTAATGGTGTTTGGCGAAGGTACAAATGACGCTATCATGCCCTTATTAAATACAGCTGCAGTTATTGGTTTTGGTGGTATTGTTGTTCAGACAGTTGGTTTCCAGGATTTTGCGTCTGTAATGCTCGAGTCTGGTCTACCGCCTAAAATGTCTGCTTTCGCATCAATCAGTGTAGTGTCGGCTATAACTGGATCGGCCTCAGGTGGTTTGCAAATTTTCATGAGCACAATGGCCGATGCATATCTAGCCATGGGCATCGCCCCAGAAGAACTTCACCGTATCGTTGCAATGGCAAGTGGCGGCTTTGATAGCCTACCCCATTGCGGTGCCATTGTTGCTTTGCTGACAATAACTCAAATGACGCATAAACAAGCCTATAAAGACATTGGTATTATCACCGTGGCAATTCCCGTCATTGCAACATTGGTTACAATTGTCGCGAGTGGGGTTATTTGATAAGACATATTTTTGTCATAGATTTTCTTTTCAGGTTTGCAATCTGATGTTACGCTTTTTTTCAAAAGCATTAAGGAGATCAATAATGAAGGCCCATTATAAACATATGAATCCGTTTCTAAGTGCATTAGATGCGGATAGCATGCTTCGTATTGCTGAGAATTTTGGAAGTTTTGGAACTTATGCTGACGAAGCATCAAATGATGGTTTAGGCGAACAACTCCCGCAACGATTTGATGCCGCTTTTAATTATATTCAAAAGGGTATAGATGGCACGGGCAATCAGGATGACTTCACGACAGCCGGTCACCGCACCAACTATTTTCGCGAGACATATGCTTATGGCGCTGAGATCAAAGCAAGCGGCATTGAGCCCTTCTTTCACCACCCAGACCTTATCGAAACAGCTCGTGTATTATCCGGTCGCTCATTTATTGAACCTGCAATTATCTATGCAAACCTATTAATACCTGGACAAGAGCTGGCTGTTCATACTGATGTGCCAGAGTTTAGAGGTGCAAATCGTAAAGTTCTGCCACAGTGGTTGCTCGTTGTCATGCTTCATTCTGGACTATTTGACAAATGGCGTATTCCAATTGCAACCTGCGTCTCTTGGTTTGGCAAAGCACAAGGAGGCGCTTTTACATTTTATCCCGAAGGCCCTAAAGGCCCACGCGAAGCCATTTCGGCTTCTCATAATTCAGCAATCTTAATTGACACAGATATCGTGTTTCATGGTGTTGAACGAGTGTCCACTAAGAAACCTGAACTTCCAGCCATTGAAAAAACCGCCCGACTTCATTTTTTAGGCGATGATACTTGGGAGCTTAGGGACGGAACCACTCAATTGGCAGCACCGTATCAATGGTCTGACATTCGTTATTCAATTTCATGGAAAGCTTATTGTTTTGCCGATGAGGATGAAAAGAAACTATGGCAAACTGGTAGTGACGATCTAAGCCTCAACTTTATACTTGGTACATTAGAAGATGAGCTTCGCAAACAAAGTGTTTTGACAGAGCCCAGACCCGAACCAACAGAGTTTGCAAAATTAATGGTTGGGCACTTTATTCGTTTTCCACAAACACAAATGGCCGCCCAATAAACCTAGCGTTTCATCTGTCCATCGTCGACTTTTATGACTGTGCCCGTTACACATTCAGATGATGGAGCGCAAAGATAAAGCAAAGTACTGTCCATTTGTGATGGCTTGCCAAGACGTTTACGCGGGAAACGCTGAGAGATATCGCCCATGCGCTCGAGCATGCCGTCAAGCATTTCTGAGCTAAACGCACCCGGCGCTATGGCATTGACATTGATGTGGAATTTTGACCATTCCACAGCCAAAGCTTCCGTCATGCGAGCAATGCCAGCTTTCGTTATGGAATAAAGCGCCGCCCCATTTCCATCATAATCAAAAGCAGCGATAGATGATATATTAACAATTCGACCAGGTCGTTTTGACTTTATTAAACGCTTAGCAATTTCGCGAGCCAGAACGAATGGTCCTTTGAGATTCACATTTAAAACGTGATCAATTAAATCAAGAGGTATCTTGGTTGCCATGGCAGCATCTGGAACACCAGCATTATTGACCAAGATAGAAATAATCCCCATTTCATGCGTTATACGCTCGACGCAGGTTTCAATGGCGGGCATGTCACTTGTGTCAAGCACATAGGCCTTAGCTATTCCCCCTTGGCTTTTAATCAATTCAACAATCTCATCCAGACGTTCTTGGCGACGTCCTGCAACAGCGACTTGGGCTCCCGCATTCGCGAGCACTTGCGCAAACTGCCAACCAAGACCAGAGGTTGCGCCTGTTACAAGTGCAATTTGCCCCGTTAAATCAGTTGATGCGTTAGCTGCAAATATGGTCATAATATAGTTCTCCCTTTAAGCTGCATCATATTGCTGCAAGGCTTAAACATTGGCAATTTAAAAAACTGGCTTATCAAGCCGAGGAGCTTCACATGGATCCGCTATTTGATTTCACAGACAAGGTTGTTTTAATAACCGGCGGGAGCCGCGGTCTAGGATATCAAATGACCAAAGCCTTTGCAGAGCGCGGCGCAGACATCATAATTGCTAGTCGAAAGATAGATGCTTGCGAACAAGTTGCAACAGAAGTCCGTGCAATGGGCCGAAAGGCTTTGGCGGTCGGAACACATGTCGGAAAATGGAAGGAATGCGACACACTCATAGATACCGCCTACAATAATTTTGACCGCATCGATATTTTAATTAATAATGCGGGCATGTCCCCAGCCTGCCCAAGCCATGAAGTCTCCGAACAGCTCTTTGACACGGTGATGAACCTTAACTTTAAAGGTCCATTTCGACTAGCCAGCCAAATTGGTCATCGCATGAAGCAAGCAGGATCAGGAGTCATTATCAATATATCTTCAAGCGGCGCGCTAACGCCTTTACCCGCTGTCATTCCATATGGTGGCGCCAAAGCGGCTCTTAATGCGATGAGTGTTTCATTGGCCCATGAACTTAAACCGGACGTACGTGTCAATACAATTTCTGCAGGCCCTTTTTTAACGGATATCGCAAATTCATGGTCACCCGAAGCCCGCCAAAAGCAACCCGTAGCACTGGGGCGCCCCG
>CBFHLW010000102.1:0-5489 GCA_965656805.1 Alphaproteobacteria bacterium
ATTATTATGATGACACATCATGGCAACAGTCATCCGACACAACATATCTTTTCAGGTATTAACCCGTTCTGAAAGCAATGTTTTTTGAAGAATAACCCCTTGAAACTCCCCCTCCGAAGGTAGAAGTCAGAGGTTCAAATCCTCTGAGGTGCGCCAAGCGCATCACTTCCAAGCACCGTGTTACAGGTGCCAAGATAATGATGTTCAGATATATTCGTTTGAGAAGGAAAGAGTGGTTTCTGTGGTCAACCATACGCTAGACCAAAACTCTACCTGAATACTGCATCGTAGGTTATTCATGGTGTTATTTGAAACTGGGGAATAAATTGATTGGGCAATTATCAAGCTTGTTCGTACCGAGCTTCATCCAAACAAAACGCCAATCCATATAAAAATCAGAATAACATAGCCCACAAGAACGGCCAAAGACCCCAAATCCTTTGCAATTTTAATATTGACATTAAACTCTTCAGAAACGGCATCAGCAACCGCTTCAATCGAGGTATTGATAATTTCAATCAACCAGCATAGGAGAACCGGCAGGATAAGAGCCATTATTTGCATCATGTTTTCGGTGAGATAAAGACTCCACCCGATCAAAAAAATACCGATAATGACCTGCTGTTTAAAAGCAGTCTCTTTGGTAATAATGTATCGCAATCCATCAACAGAGAATAGAAAAGCATACCAAATGCGCTTTATCGACATTGTCTTTCCCTGGTCGGGTTTACCTTGAATCTTTCCTGTCAGTCTCAGCATCGCCGTATTTCTATAGGGGTGTTAAATTGGTTAGGAAAATATCGGCACATGCATCCCATGAAAATTTCAAAGCATGATCACGTGCCGCTTTCGGGTCAGCCTCTAGTGCCTGTTTTACAGCTTTAGTTAGGTCTACATTCATTATGCCAGCTTTGCTCCCTGCCAATACATCAAGAGGTCCGGTCACAGGATAAGCCGCCACTGGTACACCGCAAGCCATAGCCTCCAACATAACCAAACCGAATGTGTCAGTTTTGCTGGGAAAAACAAACACATCACCGCTGCGATAATGAGCGGCCAGCTCTTTACCGAATTTGGGACCAGTGAATGTAACATCGGGATATTTTTTTCTCAGTCTTTCGAGCTGCGGCCCTCCTCCGACAACGAGTTTTCTGCCTGGCACATCAAGATTTAAAAACGCTTCAATATTTTTTTCAACTGAGACGCGGCCGACATAAACCATGACAGGGTGTTCCAATTTGAGAGCTGGCTTTTGTTTCGGGTTGTACAATTTTGTGTCGACCCCGCGCGTCCAAGTGACGAGATTTGTAAAGCCTCGCGCTTTCAAATCATATTCCAAGGATTTGGTCGCGACCATCATGGCGGCAGATTTGCCGTGGAAGCTTTTGACAATACGATAACCGAGCCACAAAGGGATACGTGCACTCTCATTTGCGTATTCGGGAAATTTTGTATGATAGCTCGTTGAAAAACGCCACGACCGTTTCAGACAAATAGCGCGAGCAGCCCAGCCAAGGGGTCCTTCAGTAGCGATATGAATTTTTTCAGGCTCAAAAGCATCAATCAAACGCTCCATTTTGCGCTTCGGCAGAACGGCCAATTTGATTTCCGGATAGGTTGGCAAGGGCACAGTATTAAACATATCCGGCGAAATGACTTTGACGTCATGGCCCTTTTCATGCAAAAGCGAAATTACTGTCTGTAATGTCGTGACAACACCATTGACCTGCGGAACCCAGGCATCGGTCACAATTAATATTTTACTCACTCGGCCGCCTCAGGAATTGAAGCGCCTACCGACTGTTCGGAATCGTTGTTATTTTCATAAGGACTATGGCGCTCCCCCTCGTAATCAGCCCAGTATATAATTTCCCATGCACCATCCAAATGCTCGACCAAAGCAGTGCAGCTTTCGACCCAATCGCCATCATTCATATAAGTGATATCACCATATTTCTTTATTTCTGCATGGTGGATATGACCACAAATCACGCCTTGGACGCCGGCCTTTTGCGCTTCGTTGGCAATGGCCCGCTCATATTCGCTAATAAACTGAACGGCGTTTTTGACTTTGATTTTCAGATAAGACGACATCGACCAATAACGCAGCCCCATCAATCTTCGTAGTGAGTTGAAGACGGTATTTAGTCTGAGTACGACGTCATAGGCATAATCGCCCAAATAAGCCAGCCATCGCGCATAGAGCATGACATTGTCAAAATTATCTCCGTGCAGAACTAAATATTTATTGCCATTGATTGCTTCATAAATATCTGTCTTCCTGACCTCAATGCCGCCAAAATGTGTGCCGATATAGCGCCGCAAACCCTCGTCATGATTACCAGGAACATAGATTATTTCAGTACCCTTACGGGCTTTACGAAGAATTTTTTGGACGACATCATTATGACTTTGTGGCCAGTACCATTTCCGCTTTAGCCGCCAACCATCAACAATATCGCCAACAAGGTAAAGTTTCTCACTTTCATTATATTTGAGAAAATCAATGAGGAGTTTAGCTTGGCAAGCTTTAGAACCAAGGTGAATGTCAGATATGAAAATGGCTTTATATTTTTTTTCTTTGGATTTGGATGATGATAATTCAGCAGAGGTCATTTATCACACTCACATTTACAAATTCGAATAGTGCAATTGCTATGCTGATTTGATGACAGTTTTATTTCAATTTCGAGACTGTTTTGTGACGCTTCATTATTTGCCACAAGGGATTTAATGACAGTGTTTCAAGTGGCTTCAATATCGGGTCATAAAATAGTGGGTATGTTGTTTTTATATGATCATACGGATATTGGTGTGGTAAAATTTAAGCTCAATCTATAGAGGTCTTGGTGCTAGTCGTATTAAGTTTAAAATCAGCATCACCAATTAAAGTAACAATTAACCATATACTTGCCAAACTCTTAGAGCACCAATGTCCTCTGCTTCAATTATTTAGCCAGAGAAGCAAAGTTATTATTACCAGCCATCATAGCGATCTTAAGTGCTTCTAGCTGTTCCCCAAGCTTGGTAAACTTGTGTTTGTATTCCGCAACTTCAATTGCTCTCTGTTCTTCTAGTCTAGCAAGTCTGCTTTCATATTTTGATGCCTCAATTGATTTCATTTTTTCGAGTTTTGCCAGCCTTATCTCATATTCAGCTATTTTAGCGTCCTTATAGTTTTCTTTTTCTGCAATAGATCTCAAGCTCGCCTGCTGCCTATAAAGTTCTTTTTCCAATGTGGTCGTATTTGTTTTGCCGCTCTTAGAAGACTTATAACCAATTTTATAAATGAAGCCTGCCTTTAAAGAATAATCATCAAATTCTCTATTACCAATGCTTGCGCCTCCACTTGCGAGCTTTGAGGCACCAAAGTTGACTGTTAGGTTGTCATTAATATTTGAAGCACACCCTAGTGAGAATGCATGCGATTCTCCGTAAGACCCAAGACCACCGCCACAATAGGATTCTGCATCAGGCGCAGTATTTGGCAGTGCTGCTAAAGCCGCACTCATAGCATTACTGTCTTCGATACCATCTGCCAGATGGTTAGTGACATTATCTAAATAGCCTTTACTTATTGCATCATTCTGACCTTGGGGTGCGCCAAGTCCTGTAATTCGATTACCCTTCATATCAATTACACCTTGAAATGAGCTTTCACCAGTTACCTCAAGGGTTCCTTTTATAATGGTCTTATGGCTGTCTATGTTGCCAATTTGTAGAGTTGAACCATCTACGGCTGAGGAGTAAATCATATCGTTGCCAGAAGAACTATTAGGGGCGTCGACAATAATAACTGAATTTTCACCAATGTGAATTGAGCCATCGTCTTCTTTCCTGATTATTGATGAACCGTCAGGATTGCTCAATTGTTTCGTTACTAATCCGCCTTTTGTGACGATATTTGCATCACCTTCATTTGTTATATTCGCCGCATAAGACTGAAAAGTTCCGGCAATACCACTTCGATCTAATGTTGAAAATTCTCGGTCTAGGCTATAACCCGCATTAGTAGCCAAATTAGCTTCAGCTTCAGTGCTTGCAATTAATTTTGTGGACAGTAACTCCCCAGTAGTCGGATTAATTTCATATACAACATCATAGGTATATGCTTCACCAGGACCTTCTGCAAATAGATCTATTGCATTCTCTGCTCTAAATTTGAGTGTATTTCCAGAAAAATCCAGAACTGTTGGAGCTTGACCAACTCCCTCTAAACTAAAATATACATCGTATATAAATTCATTGTTATTTAGTCTTGTGGCTTCATTTATAAGAGCTGAAAAATCTTGCTCATATACACCAGACATTGAGCCATCAATAACTGTGTTAGAGCTTGTATTTGTAATTTGTACTGCCTGCCAACTTGTATCGTTGGGGTCGTTTTCAGGATCCGCTAAGTTTTCTTGCGGCCAGTATATTTTATATGTGTCTGCACCCACATTACTAACTGAAAACAGTAAAACTAAACTTAATAAAAATACCTTTTTCATCACAAACTCCACAACTAATCACTTAAGCAACTAATACTAATAAATATATCCATCAATATGATAGATAATACTAATCTTAAAACAATCAACTATGTCGCATCGCCAATCACGATTGAACAAGCTCATTCAAAGAGATACATCACATCACATATCCAAAGAGGAGGTAATTAACCTTAGTCCTGCATCAAATTCGGATAGGTCACGAAGATGTCCATATTTTCTATCCCAATCCCCATTTTGTAAATCACGCTTAACTTTGGCCACGCCGCGTTCGACCACATACTGAGGTTGTCTTAAAAAACCGGACGTTGCAGCACGTGCGTTTGAATCAAGCACCTGTTCGGGATGTCCCCCAAAAGACATAAGCGTCCAATTTGGCGTATCTTTTTTCACGGGGCATATTTCAATTTTATCGGTTGGTCCAATCCAGTCATATATTATTTCCGGCAATGGAAAGATTTGACGATCCATTTCAGCAACTTCGGGTAGGTAATCGGCCAAAAGCCACATGCGTGCGCAAACTCTCGGATCTATAGTCACGACAACAAGCTTTTGACGCGCCACTCTACACATCTCCTCTATCCCCTTTTTTTGATCTGGGTGCCAATCGGAAAATCATTTCCTCTTATTGAGCAAAATGATGATGCCTTAAATATTCTGTCCTTGTGCCACATCGAATTGTGGTTATATTTCCACCTGTTCAAAGCGAGTTTTTTATGTCCCAAACATCTTCCCCAAACCAATCGACCGTAGCTTCGCATCTCGCCATGCCCCGTCACGATTGGCAAAGAGAACAAGTAGAGGCATTATTTAACCTCCCCTTCAATGACCTTATATTTCAAGCACAAACGGTTCACCGCCAATGGTTTGATGCAAATGAAGTTCAAAAGAGCACACTTTTATCAATCAAAACTGGGGGATGTCCCGAGGATTGTAGCTATTGTAGCCAGAGTGCAAAATTTGAAACAGGATTAAAAGCAACAAAAATAATGGATG
>CBFHLW010000103.1:0-5415 GCA_965656805.1 Alphaproteobacteria bacterium
ACATTGCAACATCAAATCCCGAATGCGTAAGCGCCAAAGCCGCAAGTTGCGCGCTTAGGCCTGTGCCAGCAATGATAATATCAACTGGCATATGCTTCTTTGGACCCGCCGCCATTGTTTATAACCTCATTTATATCTTAGGTGAGCTTCAATCTAGCTTATATTTCGCAATATACAAATGTCTCGCAAAAGCTTACAGCTTGTTCTTGCCTAAAATTTAACCACGCCGTGGCTTGTCCTGATTAAAAATTAGTCGTATTGCCAAGATACACCTCACATCATGGCGCGAAACCACTGATTTTGGCCTTTCCTTTTTTGGGCATAGTCCCTGCATGTAATTTCGACTATTATCAGGGGGATAATCATGGAAACTTTTGTTGGCGGAGACGTCTTCTTTATTTTAATGGGCGCCATTTTGGTGTTCGCAATGCATGCTGGTTTTGCGTTTCTTGAGGTGGGCACTGTTCGCCGCAAAAACCAAGTCAATGCGATGGTAAAAATCATTTCTGATTTCGGTGTTTCTACCATCGCCTATTTCGTCATTGGCTACTCAATTGCTTATGGTGTTGATTTTTTCAGTAGTGCGAGCATTATTAGCGGAAGCGCTGATAATGAAACATTTGCACCGCAAGGGTTATCCTTAATTAAGTTCTTCTTTTTGTTGACTTTTGCTGCAGCAATACCGGCTATCATCTCTGGCGGCATCGCCGAAAGGGCTCGTTTTGTCCCTCAACTCCTAGCATCGGCCGCGCTTGTGGGTATTGCCTATCCCGTCCTTGAGGGCATTGTTTGGAATGGCAACCATGGCATTCAAACCTATCTTGAAGCAACCTATGGTGCGAGTTTTCATGATTTTGCTGGCTCAATTGTCGTCCATGCCTTTGGTGGTTGGGTGGCTTTGATGGCTGTTATTTTTCTAGGTCCGCGCCTTGGCCGCTATGGGCCGCGTGGCCGCGCCTTTCCGCCCTCATCGATTCCGTGGTTGGCACTGGGCTCTTGGTTGCTTTGCATTGGTTGGTTTGGCTTTAACGTTGTCAGCGCACAATCTCTTGAGTCAATTTCTGGATTGGTTGCCGTTAACTCACTTATGGCCATGGTTGGTGGCATTCTTGCGGCTTTAATCGTCGGAAAAGGTGACCCTGGCTTTGTGCATAATGGCGCACTTGCAGGTCTTGTCGCAGTTTGCGCCGGCTCTGACATCATGCACCCGCTCGGCTCGCTTGCCGTTGGCGCAATTGCAGGCGTTTTGTTTGTTTATATGTTCACCATTTGCCAAGAAAAACTCAAAATTGATGATGTTCTGGGTGTATGGCCACTTCACGGCCTAGCTGGCGCTTGGGGCGGGATTGCCGCGGGCATTTTTGGTCTTGAATCTTTTGGCGGTCTTGGCGGCGTGTCATTTATGAGCCAGCTTATTGGCACAAGCATCGGCATTGGCATCGCCATCATTGCTGGTACCATCATATATGGTGGGTTACGTGCAACGATTGGCATCCGCTTGACAGAAGAAGAGGAATATCACGGGGCAGACCTCTCAATCCACAAGATTGCAGCAGAACCCGAGGGCTATCTCACCTCTAACTAAAAGGCTCACTTCTAACTAAAGGAAAACGTGATGCTTGATATTCAATCAAGCGCCTTGTTCACCACTTGCGTCTTTGCTCAACTACCCCTTTGACCAACTGGGGGTGACTGGGCTAAAGTTTGTACAGTCAATCTAAATAACCCTCGAGGGATTGATCCTCGGGGGTTGTTTTGTCACAGCTTTTAAAATACGCGATTTAAAGCGTAATGAGGTCAGGGTGAATAATATATTTTCGGAAGGTCGGATTTCTGCGCTTCCAAGCTCACCTTTCGTGCGCTTACGAGCTCTGCTTCACAATATCCCTTCCGCAAAAGACGAAATCTCACTTGCATTGGGTGAGCCCAAACATGCCCCGCCGCAATTTGTTTTAGACGCTCTCAAAAACACCCATGATTATGATCGCTATCCACCCATTCAAGGTATCCCTGAACTGCGTGGCGCCATTGAGGCTTGGTTGGTAAGACGATTTCATTTAGAAAGCGCAATGTTTACGCAAGACACGCAAATTTTACCGCTAAATGGCACCCGAGAGGGTTTGTTTTTAGCAACCCAGCTTGGCCCAACCAAGCCAAATGGCGCTATCTTAATGCCCAACCCATTTTATCAAGTCTACGCAGCAGCTGCCATTGCCGCTCATGCCGAACCCGTCTATCTGTCAACCACGGCGCAAACTGGATTTTTGCCAGACCTTGATGCCATAGCGCCAGAATTACTCGACCGTTGCCAGAGTTTCTTTATTTGCTCGCCAGCCAACCCACAGGGAGCTGTCGCAAGCCGTGCTTATTTGAAGAGACTTGTTGAACTGGCGCGACGTCATAAATTTTTGCTGCTGGTAGACGAATGCTATAGCGAAATTTATGACCGCAACGAAGAGGGTACCCCGCCGCCGTCAGTGTTAGAAGTTTTATCACCAGACACAATTAAAGATGCACCTGTTATTGCATTTCATTCTCTTTCTAAGCGCTCAAACCTACCAGGCTTGCGATCTGGCTTTTGTGTGGGCGGCGAACAAGCCATGGCTCAATTTGCCAATATTAGGCAAGTCGCCGGGCCACAATCCCCCATTCCAGTTCAGCGCGCCGCCGCGCTCGCATGGGCCGATGATCAACATGTCGTTGAAAATCGCGCTTTGTATCATCAAAAATTTGACCTTGCAGAAAAGATCTTTGGAAATGAACATGGGTTTTTTCGTCCGGCTGGCGGTTTTTTTCTTTGGCTCAATGTGGGTGATGGGGAAGCCGCAGCCCTTAGCTTGTGGCGGGAACAAGGAATAAGAGTTTTGCCCGGCGCCTATCTAACGCAAAACACCCCGGACGCCTCATCCCAAATAGGTGACGCCTTTATTCGCGTCGCCTTGGTCAGCCCTTTTGAGCAAACCCAAATTGCGCTTGAACGCCTGAAGTCTGGGCTCGACAATTTTGCCAACCAAAAGGCACAGTCATGAATAGGTTCAGGCGATATCTTGAGGCATTCAACTATTGGATGTCTCAGCGTCTCATCGAAATGGGCGGCTTAAGTATTATCGCGCTTACCTTTGCTGTATTGGCTGCAATCTTCAGCTATAGTCCTTTTGACCCCAGCTGGAACGTTGTATCAAACACACCCGTCAGCAACTTGCTCGGACTGCCTGGGGCCTATATCAGTGACATGATCCTGCAAACCGTCGGCTGGGGTTTTATGGTGATTATTCCTGCTGGCTGGGCGCTCGGATGGCGGATTATGAAGCACCAATCAACGACACAACCAGCATGGCGGGCTCTCAGTGCCATTAGCGCTGTGCCGTTCGCCGCTTGCGCTATTGCGCTTTGGCCAGAAACTCTAAACACAGACGGCGCGCAAGACGGTGGCCTCATCGGCCAATTACTCGCTGAAAATATATTGCTTCTTATGGCAACGCTACCAACCACGATCGACAATATAACGATTGAGCTAACGCTATCTCTTCTATTGGGGCTTGGCGCCATCGCCCTTGGACTTGTCGCCGCCACATTGTTGCGCCGTAGCGTCACCTTCTGCGCGCAACTTCCTGGGCAGGTCACACGCGCTGGCCTCTTTGTCCGTAACGTCATTTTACCCGTCATTCAAAAACGTCTGGTCGCTCGCAACAGAACGGACGGCGAAGACGATATGGATGTCATTGACGATCATACCGCACCCCAAGCCGCTTACGAAGAAGAGGCGATAGGGGTGATGGATGAGGCGCCGGGTGTGGCTGGCGAAAAAATTAGTGTCGCTGAAAAAGTGGGGGCCCTTAAAACTGGCGCGCGCGTATCGAAAGAGGCCCAACCCACATTTGGCTTTGGTGGAAGCAAAGGCTTTAAACTTCCCCCTCTTAGTTTGCTCACCCCGCATAAGTCCAAAACAACGGCACAGGTCGACAAGGCCGCACTTGAAGCCAATGCCCGTATTCTTGAAAATGTATTAAGTGAGTTCGGTGTGCGCGGCGCAGTTACAAAAGTGCGGCCTGGCCCTGTGGTCACGCTCTATGAATTTGAACCCGCCGCTGGCGTGCGTTCTTCCCGTGTTGTTGGATTGGCAGATGATATTGCGCGCTCGATGAGTGCTATTGCTTGTCGTGTTGCCACCGTACCCGGCGCCAATGCTATTGGCATCGAGCTCCCCAATCAAACACGCGAAATTGTATCTTTACGCGAACTGCTCGCGAGTAGTGATTTTGAGAAAAGCAAATCACGCCTCACCCTTGCACTCGGCAAAGACATTGGTGGCGCACCGGCCCTCTCTGACCTAACCAAAATGCCTCATCTATTGGTCGCGGGGACAACCGGCTCGGGTAAATCCGTCGGCATTAACACAATGATTTTGTCGATCCTTTACCGCATGTCACCGGATGAGTGTCGCCTCATTATGATTGACCCCAAAATGCTCGAATTATCTGTTTATGACGGCATACCCCATTTGCTGGCTCCTGTGGTGACAGAGCCTAAGAAGGCCGTCGTGGCCCTAAAATGGGTTGTCCAAGAAATGGAAAACCGTTACCGGAAAATGTCCAAAATTGGTGTGCGAAATATCGAAGGATATAATGAACGCATGCGAGAGGCCATCGCCAATAAAGAAATGCTATCCCGGCGTGTGCAAACTGGGTTTGACCACGAGACCGGCGAAGCCATTTTTGAAATGCAAGAAATTGCGCCTGAAACACTTCCTTTCATTGTCGTCATAATTGACGAAATGGCAGACCTGATGATGGTGGCAGGAAAAGAAATTGAGGGGGCGGTTCAGCGCCTCGCGCAAATGGCGCGCGCGGCAGGTGTTCACCTCATTACGGCAACTCAACGCCCATCCGTCGATGTGATTACTGGAACCATTAAAGCTAATTTTCCAAGTCGCATTTCCTTCCAGGTCACCTCGCGCATTGATAGCCGGACCGTTCTCGGCGAACAGGGTGGAGAGCAATTATTGGGGCAAGGCGACATGCTCTTCATGGGGGGCGCAGGTCGACTTCAACGCATTCACGGACCCTTCGTTTCAGACGAAGAGGTTGAGAAGGTTGTAAACTTCCTCAAGAACCAAGGCGTTCCTGAATATATTGAAAGCGTGACCGAAGCCCCTGAAGACGAAGGCGCTGATAATGGCAAGGGCGGAAATAGCAGTGAAAGCCTTTATGACCAAGCCGTCGCAATTGTAACTCGTGATGGGCGCGCCTCGACAAGTTATGTGCAACGACGTCTCGGCATCGGCTATAACCGCGCCGCCACGATTATTGAACAAATGGAAGAGCAGGGTGTGATCAGTGCACCTAACCATGCTGGCAAGCGTGAGATATTAGCGGGCAAGCATTAATGCATATAAGCAAACTCTTATTCAGCGGC
>CBFHLW010000104.1:0-5340 GCA_965656805.1 Alphaproteobacteria bacterium
TATTGTGGTTGCTACGGGCTCTGATGTTGCAACTTTGCCTGGGTTAGATATTGATGAAGATAAAATTGTGTCATCAACTGGCGCTCTGACATTTTCACGTGTTCCCAAGCACCTCTTGGTGGTTGGTGCGGGTGTGATTGGCTTGGAGTTAGGGTCAGTTTGGAGTCGGCTTGGGGCCGACGTAACAGTCGTCGAATATCTAGATCGTATAACCCCGGGGGTTGATGCTGAGCTTGCCAAAACATTCTCACGGACACTCGCCAAACAAGGTCTTACCTTCAAACTTGGGCATAAAGTTAAGTCTGCAACTGCTCAAAAAACCAATGTGAAAGTGACGATTGGTAGGTCTGATGATAGTGGCGAGGATGAGGTTTTGACCGTTGATCGTGTTTTGGTTGCGACGGGCCGTCGTCCCTTTACGGATGGGCTTGGACTTGAGAAGGTTGGTGTGGCGCTGGATGATAAAGGGCGCATTCAAACTGACGGTCATTTTGCAACCAATGTTCCCGGCATTTATGCGATCGGCGATGTGATTGCCGGTCCAATGTTGGCACATAAAGCTGAAGAAGAGGGTGTCGCTCTGGCTGAAATATTGGCCGGAAAACCAGGTCACGTGAATTATAATTTAGTGCCTGGTGTCATTTATACCAGCCCGGAAGTGGCTTGGGTTGGCAAGAATGAAGAAGAGCTTAAGAATGAGAATATTTCTTATAAAGTTGGCAAATTTCCATTCATGGCGAATGGCCGCGCAAAAATAAACCGGACAACGGACGGCTTTGTTAAAATTCTTGCAGATGCTGAAACGGACCAAGTCTTGGGCGCTCATATTATGGGGCCTCATGCGGGTGAGTTAATTTCTGAAATTGCTGTTGCTATGGAATTCATGGCGAGCGCTGAAGACATCGCGCGGACATGTCATGCCCATCCAACTTTAACTGAAGCCGTTAAAGAGGCAGCGCTCGCTGTTGATCAACGCGCATTGCATATGTAATAAGCAGATGAATTACGGTGTCTTAATAAAGGCAGCGGTAATCTTTTTTTGATTCTGTTTTGCTTTGTGTTTTTTGATGGGCTGTCTAAAAACGTGGTCCAATCATTTTTGTTTAATTTCGTTTGATACCTGCACGTGGGTGGGTGCGCATATAGACGTCGTTTAATTGCTGTGGGTCTATTTTTGTATAGACCTGCGTTGACGCCAAAGAGGCATGTCCAAGTAGATCCTGAATCGAGCGGAGATCAGCGCCGTTGCTAAGCAGATGGCTTGCAAAGCTATGTCGAAGAGCGTGCGGTGTGACACTTTCAGGTAGCCCAAGCGCGTGGCGGAGCCGTGCCACAAGATACTGTGCTTGACGTGCTGATAAGGCCCCGCCGCGTGGCCCGCGAAAAAATAAATCATCTTGCCTAAGACCAATCTCGTATAATTGATGATAATGGGTGAGAGCGTCACATGTGACCGCGAGCAGAGGCACATCGCGTGGCTTGCCCCCTTTTCCAATGACTCTCAAAGCAGCTTGCTGAATGCCTAATCGAATATCGCTAAGCTTAAGGCTGAGGGCTTCTGAAATGCGCAATCCACACCCATAGAGCAACATGAGCAGCGCAACATCGCGCGCACCTTGCCAGGGACTTTTATTGTCCTTAGCCATGGCCAGCATATTGATAACTTGTTCGACATCTACAGGTCTGGGCAATCTTTGGCTTTGCTTTGGGCTTTGGATATTGGGTAGGGCCTCAAGCGTCGCGTAGCCTCGCTTTTTTAAAAAACGATCAAAACTACGCAGGCCCGAAAGGGATCTTGCGAGTGAACGGTTTTGTGCAGCGTCTGCTCGCCGCATGGAAAGAAAGGCTCTTATGTCCCGGACATGGAGCTGGGTAAAGCGCTCTAATGTCAGCGTTTCGCCGAGATGGGTTGTGATAAAGTCGCAGAACTGTCTGAGATCTCTCTCGTAAGCCGCACAGCTGTGAGGGCTAAGACGTCTTTGTTCACACAATTCGATCTGCCATGCTTTTAAGAGTTCGTCTAGGTCGGGGCTATAGGAGCTCATGATCTAATTGGTTAAACTGTTCTAGAGGATCGTTTGCCCAGATTTTTCCCAATCCGCTGTAAAGCTAGCAACACCTTTATCGGTGAGCGGGTGGGAGATTAATCCGCGTAATACTTCTGGCGGCAGGGTCGCCACATCTGCGCCAATTAAAGCGCTTTGGCGAATATGCTCGGCTGAGCGAACGGAAGCCACGAGTATCTTTGTTTGGAGCGCTTCGTAATTATCATAAATATCGCGAATCTCAGCGATCAGCCCTATGCCATTGGCGCTAATATCGTCTAAGCGACCGACAAAAGGCGAGATATAGGTGGCGCCAGCTTTGGCGGCAAGCAGGGCTTGATTGGCCGAAAAGCAAAGCGTAACATTAGTACGAATGCCGCGATCGCTGAAAGATTTTGTGGCCTTTAAGCCGTCCCAAGTGAGTGGGATTTTTACGCAAACATTGGGGGCAATAGAAGCCAAAATCTCGCCCTCTTGTATCATCTCATCGGCTGTGAGGGCGGTTACTTCTGCGCTTACATCTCCATCGACAATTTTGCAAATGTCATTGATGAGGGTCTTGAAATCTTTGCCGCTCTTGGCAACCAGCGACGGGTTCGTCGTTACACCGTCAACCATGCCTGTTGCGGCAAGCTCACGGATTGCATCGAGATCTGTTGTATCGATAAAAAACTTCATAAGACAGTATCCTTCATTGTTTATCTTATTATGCCAGCATTCAGTGAAAATGCCAGATATATGAGCGGTCAAAAATTGATTCCTCGCTTGCCTTTCTTAGGTTGATCTCACATTGTATTTTTTATGCAAGTAATTGGTGTATTGATTCCAATGGCACTCCCGGGGCCTTATGATTACCTTGTGCCTAATGGTATGGACCTAAAGGCAGGTGCAATTGTGCGCGTTCCCCTTGGGCGCCGTGAGGTTGATGGTGTGGTTTGGGCACCAGCTGAGGGCAAAACGCCTCCTGAAAAGCTCAAATCAATTATAAGCGTATATAATGTTAAGCCATTATCAGAAACTTTGCGGAAGTTTGTTGACTGGGTGGCCTCTTATGTCATGGCCCCGCCGGGTCTGGTTTTGCGATTGGTGATGCGCGCGCCTGAGGCCTTTGAGCCGGCTCAACCTGTTATGGGCTGGCGAGCAAACTCTCAGCGTCCTTTGCGTGAGACCTCGGCGCGCAAAAAAATATACGATGTACTCGCAGATGGTGCCGTCTTCACGACGGGCGATTTGGCGCGGGAAGCTGGAGTCAGCCAAAGCGTGGTTCGCGGGCTGGCCAAAGATGGATACTTGGATGCATGTGCGCTAGCACAAGCCCATGATTTTGCGCAACCGGTAGCGGAATTTAAGCCTGTCATGCTTTCTGAAGACCAAAATAAAGTCACAGACCTTTTGCGTGGCTCTGTGTCTGCCCAGAAATTTCAAGCTCATCTGCTTGATGGTGTGACGGGGTCGGGTAAGACGGAGGTCTTTTTTGAGGCTGTCGCGCAAGCAATCTCAGAGGGCAAGCAGGCCCTGATTTTATTGCCCGAAATTTCACTTACCGGGCAATTGCTTGATCGGTTCGAAAAGCGCTTTGGGTGCCAGCCGGCTGTCTGGCATTCGGCGCTTGGGGTGAGTGACCGCCGCCGAACATGGCGAGGGATTAGTGATGGTGAGGTTTCTGTTTTGGTCGGGGCACGTTCAGCGTTGTTTTTGCCTTGGGATAATCTTGGGGTCATTATTGTTGATGAAGAGCACGATGGCGGTTTTAAGCAAGACGAGGGCGTTATTTACAATGCTCGCGATATGGCTGTCGTTCGCGCGCGTTATGCGGATTGTCCGGTTATTCTATCCTCAGCGACCCCTTCTCTTGAAAGCGTGGTGAACGCTCAAGAACAACGTTATACTCATCACCGCTTGGCCTCCCGCTTTGGCCAAGCGCAATTGCCCGATATTGATGTCGTCGACATGCGCCATACACCACCTCCCAAGGGCTATTGGATGGTTGACGCAATGACTGCTGGCATCGAGAAGGCTTTGGCGGATAAAAAACAAGCATTAATTTTTCTTAATCGGCGCGGATATGCCCCTTTGACTCTGTGCCGACAATGCGGGCATCGTTATGCATGTCATCAGTGTGATGCTTGGATGGTTGAGCATAGGTTTCGTAATGAGCTTATGTGCCATCATTGCGGTATCGTTGAGCCGATACCAGCGCAATGCGTGTCTTGTAGTGGTGTAGGAACGTTAACAGCATGTGGACCAGGTATTGAGCGTGTGACCGAGGAAGTGGTGGAGCGGTTTCCAGACGCACGTATCGCTGTCTTATCTTCTGACTTTCGGGGTGGCATGAACGCTTTGCGCGATACGATGGCGCAAATAGCCGATGGCAAGGCTGATATTATTGTTGGTACGCAAATTGTTGCCAAAGGGCACCATTTCCCGAATTTGAGCTTTGTTGGCGTCGTTGATGCGGATTTAGGGCTTGGAAATGGTGATTTGCGCGCAGCCGAAAGAACTTATCAATTGCTGCTCCAGGTTGCAGGGCGCGCCGGTCGGGATGCGACCCGGGGTCGCGCCTTATTGCAGAGTTATATGCCAGATCATCCCGTCCTTGAGGCACTTATATCGGGCGATAGAGGTGCTTTTTTAGCAGCAGAATGTGCGGCACGCGAGGCAGCCCGTATGCCCCCATATGGTCGTTTGGCAGCGTTGATCGTATCTGCGCCTAGTCAAGAAATGGTCATTCGCATCACTCGGGATTTGGCAAAGAAAATACCAATTCATAATGAAATACAAGTACTTGGGCCTGCTCCGGCGCCCATTATGCGTGTTCGTAACCGCTATCGTTATCGCTTTTTGATTAAAGCCTCCCGTCAATCACCAGTTCAGGGGTTTATTCATCAGTGGCTTACCCAGATTAAGTTGCCTAATAATGCGCGATTAAGCATTGATATTGATCCTTATAGTTTTATGTAACTCCCAATTTTAGGTGGTTTTTGAGAGAAAAATCGATATGGCTGTTAATATTTGTAGGCAATGTGTTGCCAACAAGTAAATGTCGTGATAACCCAACGTCTAGATCAGCTAGTCATCGGTTCCTGGTGACTTATTTTTGGCAGAAGAATGCGATTTACCGTCAGTTTGGTGGGGAGTATTCTCTAGGTTGAATGGATAAGATCCTTGTCGAATAAAGACGATATTTTAGGTGGAATTGCAGGACGATATGCATCGGCTCTCTATGAGCTATGCTCCGAATTGGGCGAAGCCGATACAAATCAAATCCTGTCTGACATGGTGGTGCTTGGGGCTC
>CBFHLW010000105.1:0-5227 GCA_965656805.1 Alphaproteobacteria bacterium
ACGATGCCGCGGAGATGGGCTTTGATATGGAAATTGCCTGGCCACAGTCTCACTCAGATCGACAGAACCTTTTTCGGCGGTTGCATAATTGCTATGGCTTTGAGCGTGCACTGCTTGGTCGAAGCGGTAAGGTTTATGGGGATGCAATGGATTTATCGACACGATCTCCATTTTTAAGGCAATTGCAAAAGGGGATCGATGGTAAAGCGGAATCTGAGAAAATTCGAATGAGCAAAGCATATGCTGTCTCTGAGCCCGTTAAACTTATTTACCTTATTGATCGAAATAGTGACGCAATTTTACTTGGAAATTTAAACCAGCATATTCAGCGCTTTGATCGGAAGAATATAAAGATAAGAGGCACATATGCTATGAGTGGTAATGATATTCGTATTGAGGATATCACTATCAACGGACGATCTGTGCCTGACGAGGTTAGTTTGTCTGGTCCTCAATGCTTGTATTAAATGTTTCATTTACCAAGCTCGCTATATTATAGCCGATCCCAGACTGCTCGAGGCGTTTCTGCATTTCTTTCGTGAGTGCAGGGTTGGCAATAATATTGTTGAACCAATTGTAGATTTCAAATGCCGGTCGAGATGTCACAAGGCTTATAACATAAAATGTTTCGCGTTGTCCGAGTTCGCGTGCTCTAAATTGTATCGGGGTTTGAGACATTTGTTTTGTATTCCCGCTCGCTCGTGCCAATTCAAAAGCCTGTCCATTTTCATCAATGATAAGAACCGAGAAGAACACGTGATGTTCGGGAGGAAGTTCAGAAAAATGAATTTGATATCGACATGAGCGGACAAGCCAAGACGGGAGTTGATCTCTTAGTCTGCCTTGAAGGCTAGCGCCCATACAACCATTTTCACTCTCGCTGGATTGAGTTATTTTGATAATGGATGAGTTGCTTAGCCGAGCAGATTTTCCATGCATCTTTTTCTCATAGAAAAATGCGGCATTAGTTGCTAACCAGCCACTATGCTGTCGGTGGTTTCGAAGTGAGATGAGCATTTCCCGAAACCGTCCTTGCTCTTCTAGCTCGTCCCATTCCCGCCACATCTCATAGGGGGTTGTTAACGTTGCTATGTAGGTGATTGCGATTAGGGCAAGACCAAAGGAAAACGTAACGGCCTTCTTGCTTTTGAGCATAGTTTTTGGCGCGCTCATCTGAGGCCAAGGGAGTCCTAACGCTTTTGCAGCTTCTTTTAAGAATTTTGGCTCTATAATTTGAAACTGTTCAGGGATATCGGGCCTTATTTCTTCGGCATTCGCCTCATGCAGCACAATCTTGATCGAAAAACCTAAATCAGCTGCCTTTTTGAGTTCAGGTAACGCTTTTTGCCATTTAGTATCCATGAATGCCACGGGATAAATTGTAAAATCCGGGGCTATTTCACCGCTAGTAAAAATAATTTCTTTTGATTTTTTTCTTGCGGTTAGTTGAACAAGGTGAGCAATCGCAAATCCTAACTGCCAACTTTTACCTTGATCAATGGGGGAGGAGACATCGAGCCTATAAGCGCAATGACCTGTGAGTGTTTCGATAATTCCTGTTGGGCGGCGAACAAATGCGTCATAGTCATTGCTGATCGGCAAGGCTTTGAAAGTCCCCTCGAGGCAAACAACGCTCCCTACTGTTGGAGCTTCCTCATTAATTGAGGTGACTGATACGGGTCCGGACGTGCTTGCAAGCCAGACATTGGTTAAACTCACTTTACCCAAAACTCCATTGCAGGATCCTGATAGACTTCAAAAAATAAATTACCAGTTTCTATTAATATCTGCATTGTGCGTTCGTTAATAGAGGTCATTTCGAGAAAATTGAAGGATCCTCTAGCTCTGTAATATAAGTGTTTGGGCAATACTTGAGGCGTTTGGTGAAAGATAACGCGAACATATGCGCCGTCACCTCGTGATGACATAGTGAGGTCAAGATCAAATACATCACCTTTGCGATAGCTCATGTTCTCGCTACCAGCTGCTATTTGCGCGCCCATATAACCTTGATTGAGTCTCTGTAATAAAGCCTCAAACTGCCTGAGGGCTGAGGCATCTAAGTAAATACGATTGATTATATCTGAATACTGTAGCGGATCCTGCGCAGCATTCCAAAGCTCTTGAAAAGAGATCTTGGCATTGTCGGTTTTCGGCTTGCGTAATTCAGACAAAAGCTCTGCACGACTTTCTAAAGTCAAAAATGCTGCCTCGGCAGCCAGACTCTTATGCGTTTTATTTGTCATCACGATCGCGCCTCAATATATAATTTATGAAAAATTAACGAAAAAGTATCGCTGTCTTTTGATTGGTTAATAAGTGGTTGGGTACTGGCGTTTGCAGAAAAACGATCGAGATATGAGTTAATAAAATTAAAAATCCGGGAAAGGCTGTCAGTACCCTGCAATAATATATTTGCCCAAACGGCCTTATCTTCAGCATCAATGTCTGATGGTTTTAAACCTGTACGTCGAAAATTTTGGGCTGATTTTTTTAGACGGGATAAAATCACATCACCCTTTTCTTTAAAGTTTATCATGAAATGAGCGGTAATGCCTGCTTGCATGCCTTCTATATCTTTGGGGCCCTTTGTTTGTTCAGATATTTCTTGGCGTGCCTGGTTTAAGCAGCTGTCAAATAAGATTTGTTCCGCCGGCGTTAATATTGTTTGTAGCGCTGCTAAAGCGTGAGGCTGTTGGTCATGGAATAGCCAGTAACATGCTGCTTCGCTAACGCCTTTACAGCGATGGGCGACATCAAGCCATTTATCTAATTCACCCTGATAGGCCTTAACTTGAAGCGTTTCATCAAGAATGGTCTGCATTGTTTCTAAGGGTTTATTTTTCCTTAAACCCTCTACGAGCTTTGCCTGGATCGGCGCAAACCGTGCCACACGCAGAGCTGTGATTAAAAGGGGTGATTGATCTTGCGCGATCATGAGAGGTTCAAGGATGTCAAGTTCCCGACCTGTTAAAAATTTAACTTTATCAAGCGCGGCTTGTCGTAAAGAAGAGATCTCGGCCTCAAGATTATTTTGTTCTTCAACTCCCCCTAAGTATTGATCAACATCCGCCATAGAAACGTTTGATAGAAAATCGAAATTATCACTTTCACTACTGATTTCAGAAAATATGTTGCATGAAGATAATCTTACCGCCTGCTGATAGCGTGCCCAGCTCTGCGCACAGATAGAATATAAACGCATTTTGGTTTTATCATCGAGCGCGCTTGTTGACCAAAATTCTAATATGAGTTCGTCTGTGATTGACTCTGGTGCATATGGATCTTCGTTTTTCTGTATAATAAAGTTTACAAAACTAACATATTTTGTCTGGCTATGCGCTGTTGGTAAATGTTGTGAGAGATAATCATATAAAAATCGTGTAAGCTTATTCGATATTAAGCCTATTTCATGGCTCGATTGAGCAATCGCAAGTTCGTCATAGGCATTGGCAAGAATGTCATACCCAAGAGACTCCACTATGAAATCGAGTAATGAAACTGATTTTACAAGTTCTGCTAGGTTTGAGCGGAAGCTGATGGATCGAGTTTCTGAATTAAGCCAGGTAAATAATTGGCCGTCACGTTCAACAAACCCAAGGTTTGGCGCAATATCAAGCAAGCTTTCGAGGTGACGGGTATTTATTGTGCTTGGCGATAATAGCCACTCATGAAGAAGGTGCCCCGAAGATGCTGAGAGTTGTAAAAAATGGCAGCACATATAAAGCGGAGGCGCAAAAGACTTGCCGGCAATGAGTGAGACTAATCGATTAAAGTGTTCGGCTCTATGGCGCGGTGCACCATTATAGGCCGTCGTCTCTTCTACAGCGTGCAGGGCATTAATCAGCGTCTGCGAGGGGGGATGTATACGATAAGAAGGGTTGCTTCTAAAGATTGATACTGTATTTGACATTAAACTCTCATAGCATGAATCCAGCCTAATTCTCTAGATTACATTTTTCCAGATGCATGATCACGAAATTTTTCGCGATGCCATGTTAGGTTCTTTTCTAAAGATGTCTTTTTATCCCGAAAGGTTTGATATTGGTTTGAGTTGTGTGTGCTCGGTGCCACTTGGTCGAGCCAATCATCAACCAATTCGATTTGCTTTTGCCATTTCTTGGGCGCGTCTTTAAGTCTTTGAGGCGTCCTTGTCCTTACAAAACTGCTAGAATGATAAGTCGTTTCTTTTTGTGTTTTCTGTGAGCTTTGGTTTAATTGCGTGAATTTAGTCAATATCGAGTGGTCTTTACGTTTAAGATCTTGAGCGCGTAACATCACTTTATTCACATAGGCTTGCGTGTAGGGAATGACCCGAGAGTTCGGCCATTTTCCTACGGCAGAGCCGCCATTATAATGCGATAGTGCTAAGTCAACGCGGCCTCGATAACGGCGCAGAAGTTGTTCCATAAACTGAATGCCGATGCGTATATTAATACGCGGATTAAATAGTTGGTGGCGTTTTATGCCGAATTCTCCCCATGCTGTTGCGGGCATAATTTGCATAACGCCAATAGCCCCTTTGTGGCTAACCGCGTTATATGAGAAATTCGATTCAACATGTGCAATTGCCAAGGTCAGAGAGGGCGGGACAGTCTCAGACTTAAGGCTTTCTTCAATGATGATTTGCTTGATTTGTTTAGCCGTCCAGCCCTTCGCTTCGGCCGATATTGAGAATAGAATGAGAAATGCACATATAGCCAATAAGCGTGAAGTCAATGATCTTGGATATAGGTAATGATATATAGTTTGCATTAATTCATCTTTCTTTTTGAGCGAAGCGCTGCTTGCCAGTTTTGATCAAGTGTTGCGATTTCAACATCGAAACTGTCAAGAGATCTCATTAGCGTTAGCAGAGCACGTGTGTTTAAATCTGGATCGACGCCGACAATAAGTGGTCGTTCTTTATCTATTGACGAGAGGTTCACAGCTATAAAGTTAACATCCATTACTCGTCTTCCGTCGAAGATAAGAAAGGTTGGTTCTTGGTTCGATTTTGTTTCAGCTTGCAAATTCTCAATTAATTTATGTGATGAGGACTGTGTTGGGTTCGCTGTCACGGCAAACAGAAGGAGAACCATGAGGCTAAAAAATGCCATTGATAAGGCGAGCCCTATTTCTGCAAGCGGATTGCCATCTTCTTCCATGTGCGGTTTCCTTTCACTATTGCTATGGAAGCTTTAGAGACGTTTTTGTTTGTTCTGCTGCGTAAAAAGGTGAGGATCGG
>CBFHLW010000106.1:0-5149 GCA_965656805.1 Alphaproteobacteria bacterium
TGACATATTTTGCGGGCATCCGCTCTTTGCCAGCACCGCCGCGTATCGCCACTATCATTTAAAACATCACGCGCGCACCCAACAAGATGATGACCCTGACCTCGTACTCTCAAAACCATTTCCAATTACCCGCGACAGTTTTCGTCGTAAAATGGTCCGAGATCTAACTGGACAATCTGCTTATCAGCAAAGAAAAGCGCAATTCCTGTCGGCTCTTGGCCCATCGGATTGGCCATTGCATAAGCGCCTAGCTCATTTTAAAAATCGCCTTGGCAGCGCCATGATAGCGCAAGTCGTTATTTTTATCCTATGCGCAATAATGTTCCATTGGAGCTTTTACTTTGTGATGTGGCTATTGCCCTTTTTCACCTATCACATGGCCATAACGCGTATCCGCAATATTGCCGAACATGCAATTGTGCCTGACAATAATGACCCATTTCGCAATGCGCGAACGACCAAAGCTGGCTGGCTTACGCGCGCCTTTATCGCGCCTTACTGGGTTAATTATCATGTCGCGCATCACTTAATTATGTATATTCCTTGTTTCCAACTGCCTAAGCTACATAACAAACTGATCGAGGCTGGCTTTGGCCCGCGTATGGAAATTGCTGAAAGCTATTTCGATATCATAAAGCGTGCTATCTCACGCCGAGATGATCCCGCAACACCGACACCAACCAAGAAACCTCGCTTAAAAGGCACAATGACTGATGGTTTTTCAACGCACTAATTTTTCAACGCACTAATTTTCAACACACTAATTTTCAACACAATAAGAAGGCAGCCCATCATGAGCACGCACATTGAAGATATCGAACTTGCTAACCTTGCCATAGAGCGACTTAAAGCCTTTGGCGCCGATGCGTCTGATGTCCTCATTAGCGCGTCTGCTTCGCTGAGCGTATCATGCCGTCTGAGCGAAATTGAAGATCTTGAGCGGGCGGAAAGTCGCGACATTGGTCTTCGAGCCTTTATTGGACAAAGCCAAGCTTTTGTTTCGGCCAGTGGTGCTGATCCCTCTATGATCGATACATTAGCAGAGCGCGCTGTCGCCATGGCGCGCAACACACCCGCTGACCCCTATTGTGGTCTTGCCGACGTCACACGTTTAGCAAAGCAATGGGACGATCTTGATCTGCTCGACGATTATGAACCAACCGCAGAAGAGTTGAGCAAACTTGCTTTGGAAATAGAAGATCAAGCCCGTTCACATGAGGGCATCACCAATTCAGAAGGCGCAGGGGCAGGCTGGGGACGTGGCGGCACAACGCTCGTGACCAGCCACGGATTTGCAGGCACTTATAAAACCTCTTCGTTTTCTATGAGTTGTGCCGTTCTTGCTGGCACTGGCGACAAAATGGAGCGCGATTATGCGAGCCATAGCGCCCGCCATTTCAGCGATCTTGACTCTCCCAAAGATATCGGAGACCGCGCGTCAAAACGCGCGCTTAATCGGCTCAACCCTCGCAAAATAAAAAGCATGAAAGCCCCCGTTATTTTTGACAAACGCGTCTCAGCGTCACTGATTGGTCATCTGATGGGTGCAATTTCAGGCAGCGCGGTAGCCCGCGGTACATCTTTTTTGCGCCAAAACATGGGGCAGATGATTATGCCAAAAGGTGTTAGCATAATTGATGATCCATTGCGTCTCCGCGGACTTCGTTCCGCAGCTTTTGACGGTGAAGGCTTGCCTATGTCCGTCCTCAAACCTATTGATGCTGGTATGCTCACCTGCTGGTTGCTCGAATCAGCAACGGCAAAACAACTTGGCCTAGAGAGCAATGCCCGCGCGGGACGCGGCATTGGCTCGCCGCCAGGACCGAGCGCGACCAATATTCACATGGAAGCTGGCCAGCGCAGCGTTGAGGAGATAATGCGTGATATTGGGGAAGGCTTCTTGGTCACTGAACTCATTGGCATGGGTGTAAATGGTGTAACGGGTGATTATAGCCGTGGCGCATCAGGATTTTGGATTGAAAATGGAGAAATTGCTTATCCAATAAGCGAAGTCACCATTGCCGATAATTTGCGTGACATGTTTGCCACCTTGGAACCTGCTTCAGATTTAAGCTTTCGCCAGAGCGTAAATGCCCCAAGCATCTTAATTCCAAAAATGTCACTTGCTGGCCTATAGGCGCGACATAGACGGCAACTTATGCTATCCACGGGCAGTATTTAATTAGGTTGCCCATAAATGACTGCGTATAAAAACAGACATATCAAGAATGTGTCACCCGAGATTATCGAAAAATACTATGCTGGCAATGGCAGATCGCTGGCCTTAATCATGCGGATGTTGCGCAGTTACCTAAAGCCTTATCTGGGCCTTTTGGGCATTGGCGTTTTAACAAATGTAGTGGTTGCAGCAACAACCGGGGCTATGCCTTGGTTTATTCAACAAGCCATTGACAATGTGTTTAATGAACCCAACCCACAACTGCTTATCCTCATTCCCTTTGGTATTCTTGCTGTCTCCCTCATTCGAGCCGGGGCAACCTATGCCTCAAATGTGATCTTGAATTTTGTTGGCCAGAGCACGACCGCAAATTTACAAAAAGATCTATATGCACAAATTGTCCGTGGCGACCTCGCCTTCATCTCTCGCCAACATACTGGCGAGTATATTTCTATATTCATGACCGATACAATCCGACTGCGTGACACGGTGAACAACACAGTCATTGGCCTTGCCCGTCACTTACTGACCGTGATCGCACTCATTGCTGTCATGTTTTATACAAATTGGTATTTGGCCATGGTCTTTACCATTATTGTTATTCCTCTTGGTCTGGTTTTACTCCGTTCGGTTGGCAAACGCACCCGCAAAGCCTCACGACAGGGACTTGAAGAAACAGGCGGTCTCTCAACAACCATCGCTGAAACCATGACGGGCTTGCGCATTATTAAAGCATATAGTCAAGAAAACACTCTCGTCGACCGGGCCGATAGCAATATTGACAAGATCCTAGATTTTGCGATGCGCGCCTATAAAGCGCGCGCGACCAGCAGTCCCATTGTCGAGGTTTTGGCTGGTCTCGCCGTTGCATGCATCATTTATTTTGGTGCGAAGCAAAGCTATGAAGGCCTGCTAACAACAGGCGAATTTATGGGTTTTATTACAGCCCTCTTAATGGCCTATGGCCCCTTACGTTCGGTCGCCACTATTCAAACCGCTTTGCAAGAAGGTGTCGCTGCGGCTGAGCGTATTTTTAAACTTGTTGATGAACCCGTTCTCATTCGTGATGATGGCGATGCCAAAAGTGTTAAAATTAAAAAAGGCCATGTTCAATTTAAACATGTTGGGTTCCATTATGCTGGACGCGACACTCAAGCTGTACATGATTTAAACTTTGATATTGAGCCTGGCAAAACAGTTGCTTTAGTCGGCCCATCTGGCGCCGGAAAATCAACTGTTTTAAATTTAATTTTAAGGTTCTTTGACGTGACAGAAGGCAAGATAGAGATTGATGGTTATGATACCCGAAAAATCAATCTCGCCTCCTTGCGCCAGGCCACAGCTTTGGTCACCCAGGACCCCTTTCTCTTCGATGATACAATTGCCGCCAATATTGCTTTTGGCCGTGCAGACGCCAGTCTCGATGAGATTAAAAAAGCGGCAAAACTTGCCGCAGCTCATGACTTCATCGAAGACCTGCCCGCCGGTTATGAAACACCTGTTGGCGAAGGTGGACTGCGTTTATCTGGCGGACAAAAACAGCGCCTTGCTATTGCCCGCGCTATTTTAAAAGATGCGCCTATTTTATTGCTCGATGAAGCAACAAGCGCTCTTGATACGGCATCGGAGAGCCTTGTTCAAGAATCGCTCGCGCGTCTTATGGAAGGACGCACATCCTTTATTATTGCCCACCGACTTTCAACAATTTTACATGCAGATATTATTCTCGTGTTAGAGGACGGTCAGATCGTGGAACGTGGCACTCATAAAGAATTGCTTGCTAAAAACGGTCTTTATGCGTCCCTCTATAACACTCAATTTAAGTCTGATAGTGCCTCATGATTTTGATCGGCTATTCTATTCTTACGCGCCTAGTTGAGCCAATTCTTATTCTTTATGTTTGGCTTCGCCAAGCACGCGGCAAAGAAGATGCTTTTCGAAAAATAGAACGGTTTGGGATCAGCACATCAGACCGACCGAAGGGAAAATTATTTTGGTTTCATGCGGCCAGTGTGGGAGAAGTCATATCTATTTGGCCACTTATGCTCAAAATGCATAAAAAATATCCAACCGCTCACATTCTCATCACGACAGGCACAATATCTTCATCACAACTTGTTGCACGCCACCAAGAAACTCACGGTGACTGGCTGACGCATCAATTTTTGCCACTCGATCATCCGCGCTTTGTGAGCCGATTTATAAGCTACTGGGCCCCGGATTGTATTTTTTTCGTTGAGTCTGAACTCTGGCCAAATCTCATTCTCGCTGCGCGCAAAACCCCTGCTTTTATTGCCATGATCAATGCCAGATTATCGCCTACAAGTCACCGTCGCTGGCAAAAAATGCCCAAAACATTTCAAAAGATCGTCTCATGTTTTGACCTTATCTTAGCCCAAGACAATCAAACACGTGACCGCATCACCTCGCTTGGTGTTGAGCATGTCAAAATGCTCGGGAATCTTAAGCGCGACATGGCACCGCTTAAGTGCAATCGCAATAAATATCTAAAGCTTCAAAAAGCAATTGGCGACCGCCCGTGCTGGCTCGCTGCTAGCACACATGATGATGAAGAAAGCGTGATCATTTCAACGCATCGTATGCTCTTAAAAGAATATCCGGATCTACTTACAATCATTGTACCCCGCCACCCTGAACGAACCGATGAGATAGTCTCTTGCATCACAGAAAAAGTTGTGCGCGCATCGCGAGATGACATGCCAGATGCCAAAACATCATTTTATATCGGAGATACAATTGGCGATATGGGTCTTTATTATCGCTTGAGCCCAATCAGTTTTATCGGTGGATCTTTAATCCCTCATGGTGGGCAAAACCCTCTTGAGGCTGCTCGTCTTGATAATGTTATTGTGCACGGCCCTTTCACCAGTAATTTTACCGAAATTTATAATGCGCTCTCCGCCCATCATGGTTGCATTGCGGTAACGCGTAAGACATTATTTAAAACAA
>CBFHLW010000107.1:0-5070 GCA_965656805.1 Alphaproteobacteria bacterium
AAAAGTCCGAGGCGCCCTACGAACTTGTGTCCAAGATGCGTGCAAGTTTCTGGGTAATTGGCCCACTTTTGGCGCGGTTTGGACATGCCAAAGTATCACTTCCAGGGGGATGTGCAATCGGGACTCGCCCCGTTGACCTCTATTTAGCGGGTCTTCGCGAAATGGGTGTCGAGATAGATGTCGAAGAAGGTTATGTTATTGCCAAAGCGCCAAAGGGTTTAAAAGGCGCGCGCATTAATATGCCATATGTTTCCGTCGGGGTAACCCATGTGCTTTTAATGGCAGCAACGCTTGCCGATGGCGTCACAAATATAACCAATGCGGCGACCGAACCCGAGGTGGTCGATGTCGCTAACTGTCTGGTTGCGATGGGTGCAAAAATTGAGGGGATTGGCACGCGTAATCTTCGCATCACAGGTGTTTCAAACCTGTCAGGTACAACGCATAATGTCATCCGGGATAGGATCGAAGGCGGTGCTTTTGCGCTTGCTGCTGCGGCGACACGCGGTGAAGTCACTTTAACCGGTATCTCAACAGAAGTATTAGGTGCGCTCGTGCCAGCAATGCGGTTCTCTGGTGCAGAGATAACAGATGTTGAAGGTGGGGTTTGCGTCAAGTCATTGCTTGAGCGTCCGTACCCAATATCCATTGCCACCGAACCTTACCCTGGTTTTGCAACCGACTTACAAGCGCCGTTTATGGGATATATGTGTTTAGCTGATGGCGTGAGCCATATACGTGAAACCATATTTGAAAACAGGTTTATGCATGTTCAAGAATTAGCGCGGTTAGGTGCCCAGATTGAACTTGATGGTGACACTGCAATTATAACCGGGGTACCTGAATTACATGGAGCTCCCGTTATGGCGACGGATTTGCGTGCATCAGTGACATTGGTGATTGCTGGTTTGGTAGGCAAAGGTATCACCACAATTCGAAGGGTTTATCATCTTGATCGCGGCTATGAGCGATTAGAAGAAAAACTATATGGTTGTGGTGCGCGCATTTGGAGAGAGTCCGAATGAGCATAGAATTAAAACTGATTGCGCATTGCGATGCTGATTTACAAGTAATATCCGCTTTGGTGCAGGATGCAGTCCTTAAAGCATCGGATATGGCTTATTTGGACGAGCGACGCATATTTGCAATCGTTGTTAATCGGTTTAAATGGGAGGCGGAAGAAGAGCAGCTGCGCGTACGTTCGGGGCTTCGCTTTCATGGTGTGACAGCCGTCAAACATAAGAATATGCCGCCAGAGGGACAGGTTTTATCGCTCTTGGCCGTGCGGTTCACACCAATAGACGGCCTTGCGGGACAAATTCGTCTTGTTTTTTCTGCATCTGTGGAAATTTGCTTGGATGTTGAAGCTTGTGAGGTCATATTGGAAGATATTGGTGCGCCATGGCCGGCGCAGTCAAAGCCGCAACATCAAATAGAAGATGACGGTGTAAAAGAGTAAAGAGAGAATTATGGCTTGCGCGGTTAATTTATCGAGCACGGACAAAGATTTTGTAGAAAAGTTTAACGAACTTCTATTGATGAAGCGCGAGCAATCTGTTGACGTCAATCAACAGGTGGCCGTTTTAATTGATGATGTGCGCGCGCGGGGTGATCAGGCCCTTATTGATTTAACAGCTCGTTTCGATGCATTGTCACTAAACGTCGATCAATTGCGTATTGAGCAAGATGAGATTGATCGCGCTACGGCGGATTGTGAACCCGATATATTGGCTGCGCTCGATATGGCGGCAATGCGCATTGGTGATTTTCATGAACGACAAAAACCGAAAGATCATCGCTTTGAAGATGCCCAGGGCGTTTCTCTCGGTCATAAATGGTCAGCTGTGGATGCTGCAGGTCTTTATGTTCCTGGCGGTACTGCCAATTACCCATCCTCTGTATTGATGAATGCTATTCCTGCCAAGGTTGCGGGCGTTAAACGTTTGGTCATGACAGTGCCGACACCAAATGGTGTGGTTAACCCACTTGTTCTTGCAGCCGCGCAACGTGCGGGCGTTGATGAGATCTATCGTGTAGGCGGGGCGCAAGCTATTGCCGCTATGGCCTATGGAACGCAGACGATCGCACCCGTAAATGTAATCGTTGGTCCCGGCAATGCTTATGTGGCAGCTGCTAAGAAGCAGGTCTTTGGTCAGGTGGGCATTGATATGATTGCTGGTCCCTCCGAGATATTGATCGTAGCCGATGATCAGAATAATCCCGATTGGATTGCGATTGATCTCTTAAGTCAGGCCGAACACGATGCTGTCGCTCAATCCATCTTAATTTGTGACAGTATCGAATTCGCTCAAGCAGTAACTCAATCTGTTGAAGCACATTTGCAAACACTTTCACGCGCAGATATAGCGCGTCAAAGCTGGGAAAATTTTGGTGCCATTATTATTGTGAGTGATCTGACGCAGGAGGCTCCTGACTTGGTAAATCAATTAGCGCCTGAACATTTAGAGTTAGCGCTGGATGATGCTGAATCCTTTGCAGAACACATTCGACATGCGGGTGCCATATTTTTGGGTCGTTATACGCCAGAGGCGATTGGCGATTATATCGCTGGGCCAAATCATGTTTTACCAACGGCGCGTGCGGCGCGTTATGCTTCAGGATTATCTGTTTTAAATTTTATGAAACGGACATCTTTGGTGTCTTGTACGCCGACGGCTCTCTCAGAAATTGGACCCATGGCGATCAAGCTCGCTGGTGTTGAGGGCTTGGATGCGCATTTACGCTCCATTAGCATACGTTTGAATAGGGTGGAGCCCGAAGCTTAATGTCTGGAGAGCGGATCACTCATATTTCCTTCGATGATCCGGCTTTGGTGGCGCGTAATCCTGATTTGGATCATGAGAGACGTGTTGCTATTTTTGACCTATTGGAAAATAATTTTTTCAAGTTAAACACGGGTGATGAAGGCCCTTATCGCGTCATCTTATCATTGGCTGACCGAGCGCTTCAGCTGAGTGTGAGAACGGCACAAGATGATCATATTTGCGATATTAAACTTTCACTCACACCTTTTCGCAGATTAATTAAAGATTACTTCCTAATCTGCGAAAGCTATTACGAAGCGATTAGAACGGCGACACCTCAGCATATTGAAACCATTGATATGGCAAGGCGCGCGCTTCACAATGAAGGTTCTGAGCTCCTAAAAGAACGTCTAAATGAATTTGCAAATGTTGATTTGGAAACAGCTCGTCGGCTCTTTACATTAGTCAGTGTTTTGCAGATGCGCGGTTAAATTATAGAAATTTTTAAAAACACTTGATTTTCTGCCCGTAAATGGCCATTCTCCGGCCAAATTGAAACTGTGGGATAAAATGGCAAAAGAAGAGCTGCTAGAATTTAATGCAACTGTTGTTGAGTTGCTTCCAAATGCAACATTTCGTGTGCGTTTGGAGAATGATCATGAGATTATTGCTCATACAGCGGGTAAAATGCGAAAGAACAGAATTCGTGTTTTAGCAGGTGATAAAGTGCTTGTGGAGATGACGCCATATGACCTCACAAAAGGCCGCATCACCTATCGTTACAAATAAGCCTTTTGTTTTAGCAAGTATATCGCCGAGACGGTCGAGCTTGTTAGCACAAATTGGCTATATTCCATATGATATAATTCCATCTGATATTGATGAAACGCCTGTTAAAGGCGAAGCGCCGCGTGCTTTGGCGATGCGTTTAGCACGCGCGAAAGCACTTCACGTAGCGGGATTACAAAAAGAGGATGCCCGCACTTGTGTTCTGGGCGCAGATACAGTCGTCGCTTGTGGGCGTAATATATTGCCCAAAGCGGAAACCCCAGAGCAAGCGCGGACGTGTCTGGCACAATTGTCGGGGCGCGGGCATCGTGTTTATACTGGCATTTGTTTGGTCAATGATGTTGGGTTCGAGCGTGTGCGGTGTGTTGAAACCCGGATACGCTTTAAGACGCTTGGGGTACAAGAAATAGCCCAATATATTGCCAGTGGAGAGTGGCAAGGTAAAGCTGGTGGTTATGCTATCCAGGGAAGGGCAGCTGCATTTGTAGAACGAATTGTAGGGTCTTATTCAAATGTCGTAGGGCTACCTTTGTTTGAAGTCAGCAACGCTCTTTTGGCAGAGTGTATATTGCCAATAATTGAAGATCATAAGGAATAGTAATCGATGGTTGAAGAAATTTTATTAAGTGTGCGTGATGGTGTTGTGCGCGTTGCGCATATAACGGCGGGCCAATTGCAGCATGTTGAAATTGCCTCGATTAAGTCGCGTGACGATGATGCAAGCAAGCTCGTTGGCGGTATTTATCTTGGTCGTGTTGAGCGCGTCGTATCGCGTTTACAAGCCGCTTTTGTTGATATCGGTGAGGATCGTTCAGGGTTTTTGGGTGCCCGCGAAGCCCGTGTGCTCGTGCCAGGTGCTGGTCGAGATTGTCCTATTGAAGATTGTGTTGGTGATGGTGACACTGTGCTCGTTCAGGTGACGCGTCCGCCCGTAGGGGATAAAGGCGCACAAGTAACGGCTGACATAACGCTGGCAGGTCACGCAGTTGTGATTGCACCCTGCCGTTCGCGGGTCGCAATATCTCGGTCGATCGAAGATCCTGAGACTCGGGCGCGACTGGAGACACATATTAACGATATTATTGCCGGCAAGCATGGCGTTACAATTGATATTGAGGGCATGGAAGGCCCTGCGGGTTGGGTTGTTCGAACTGCAGCCGCAGATATGAATGTTGATGAATTGGCGCGCGATATGGCGATGGTTTCAGAACAATGGACAGCGCTTTTGTCGCGTGCTCAAGATTGTGAACCGCCATTCTTGCTGCATATGGACCTTGGACCGATTGAACGGGCTTTACGCGATGGTGTGAAAGCTGAAACAAAGAAAGTGACGATAGAGGGAGATGCCGCATTGCGTGTTGCCCGGGCTTATTGCAAAGATTATATGCCGGCGGCAGTTGCATTACTGCATGCGAGTGAAGAAGGTGAATTTCTTTTCGATCGTTTCGATGTCGAGGATCAAATTCAAAAAGCTCTTAACCCTCGTGTGGAATTGCCATCAGGTGGTTGGTTGATG
>CBFHLW010000108.1:0-4768 GCA_965656805.1 Alphaproteobacteria bacterium
GCCATCATCGGTGAGGGACACTTGGCGTGTTTTTTCATCGATCTCAAAGTCTTCTGATTTTAATTCTGGAATAATAGCGTTAACCTGCACGTAGAGATCTGTCTTGTCATCGAGAGGGCCTGATATGATCAGCGGTGTCCGCGCTTCATCGATTAAAATACTATCGACCTCGTCAACAATGGCAAAAGCTTGTCCGCGTTGTACCATTTGATCGAGGCTATATTTCATATTGTCGCGCAAATAGTCAAAGCCAAGCTCATTATTAGTAGCATAGGTAATGTCGCAGCCATAGGCGTTGATACGCTCTTCATCGCTCATGTCATTAACGATACAGCTCACGCTCATGCCCAAAAAATTATGTACTTTCGACATCCAGGCCGCATCGCGCTGGGCCAGGTAATCATTGACCGTAACAACATGAACGGGTTCGCCAGATAAAGCCTGAAGATAGCAAGGCAGGGTCGCAACAAGTGTCTTGCCTTCGCCCGTTTTCATTTCAGCAATCCGACCTTCAAAAAGGACCATGCCGCCAATGAGCTGAACGTCATAATGACGTTGGCCGAGCGTACGCCGGGCAGCCTCACGGACGGTTGCAAAGGCTGGTTCAAGCAAGCTGTCGAGAGTCGCACCTTCTTTAATTTTTTGCTTAAATTCATCCGTTTTAGCGCGAAGGGCTTCATCGCTGAGGGCGCGCATACTCTCTTCGAGCGCGTTAATTTTTTCAACCCGGGCAAAATATGGTTTTAGCTTGCGATCATTAGTAGAGCCAAATATTTTTTGCAGAATGCTGTTTGCGCCAAGCATAAAAGGTCCCTTCATAAGCAACCCGAATTGGGGCACTTCTTAAAATATCAATTGGCCATTCGCAAAATGGCTAAAATGATGTAAGCATCAGGTCATTCAGTGTCAATTGCGTGATCTATGAAAAGGCGCAATATAGGCACAAGACTAGACCAGAAAGCGCACATAATCAGCAATTAAGAGCTATTAGGAGAAAAAAATGGTAAAATCTAACCAAGTCACAATAAAAATAGCCGCTTTTGCGTTGATGGCCTCGTTTGTGTCCATTGCCGCGACATCTCCCGTCCTTGCTCAAAACGCATCCTACAAGGATATGGTTCAAAATGCGCCTTACAACGAGCAGGTGGTTGCCACAGTAAATGGAAAATCTATCAGCGTCGGTGATTTGGTGTTGGCTGAAGAAGAGCTTTTCGCGATGATTGGTGATATGCCTCAAGACCAGCGTATGCAGGCCCTTGTCGGCTTTTTGGTAGACCGTACATTGGCTTCTGAAGCGGCTAAGGCCGCTGGTATTTCTGTCAATGACCCGGATGTGCAAATGCGTTTGGCCTTTTATACGGAAAAAGCACTTCAAGAAATTTATGTTGAGCGGCAAGTTGCTGGCGCGGTGAGTGATGAGAAAGTGTCGGCGTTTTATCAAGTAGAAGTTGCCAGCAAGAAACCTGTTGAAGAAGTGCGTGCCCGCCATATTCTTTTGGCCAGCGAGGATGACGCCAAGAAAATTGTGGCAGAACTCAAAGCTGGTGCTGATTTTGAGGCTTTGGCTAAAGAAAAGTCAACGGGACCAAGTGGTCCATCTGGCGGGGACCTTGGGTATTTTACAGCTGACCAAATGGTGCCAGAATTTAGCGCGGCTAGCTTTCAACTAAAGCCTGGTGCGATATCAGAGCCGGTGAAGACCCAGTTTGGTTGGCATGTGATCAAGCTGGAAGATAAACGCAACCAACCCGTGCCCGCATTTAACGATATTGCCGCCCAAATAACCGACCATTTAATGCGCCAAGCACAGGCTAAGGTCTATGAGGGACTTCGCGAAGAGGCAGAAATTGAATTTATTAAACCCGCTGGTGCAAGGTAATATTAGATCTCCCCAACTCGCTTTTTGAGGTTTTTAATGGCTCTTAAAAAAATCCCCCGCTCGCCCTTGGCGCCGCAAAGTTTTGCTACCTTAGCTCCTATTAATGGTCTAGGGCTCCATGTTTATGCGACTGGATCCCGGTACCGTCAACGCGATGATTTATTGGTGGTTACCCTGCCCGAAAAGACAAAGATCGCAGGTGTATTCACCAAGTCATCAATGCCATCCGCGGCCGTTGATTTATGTAAAGCACATTTAAAAGAGAGCAAAGGGCGCGCACGGGCTATTATTGTGAATGCAGGTATTGCGAATGCGTTTACCGGTAAGCAAGGCCAGGCAAGCGCAGAAACGGTGAGTGCAGCTTGCGCATCTCTTTTGGGGATTGATGCCTGCAATGTTTATATGGCTTCGACCGGTGTGATTGGCCAAGATCTAGATCCGTCTCCACTTGTGTCGGCCATGCTTACAGGTTTTGATGAACGTGAAAATATTCAAAATTGGATGTCTGCGGCGCAAGCAATTTGCACAACCGATACATTTCCCAAGGTGGCAACAGGTACAGCAAAATTTGGCAAACACCGCGTACACATTAACGTGATTGCCAAGGGCTCGGGCATGATCGCACCTGACATGGCAACGATGCTTGCCTTTGGATTTACAGATGCGGCGCTTCCTGCGGGTCTTTTGCAAAAGCTCATTCGCGACGTCAATGGTGAGAGTTTCAATTCCGTAACGGTGGATGGCGATACATCCACATCGGATACATTCTTATTCTGTGCGACCGGCGAAAAGGCATTGGGTGGCGCACCCTTGAGGTCCGTCAACGATCCGCGCCTAGGAAATTTTAAGAAAGAGCTGAAGCGGGTGGTGCAGGATGTTGCTATTCAAATTGCCTGTGATGGCGAGGGTGCAACAAAGCTCATGACGATTGATATTAAAGGCGCGCAAAATGACATTGCCGCGCGTAAAATTGCTTTAGCGATTGGAAACTCACCACTGGTCAAAACAGCCATTGCAGGCGAAGACGCCAATTGGGGTCGGATTGTAATGGCAATTGGTAAGTCTGGTGAACGTGCTGACCGTGACAAGCTTGGCATTAAGATTGGCGGCCATTTGGTTGCAAGAAAGGGTCGCGCGATTGAGGGTTATGACGAGACGCTTGTCGCCGAACATATGCAAACGCCACATATTTCAATTGAGGCTGATGTTGGTGTCGGCAAAGGCAGAGCCAGGGTGTGGGCTTGTGATTTAACGCATGGGTATATTTCAATTAATGCCGACTACAGAAGCTAAACCTATCCTCCTCGTTGCGGCTTGTGCTTTGGTCGATGTTGAGCGCCAGGTTTTGGTTGCCCAGCGTCCTGCCGGAAAATCTATGGCGGGACTGTGGGAGTTTCCAGGCGGCAAAGTGGAGTCGGGAGAGACACCCGAGTTATGCCTCATCCGTGAGCTGAAAGAAGAACTAGATATTGATGTGACGGCATCGTGTTTGGCGCCGTTAACATTTGCCAGCCACACTTATCCCACATTCCATTTGCTGATGCCGCTTTATGCCTGCCGCAAATGGAAAGGGTTTATCCAGCCTCAAGAAGGACAACAAGTTAAATGGTGTTCTGTGCAAGAGCTCACCTCCCTAGATATGCCGCCGGCAGATCTGCCTCTGATCGCCATGCTTCGAGATATGATTTAAAAAATTATTCTACTTCAGGTGTAGGTTAGATGCCTTGGCTTTAATCAGAAATTTTAATTTCTGTTGTATTTAGTGCGTCGGCTAATCGTGTCGTTGCGCTACCGGGCTTAAGAGGTTTTTGTTGGCTTTCATGGGGAGCCCAGCCAGTTGCGTAGAGCAAATCAAAATAGGCATAAATACGACCATCTGGATCACTAAAATGACCTTTATAATGGGCTCGCATGGCCATGAGTGTGTCGCGGCGTAAACTGTGACGGCCCCGCTCAATCAAACAAGTGCCTTCGCCCATATTTTGGATGTCGCGCAATAAAAACAAAGCATCATCATAACGCACGCGAAGATTGTCGCTGTCGACAACAGGCAAGGCAAACCCAGCCCGTTGCATTAACCCCGCAAGGTCTTGCAGTGTTGCAAAAGGGTGGATGCGCGGTATGGCGCCGTTCAATGTCTGGCTATCAGCTGCAAGAAAACTTTGTCGTAAAGTGGATAAGGTGTCGCCGCCTGGTAAACACGCGAGGAACAAGCCGTCAGGTTTAAGCGCTCTACGAATTTGTAATAGACTTCCCGGCAAGTCATTCACACAGTGCAGCTCCCAATGAATGATAATGAGATCATAATTTTCAGCTGCAAAGGACCAGTTCTCAGGGTTTTTAGCTGTAAGCTTATTAGACGATTCAAAATGAAGCGTTTTGATTTTGTGCTTTAGTTCAGAGGAAAACAGATCTTCTAAAATATCGGGTGCAAAAATAAAGGCATTGTCAAAATCTCTGGTCATGCCGAGGACGCGTTCTGCAATATCTTCGGCTGATCGGCGGAACAAAATATCGTGATCGCCAGCTGTTAATTTTTGTCGTTGCCGGCGACGTTGCTGGGCATCAAAAATCATTGGAATGGATGCATTCATGCGAGACACTCTTTTGCGCATCGCTCCGCATGATTGCGGCGCGACAGGATTTGGGCCACTATGGCGCAACTAAAGCCAAAAATAAATATAAAGAACAATAGAATGGCATTTGCGAAAATAATTTCAGCCGCAATTCATATCTTACTGCCACCCTCTTGTCCTGGGTGCCGCCGCCCGACTGGAAACATCCTCTCTTTATGCGTGGATTGTTGGTCAGGGATAGGTTGGATAACCGATCCCGTCTGCGTAGTTTCAGGCGTACCGCTTGCTTATGATCTAGGCCCAGATGGGATTA
>CBFHLW010000108.1:4778-5014 GCA_965656805.1 Alphaproteobacteria bacterium
GACTGGGCACGGTCAGCCTGCGTTTATGATGGTGTTGTGGCTCAGCTTATACGGCAAATGAAGTTTTCAGATCATCCCGAATTTGCCTATATAATGGCGCGATGGTTGTTGCGTTTTGTCTTATCACTTGAGGCAGAAAATGCGCCCTTCATCTTCATGCCCGTTCCGTTGCATGTCAGACGTTTGCGCATGCGGCGCTATAATCAGGTTTCTATTGTGGCTCAAGAGATCGCAAG
>CBFHLW010000109.1:0-4950 GCA_965656805.1 Alphaproteobacteria bacterium
CCAAAACCATTCGCAATCATTTCTTCAATTGTTCGATGCATCATTGTTCCTTTAATAAATTGACGATGACTATGCCCGCGCTATAGGTCATGAGCAAGAGCAATTCACCGCCTATCAGCATCCCGTACACGCCCGCAAGCGAATATGAATAACCTTGGATACTCTGCTTTATTGCAATAGAATTTGCTGAGCGCTAGTTTGTATGATCCAAGCGTTAAAAGGAAAATAGATGCATGTAATCATTATCGGCGGTGGTATTGGGGGGCTCACAACAGCTCTCGCATTCCTGATGCGCGGGTGGCATGTATCTTTGCTAGAGAAAGCCGAAGCTTATAATGACATTGGCGCGGGCATTCAGATTTCGCCAAATGGTCTCAAAGTGCTCCAAGCTCTCGATATCACACCCGAAACAACACCGCATTTCTTTGAACAAGCTTGTTATCCTCAGGCTTTATCCATGCGGGCTGGACGATCGGGGCGTCATATATTTTCCGTACCACTGGCTAAAATTTCGCAAAAGCGTTGGGGGGCATCTTATTTACATATTCACCGCGCAGACCTCATCGCTGCGCTTGCAGAGACCTTAAACCAACGCGCACCTAAGGCTGTTCATTTTAAAGCCTGTGTAACTGCCTATGAGAACCGCGGCAATAAAGCCCGTGTGTATCTCGAAGACGGAACAGACCTTGAGGCCGACCTTGTAATTGCTGCTGATGGCATACACTCCACATTGCGCGACCAAATGCACGGACCCGATCGGCCGCGATTTACAGGAAATATCGCTTGGCGCGCAACGGTAGAAACCACTGCACTTGGACCATTTGCGCCACCGCAGGGGGCCTGTATTTGGGTTGGTCCAAAACGCCATTGCGTCACCTATCAATTGCGCGGGGGGCATCTCACAAATTTCGTGGGCATTGTCGAGGAGCAGAACTGGACTTCAGAAGAATGGACCGAAAAAGGAGTACGTGCCGATATACTTGCTGATTTTGACTGCTGGCATCCCGACATTACAACCCTTATCGAATGCGCAGAAACCCATTACCGGTGGGCCCTGTTTGACCGGGCGCCCCTTTCGCATTGGCACGAGGGAAATGTTTCTTTAATGGGTGATGCTGCCCATCCCGCCCTACCCTTTGTCGCGCAAGGGGCTGTCATGGCCATAGAGGATGCCTATGCTGTGGCACATTTTTGTAGCCAAGAGCCGACAAATATTGATGCTGCTCTCACGGCTTTTCATGCCTTCCGCATTAAACGAACAACAATGGCTCAAAACACCGCCGCTGCAAATGGTGCTATTTTTCATCGTCAGTCTTTACTGGCCCAAATCGCAACTTATGGACCGATGTGGCTCGCAGGAAAAATATTACCGCATGCTATATTGGCGCGAAATGATCCTTTCTATAAATATGATATTGTCCGCATACTCTCGGCCTAATTAGAAAACTCAATCACCAACCGCCTCTTATTTGCCTGCGACAACATTAACATGCTTGCCCTGCGGATCACCCCTAGCAAAATGAAACATATGCCGCTAACGTCGTAGAGGTTTCATGCTTTTGAGCACATTCATTTTAGATATTATATTATCGGCCATAACTTATTGGCCATGTTGAAGGGAGTCCGTAATGGCGTTTGTTGAACAGAAAATCTCAACTGGCAAGTTTCTCTTTCGGTTTGCCAAACTACTTACACGGCCTGGTGCCATTTCAACATTACGTAGCATTTTGAATTCGCGGCCTGATGATGAAATTTCCGCCGGTGATTTTCTTGAGCGTCACGCCAAAGAACGCCCGAATGATTTGGCCCTCATGTATGAAGATCAGACTGCAACATGGCAAGAATTTAATGCGCGGGTGAACCAGACAGCGCATTATTTTCAGTCGCGCGGTATTAAATATGGCGACCGGATAGCAATCAATATTGAAAACCGTCCTGATCTCTTAGTGAATGTGTTGGCGTGTTTAAAACTTGGTGCCGTTGCTGGCATGGTTAATACTGGACTGACTAATGAAGCTTTGGCCCATTGCTTGCGTTTGATAGAACCATCACTCTTGGTCATTGGCTCGGAGTGCGTTGCCAATATGGATACAGTGGCCGACCTGATTGAAGAAGAATATCAAGGAAAAATGCTTTTCTTAGCCGATGGTAATTCATTAAGCGCGCCTAAGGGCTATCTTGATCTTGCACCTCTTGTCGCCGATATGTCTAAAATTAATGTTACCCCAGACCAAACCTTAACTTTAGCAACATCTTGTTTTTTAATTTTCACTTCTGGCACAACGGGGTTACCCAAGGCCAGCATCACCAGCAACCTCAGACTCTTCCGTGGCGGCACACAATTTGGTGTCAATGTAATGACCTTGTCGCCAAAGGATGTTTATTACTGTCCTTTACCGCTTTATCACAGCACAGCTTTGGTCGTGGGCTTCGCGAGCTCACTCATTGCAGGGTCGACCTTCGCTATTCGGCGCAAATTCAGCGCCACCCAATTTTTCGATGATTGCCGAAAATTCAATGCCACAGCATTTGTCTATATTGGCGAACTCTTACGTTACCTTTTAGCCTTACCAGCAAGTCCTGGCGATCAAGATCACAATGTTGAAAAAATCATTGGCAATGGCCTGCGCCCTGATATTTGGATGGATTTTAAAAACCGTTTCAATATCCCACGCATTCACGAGTTCTATGGCGCTTCTGAAGGCAACACAGCTTTTGTCAATATTTTCAACTTTGATAAAACTGTGGGCTGGTCACCTGGAGCTGGTAAGGCATGGACGATTGTTGATTTTGATGTCGATGCTGACGCGCCTATTCGCAATGAAGACGGATTTATGACCCCCACCAAGCTCGGTCATACTGGCCTTTTAATTGTCGCCATTAACGAACAAAACCCATTTGACGGCTATACGGACCCCGTGGCCAGTGAGAAAAAAATTCTTCGAAATGTTTTTGTAAAAGGCGATCAATATTTCAACTCTGGCGACTTAGTTGTTTTACAACCGCACGGGCATATTCAATTTGGTGATCGCATCGGCGATACATTCCGCTGGCAAGGCGAGAATGTGGCCACAACTGAAGTCGAAAGTGTCATCATGCAATGGCCTGAGATTCAAGACGCTGTTGTATATGGTGTCGAAGTACCGGGCAGAGATGGACGATGCGGCATGCTTTACGCAACGCTTAAGGACCAAGATAAAATTGATTTCGATGGCCTGGTCGCACATATGCGCGAGAAGCTTCCTGCTTATGCTGTCCCGCGCTTTATCCGAATTGGTGCGAAAGCTGATGTAACAGGCACCTTTAAATTCCAGAAAGCTAAATTAAAGCGTGAAGCTTATGCCGTTGGCACATTTGAAGACAAATTATATCTCCTTGCGCGGGATGCCGAACATGTCGAGCCCCTCACATCAGCTCAACAGAAAAGTGTTGATGCAGGAGATATACGTCTCTAGTCATTAAGCCTAAAAGTCTGTGCTTTTGTGGCGCATCCATTGGTGTGGCAGTCACATTGATTGCATTAATGCACTCACGTTCTGGAGCTTCTCAAAAGCAACAAAGCGATGGAGTGCTAAGGCCAACATCCACGTAGCTTTAATGATGATGCGGTTTTCCGTTACCATGAGAATGCGCTTTTGGCTTCTCAGATTCTTTTTCTGGCCTTGCATGGTCATTATGCAAAATACCATCACCATGGTCATGTTGTTTAGGTTCTGCCGCGTCAGGCTCATCAATGATATAAGGCTTTGCTACCGACATATCCTCATGCACATGCGCGTGGTCGGCCTTGTTGAGCGGATACTCTTCTGGATGGCTAGTGTGCTGATAGCCATGCAGCTGCATCAGAAGAAGCAGAAAACCAACAAAGATGAGGAGTGCGTTTGCGGTATTGCTGAACTTGGTGAAAGATGGGAGTTTACGCCAGCCAGATAATAAGATGAGCATGATGCTCAAAGCAGCAATCTGGCCGAATTCAACACCTACGTTAAAGGCGAAGATACGCAACACCAAACCTTCTTCAGCAAGTGGCAACATTTGTAGACGGGTGGATAAGCCAAAGCCGTGTATTAGACCAAAGGCAAATACCATCAATAACAGGTTCGGCGCTTTAACATTGAGGTATTTTTTGAAACCATCGAGGTTATCAAACCCTTTATACATTACCGTCAGAGCAATCACCGCATCGACGAGGAAGTAGTTAGCCTGAATATGATAGAGCGTAGCAAAAACCAGTGTGATGGAATGACCAATGGTGAAGGCGGTAATAAATTTAACAATATCTGTGAAGCGTGTGAGAAAGAAAATGACACCAAACAAAAACAGCAAGTGATCATAGCCGGTGATCATGTGATAAGCGCCTAGTTCTATAAATTCCCAATACCCAGCCTCTAACGCTTTGGCTTTATCCGCTTCGGACATGCCATGAGCAAATGCGTTGCTGGTAAATAAGAAACTAACCAAACTAAGACAAAATACTTTCACAATTTACTCCAAATATATTTGGTGATTTACAGCCTGATACCTTTCTAATATCTCTCTATTGCTGCACTGAAACAAGACACCCTCGGTGCATAGGGTGGTTTCCAGGTATATGACCCAAACGATCTGACCTAAACTTGAGGGTTTCTACATGGCCCGCAAACTCCTGCTCGCCCTTTTCGTTGGGCATCGCTCTTGCGCCTAAACCAGATATTTTACAACTCCATACATCATTGTTGTGATCCATCAGATAAGAACGCTCTTCGTTTTCAACTAAACTGCCAGCTGCTGCGGTAACGAAATGCCCATTAACCGTCGTCTTATCAATCTTGGTACCATTCTTACTACTCAAATCATATGTCAACGACACAGCTTTCGGCTTATTTGTTGGAGGAACTCCTTGTGGCACGACGACCTTCTGGTTCTGAGGTTGCCCTAAAGGCTTTGGCATTAGCGCGGCGGTTCCTGACT
>CBFHLW010000110.1:0-4949 GCA_965656805.1 Alphaproteobacteria bacterium
GAACATTTTTTCGTTACGAACAATGCGATAATTTTTTATGGCGCAGTATCGTCTTAAATCTAAACCTTGTATAAAGGGTTTATGTCATTATTTGAAACCTTACCTTTGATAGATTTAGGCCTGCCCGGCGATCGTGAAGATGCGCGCGTCGTCGTTGCGATGTCTGGTGGTGTCGATAGTTCGGTCGCGGCGGCTTTAGTTAAGCGTGCCGGTTATGAAACAGTCGGTATCACGCTTCAGTTATATGATCATGGTGAGGCAATTTCACGAAAGGGTGCTTGTTGTGCTGGGCAAGATATCCATGATGCGCGACGGGTGGCCGATGTTTTATCAATCCCGCATTATGTCCTCGATTATGAGAGCCGTTTTCGTGAAAAGGTGATGGATGATTTTGCCGATAGCTATCTTGCTGGGCATACGCCTGTGCCGTGTATTAAATGCAATGAGAGTGTCAAATTCAAGGATTTGCTCGAAACGGCCCAAGATTTAGGCGCAGCGGCGCTTGTCACAGGGCATTATATTGCGTCACGCAAGGGTGAAAACGGTTGGGAGATGCACAGGCCCGTCGATTTGGCGCGAGACCAATCCTATTTTCTTTTTTCCACAACCGATGCGCAACTTTCTTATTTGCGGTTTCCTCTTGCAGACTTTTCCAAAGATGAAATTCGCAATTTTGCAAATTTAATTGGCTTAGATGTTGCGGATAAGCCAGATAGCCAGGATATTTGCTTTGTGCCCAATGGTGATTATGCCTCAGTTATAAAGAGATTGCGGCCAGATTGCAGTCTTCCTGGCAATATTGTTGATATGAATGGTCAAATACTTGCCCAACACCAGGGTGTTTTACATTATACGATTGGTCAGCGTCGCGGGCTTGGCGTTGCTGTGGGTGACCCTCTTTATGTGGTCAAAATAGATGCGACAACGCGAGAGGTGGTCGTTGGGCCAAAGTCGGCATTGGCGCGGACATCTTTATTTTTAGAAAATGTGAATTGGCTTGGGCAAGACACGCAATCGATAGACCTTAAAGCAAAAATCCGTTCAACCTCTGATCCTGTAGACGCCCATGTTGAGCTGCAGGCCGGCGCGCGCGCTTGCGTTACTCTATCTGTGCCTGAAGAGGGGGTTTCGCCTGGGCAGGCTTGCGTATTCTATGACGCGCAAGGGAAGCGGGTGCTCGGTGGTGGCTGGATTATGTCTGCCCAATAAGCGATTTTATTTTATCCTCATTTGTCACGTCATTGTCACATAGTTGGCATAAATTCTGTATATATACTTTGTAACTTGTTAGCGATACACTTTCGCATGACGTTTTGGTTCTTGAGGTATGAAACAGAAAAACACGCAAAGTCAGGGAGTTAAGCAGTCCCAATCTGTGATGATGACACCGCAAATGCAACTTGCAATGCGGGTGCTGGCGCTTGGTCAACAAGAGCTTAGTGATGTGTTGAGTGCTGAAATAGAGGCAAACCCACTTCTAGATCAGGATGAGGAGTTTGAAAGTGACCTTAATAACACGACAGATGATGGGGTATTGCCCGAGGTTTTGAGCGGTGAGGTCGGGGTTGAGCATATCGAATGGCCGGATGATCTCAACCTGGACCGAGCAATTCATGAGTTCGAAAGCGAAACCTTACGTGATCATGGCGTCGAAGAACGCCCAAATATTGAGCATTATATATCTGAAGCGCCAAGTCTTGAGCGCGACTTGCGCATGCAAATCTATGAATTAAGCCTACCAGATGCCGTTCGACAATGTGCGGAAGATCTCCTCTACTGGCTGGACCCAGATGGTTATTTGCGCGAGTCTGATCATGATATCGCCGCTCTGACAGGTCATGCACCTAGCTCTGTTTTAGCCGCCCGCAAAGCCCTTCAATTATGCGCACCCAAAGGGCTTGCTGCACGCGACTTAAAGGAATGTTTGGCGCTGCAATTGGTGGGTCATGATATTGATGAGGAAACGCTCTGGTTGGTTTTGGATAATTTAAACTTGCTAACCAAACATGGGCCCACTGAATTCTCACGCTTAAATGATGTAAATGTTGAAAATGTTTTAGGCATTATTAACGATTTACGTAAATGTGACCCCAAGCCGGGGCGTGTTTTTGAAACTGCTGATCAGAATGTGCAAGCACCAGATGTTATTATGCGACAAGATGGCGATATCTGGATTGCCGAGATAAATGAAGCGCTTTTGCCCTCGTTGCATATTCGAGAGGGCTTATGGGAAGAGCTTGCGCGTCAGGGCTCTACAGCTGAGGTAAAGAAATATTTAGAGACACAAAGACAATCTGCAAGATGGTTGCAAAAAATTGTGAATACCCGCGCGATGTCTTTGCTGCGGGTGAGTTATGCACTTATTGCCAAGCAAAGCCTTTATCTTGAAAAGGGCGTAGGATATTTGCGGCCTATGACAATCAGAGAGCTTGCCGATGATGTGGGATTGAACGAGGCGACAGTGTCGCGCGTTGTTGCCAATAAACTCATTGATGGACCTTTTGGCGTTGTGGCGATGCGCGATCTCTTTACGTCTGCGGTCGGACAAAATGCTGAAGGCGAGGCTTATGCCGCCGGAGCTGTAAAGTCACGTATTCAAGCGCTTATTGATGACGAGCCGTGCAAGAAGCCACTTTCGGATGATAAATTAGTTGGCTTATTGGCCGCGGAAGGTATTCCCATAGCGCGCCGTACGGTTACTAAATATCGAGAAGCTATGGGGCTTGGCTCGTCTGTTGAGCGCAAACGCCAGAAACAATTTAGCGCGTCCTAATTTTATTTATCAGAATGTGTCTGTCTCAAAAGATACGGACATATAGCTTAACGAAGTTTGACGACGTTATTGGGCTTGGATTGGAGCGCTAGGTGTATTGCTTGCGTCGGGCTTACTTGCGTCGGGCGCGGTTTTCATTGTTTTGAAGATGTCGCGCGCACGTGCTTGTAGGTCAGGTATCATTTCTCGTTCAACATTCGATGCAATCTCTTCACGGCCAGCAATGCCGCCTTTGACACGCCAAGCCGCGGCGATTGAATACCATAGATAGGCTTCATCATAATTGGGTTCGTCGAGTATTTCGGTAAAGAAACGGCCATATTGCGCCAAGGCTTCACGATTGCCTTTATCTATTTGGTCTTTTAGAAAAAGGCGGACATCTTCTCGAATCTCAATGAGTAATTCATCTGAAAACATCTCGCTGAGTTCTTCAGATGTTTTTTTGGCACGACGAATATTTCCTAAATGCGCCAGCCAGCTCCATTTGAGCGCGGCCCGGAAATCTTGCGGACGGCCAAGTCCACGCCTTAGGAGAATGGCCAGATTATACTGGGCGTCATGAATACCTTCATTTGCTAATGGTTCGAATAAATCAATAGCTTTCACATAATCTTTTGACTTAACGGCCTCAACCGCTTGGTTGAAGTCCTCATCTGAAGCATGCGCAGGTAAGTAAAGGGAGCTAACGATCGTTATGAGAACGAAGCCTAGAGCAACCCAATAGTTGCGTTGCATTATCTGCCCGCCATCATGATGAGTTGCAGATAAAAAATACGGACTTTGAATTTAGAGCCCTTGGCTTGTTCATAAACAACAATGCGAGGGCGATTTGTATCTTCTTTTTGGAACTGGATCGACATTGTTTCAGGCAAATGCACACCATTGCGAAGGAGTGTACCTTCTGGATCGTGTGAAAACATATTATGAAATTCAGGGTCTATCCAAATGCGGGCGAGAATTTTACCAAGTATATCTGGCAAATATTTTCTAACTTGCTCGCGATTATTAATATATGTGTCTTCGGTAACAAGGTCGATATCATTTGATGACACTTTACCTTTTCCTGAGGGCACCAGCGAGCGCTTTACTGGAACCAGCGCTGTTGAACGCATCTCACTCATATTACTCTCCAAACAAACAATTCTATAATAATTTAATATTTATGGCACAGACAGTTTATGAACGAAAGACGTTTACAATTCGTTAACGGTGAAAATAAGCATAAAATTGGGTGTCATGACGATATATAAAGTTATGTTCTATTTTTGTGCTCACATAAAAAACTACTCATCGTCATCTTCTTCAACATATTGCATGATAGAGGCATAAGGTTTGGCTTTTCTAAATATGGCTTTATCCTCTTCAGAGTCGAAGGTGAATTGGCCCTTGAGAATTGATTTCTGTTTAAGCAATGTTAGCATTTTGGCACGCAGAACATAGTGCTCAGATATTTTCTCAATATTCTTACCTGCTTTAGCCGCATCTAAGGGTTGAATATATTCTTTATCAAGCCCGGCCTTAATTTGCTGATTGGTCTGGGATTTTACACTCATGACGTTTTTTTTAAAATTTGTGAGCCGATTTTCGATATAATCATTGAGCTCAAGTTTTTGGTCCAGTGTCGGCTTGGGCAAAGTTATGCGCATTAGTTGTTTTTCGGGGATAATATCAATTTTAGTAAACCCTTTTTCTTCTCTGATAATCTCAGCTAGAACAGGCAAGGCCTCTGTGTTTAACATTCTAATGTCGATATGAGAGTCTCTTATAAAGGACTCGGCAATCTCTGAAACACGCCGCTCTTTTCCATTTAATTGCATTCTAAGGCCATATAAAATTTTATTATTCTCATCGCTTGAGCCGGAAGAGCGTACTTCATTTGCAAATGCATCAAAGCGGTCTCTCGTGCGCGCTTCGAACGCATCTGAATAGCTATCAAGCTCCTCTTCCTTAACAAAGTATAATTCATCAAACATTTTTATGCTCCTATCATATCATTAAAGGGCCATGGTTTCTTTAACGACGACGAACGTAAAATTTATACATTAATTCATACGCATGTGTAAGTCGTATCAAATTTATACAAACGCTGAATTTATCCATATCACAAACCAGCGCTGCGGGGCTAAATAAGTTTCGACAGAAAATTTAGGGGCAATCATTTAAATAATATAGTCTT
>CBFHLW010000111.1:0-4752 GCA_965656805.1 Alphaproteobacteria bacterium
TCGCGGTTATTATCAAGGCTATTATCAAGGCTATTATCACCCCCGATGACGCGCCTTGGTCATGCCTATTCTCATCCCCATTTTTGTTAATTGCTCATCACACTTTATAGTTTATCTGCATACAAGCCTTTGCCATCAAAGTAAGGGCAGGGCTGGCTAATGGCGGTCATATGTGTGTTTTAATGTGAGATAGGCTAGATCCCGTCATGCAGGTCTGTTTTTAGGCTTTACCTTGCATAAAACCTATTTCTGAATGTTATTTGCGGGTGAAGAGCTTTATTATTCGTGCCCAGACGTGCGAAAATTGGTTCGTCTGGTGTAGCGCAAGACAGCGTTGCACTTTGCTTAGGGGCTGATGGTTATCTGATAAGACTCAAGAATGTCGCTGTCGTTTAAACTATAATTGAAGAGAAACTAGTACTGTATCTCAATTTCAATACGGCGATTTTTGTCACGACCTGCGGCAGTGTCATTACCGGCTACGGGTTTAGACTCACCAAAGCTCACAGCTTGCATGCGGCCAGCATCAATTTTGCCTGTTCTCTCAAACGCTTGTACGACACTCGATGCACGTGCAGCGGCAAGGTCCCAGTTGTCTCTATACTGTGCCCCAAAGAGCATGGGCACATCGTCAGTGTGACCAGAAACATTGATGCGGCTTTTGCCATCGGCGTTGACGCTCGCAATTTGATCCATGATCTCAATAGCTTGTGGAGTTAGGACAGCAGAACCTGAACCAAATGCCCCTCCGGAACCAACGGTAATGATGACGCGGTCTTCTTCGCGCTGAACATCAACAAGGCCTTGTCCAATTTCTTGTTTGAGCGCAACTTTGAGTTCATCTTCGGCAATGATTGCTTTTTCAATACGCTCACCCTTTGAGGATTGATCGCCAGATTCACCATTGCTTATTTGGTCTGATTGTTGCTGTTGTTGTTCCATAATGCTGGCAAGCTTCTCGAGCTGCTTTTCGATGCCACCAAGCATGTCACCGGCATTCATTGTGCCTTGTGACTCTTCCATTTTCTGAATGGCGTCGAGGGTTTTTTGAAGAAGTTCTGGTAAGTCTTTTTCTGATGCTTCTGTTGGTGTAAAATTCACAACGGCTTGTTCACCAAGCATTTCGATTTCGACTTCACCTTTGGCAATCGCATCTTTTAGAGCTTGCGCCATTTCATTAGCTTTTTGATCTCCACCTTCGGCATCCCCACCTTCAGAGTCTTCCGACTTCGTCTTCACCTCTAATTTAGGTTGGTCAACGGTTGTGGTTTGTTGCGTCATCGTATCTGTCACGGAAGGCGCTGGCGATGGGCTGAAATTCAATGACAGAATTGTCGTTCCCATTGGTTGTTCAACAACAGGAGAGTTTCTCTGGACACCAAATGCATTCTGTAAAGAGCCAGAAATCAATTTAAATTTTGGAACGTTAAATTCAGCAAATGAGAGAATAAGAACGAAGAAGGCCATAAGAAGCGTGGCCATGTCGGCGAATGTCGCCATCCACGCTGGTGCACCAACGGGAGGACATTTTGGGCATTCTTCCTCTGGAGCTTCTGAGGCTTCTTCGTTGGTAGCTGCATCTGCCATTTTGGTTCTCTATTGCTGGAAACGGGTTAGGCCGCAGCTTCCAATTGCTCTTGAATTTTAGGTGGGAGATTTGCAAGCATCTGATCTTGAATATTACGAGGAGATTCGCCTCGCGCAATATTGCTGAGACCTAACACAACCATTTCGCGATAAACGACCTCATAGGCTGTGTAGCCCTCCAATTTAGTGAGCATTGGCGCAAACATCACGTTGGCAAGAAATGCACCATATAGCGTCGTCAACAAGGCCACAGCCATGGCCGGGCCAATCGCTTTTGGGTCAGCCATATTACCCAACATCAAAACCAAGCCAACAAGGGTACCAATCATGCCCATAGCAGGACCAATGTCGATCCAAGCTTTGACACAACCCTGCGCATCGGCATGACGGATTTTCATGGCTTTAATTTCTTGGTTAAGCTGCGACGTTAGTTTGTTTTCATCTGCGCCATCCACGAGCATTTGCATGCCTTTGGAAAAGAATTTGTCTGGAACCTCTTGTCCTTCAAGAGCCATCATACCGTCTTTTCGAGCAATGCCAGCAAGTTCAATCATGCGCTGAACAAGAACTTCTTGTTTCTGAATGGGAGGCAAGAATGCTTTCCCCATGGCGCCAAAGCTCGATAAAAACGTTCCCAATGGTGCTGTGTACATAACAGCAAAGAACGTACCGCCGAACACGATTAAAATTGATGGGACATCAATAAAAGGGGCGATGCCGCCACCTGTGATCATTGCCAATAGGATCATTCCAACCGCTCCGGCAAAACCAATTAAAGACGCTATATCCATTACAAAACCTATTTATTACAACTTGCTGTGACAATACTGCAAGAACGATACCAATATGCGGACAAAACCATATTTATGTTATTTTGCGCAAGTTAAGCTTAATCAAGTTGCTCAATATTGTAAATCAAGTTTACAATTGAGTGTGCTCGCAATTATGCGTCTTGCCTTGTATCAAAGGAGTTAGAAAAAATGTGGCTTGCCAAAATATCTCGGATCGATGGTCTGAAGGTCTTATGCCTATTTTTTGCTGTTATTACTTTTCTGACCCATCCCGCCGTGGCTCTTAAGACCGTGTTTTATGCTGAAGACGATGTTGTCATAAATAAAGTCACCGGTTTAAAATGGGCTAGATGTAGTATTGGCCAAACTTGGTCTGGTCAAACATGCGTTGGGGAAGTGGCCCGCCTGTCTGTTGATGATGCATTAGATATTGCCAAGCAATATAATGATAAAGATGGGACTTTTTGGCGCTTACCAACACGTGCAGAGCTAGAGACTTTGGTTTGCGCATCATGTGATCGGCCTAAAATCGATACTGATCTATTCCCAGGGACCTCAGCAGAACCTTATTGGACTGGTGAGTCCAATAATTTTGTAAGGTTACATAATTGGTCGGTCAATTTTTTTACGGGACATAGTTATGGCCGGTTTTATCCAAATCAATCTTTAGCGGTGCGCCTCGTTCAGACGTTTTAAGATCATGTTGATGGTCATTTCTTAATGCTTGTTTTCAAGATTTAACTGATGCCGATTTTCCAACCAATGAAACAATATACGCGCCAAGGCCAGTACACCCCCGATAGCCATAAGTAATATGGCGGCACCCATAGGCGTTGCACCTTCTAAAAAATATAATTTGTCGCGCGCAAACAAAGCAAGAATAGCAATTCCCAAGACGGAGATCAAAAAATAGCGGATAGCCAGGCAACGCACGCAGGTTTGCGGGGGGTCTTCTAGTCGGCCTTGCGTTGTTTTATGCGTCGCTTTCATGTCGGTAGATTTTTCTATCATGGTTGCTCCGTTTTCTTCGCGCAAGTTTAATGCCAAATCGATGCGAATGTCCAAAAGAACTGTCCATTTTATGACAGATTGAATTTCAGGGAAGAGCAACTTTATCTAACTTATTGAATTCTAATAATTTTTTTTAAAAAAAACTGACAAATCTCATTGTCAAATAGATGTTTTGGCAATGCCCAAAAAAACAATCATGGTTCGCATACATTGTGATTTGGGAGTTTAGTTATGCAAATTAATCAATCTATGAGGCTCAAGCAAAAGCAATCAATGGTGATGACACCGCGGTTGCAACAAGCTATCCGCATGTTACAGATGTCAAATATTGATCTCACACAATATTTGTCTGATTTGGCACTCGAGAATCCATTTTTAGAAGTTGATGCGAACAGCGATCGCATTGAAAAGCCGGATAATATATCTGATGAAGTTGTTAGTTCAAATACTGAGGTTGCCTCACTTGATACTGCAATTCAAGACGGAGGGGCGATAGCTGATGATCCGGCTGCCCATAGTGATTTTGAAAACCGCTTTGAAAGCGCCGAGTCGGATCAGGTTTGGCGGGCCGAACTTTCATCTGGAAATGCGTCAAGTGATTGGGACACTGCTACTTTAACGGTCGCTGATCGTTCAGAGTCTGTTTATACATATGTTAATAAGCAAATTGATCTAATGATAGAAAATGCTGGTGATCGCATCATTGCCCAACTTTTGTTGGAAAGCCTTCAACCATCGGGTTGGTTGGGAAAGCCAGTTAAAGATATCGCAACCAATGCTGGTGTGGCATTGGAGGATGTTGAGCGTGTGTTAAGCATCATGCAGGGGTTTGAGCCAGCTGGTCTCTTCGCCCGTGACTTAACCGAATGTTTAACCATTCAAGCAAAAGATGCGAAATGTCTAACAGATGATCTAAAGCTTTTTTTGGAAAACCTCAATTTACTTGCAGCGGGTGAAATGCGCGCTTTAATGCGTAAGTGTAAGTGCGACGAGCTTCGTATCCAAGAAATGCTGCGCTTAATTCGTAGTTTTAACCCTAAGCCAGGTGAAGTCTTTGTCTTTGCGGATGCGCGCGTTAGTGCACCTGATCTCGTTGCCTTTAAAGGCGAGGATGGTTGGGTGGTTGAGCTGAATAATTCAACTCTTCCAGCTATTAAAATTGATGAGTCTTATTCAAAAATGATTGCAAAAAGAAAAGATGAAAAAGAAACGCAAGAATATGCCTTGCAGGCCATTTCTTCAGCACGTTGGTTAAAGCGAGCCTTAGAACAACGTAATAGCACCACTTTATTGATTACAGCTGAAATTGTTAAGCAGCAGTCAGCTTTTCTAGAAGACGGTGTTAATTCACTTAAGCCTTTAT
>CBFHLW010000112.1:0-4685 GCA_965656805.1 Alphaproteobacteria bacterium
GAATTCCGGTTATTGAAGGTGGGGGTAAGCTTGTTGGTGTTCTGACCAACCGTGATGTTCGTTTTGCAAGCCGGATGGACCAACCTGTTTCTGATCTCATGACCAAAGAAAATTTAGTGACGGTAAATGAAGCCGTTGATCATGAAGAAGCAAAGCTTCTGCTGCATAAGCATCGTATAGAAAAGCTAATTGTGGTTGATGAAGCTTATCGCTGTGTTGGCTTGATTACCGTCAAAGACATGGAAAAGGCACAACTTCATCCAAATGCCGCAAAAGACCCACAGGGTCGATTGCGAGTTGCTGCAGCTTCAACTGTTGGAGATGACGGTTTTATTCGGTCATCAGCTTTGATTGAGGCGGGGGTCGATATTGTTGTTATCGATACAGCGCATGGACATTCGGTAAGGGTTTCTGAGGCCGTCCGTCGTGTTAAAGCGGCTTACCCAAATTCTCAAATTATTGCGGGTAATGTAGCAACTGCTGAAGGTGCCAAAGCGTTAATTGATGCCGGTGTAGATGGCGTTAAAGTTGGGATTGGACCTGGTTCTATTTGCACAACACGCATTGTTGCAGGTGTGGGTGTTCCCCAGTTAACAGCTATTATTGATGCTGTTTCTGTTGCACGCGATGCTGGTGTACCTGTGATTGCTGATGGTGGTATTAAATATTCTGGTGATTTAGCAAAAGCGATAGCCGCGGGTGCCAGCTGCGCCATGATTGGTTCGCTTTTAGCGGGTACCAGCGAAGCGCCTGGAGAAACATTTCTTTATCAGGGGCGAAGTTATAAAGCTTATCGTGGTATGGGTTCTGTTAGCGCTATGGCGCGTGGGTCAGCTGATCGTTATTTCCAAGCTGATATTGCCGAGACCCAAAAATTAGTGCCTGAAGGTATTGAAGGGCAAATTCCATTCAAAGGTCCTGCTGAGAATGTTGTTCATCAAATGGTCGGTGGTTTGCGTGCGGCGATGGGTTATACTGGCTCACCAACCATTTTGGCTTTCCAGGAACGGGCGCGATTTGTTAAAATGTCAGGTGCGTCTTTGGCCGAAAGTCATGTTCATGACGTGACGATAACGCGGGAAGCACCAAATTATCCTGCGTCAGGAAAACTCTAGGTGCGCATAGCAGGGCGCACCCAAGCCGTTATTGATCTTTTAAATGAGATAAATGCGAGTGATCAAGCGGCAGACCGTCTATTTGAAAAATGGGCGCGACAACATCGTTATGCTGGATCGAAAGATCGTCGTGCAATTAGTGATATATTTTATACAGTATTAAGGCATAAGGGGTTGCTTGCATGGTCTGTGATGGGAGGTGTTTCTGCACTCCAGACGGATGAAACGCCCGCGACTGAAAATAAACCAGATGATGTTGAAGCCGCAGTTGACGTTTCTTCTCGTTTACTCGTTTTTTCTTATTTAAGACGATTTGAAAATATGACTATGGACGAACTTAATGCTGTCGCGGACGGTGAACGGTTTGCGCCAGAGAAATTAAACGAAGATGAAAGTCGGCTGCTCAGCACGATGGTCATTGACGATGCCCCAAGTGACCCATGTATCGCCCATAGCGTTCCAGACTGGGCTGAGAACGAGATGCGTAAATCATTGGGTAAAAATTTTGATTCGACAGTTAAGCGATTGAACGAGCGCGCGCCGATTGATTTGCGGGTTAATACAGCGCGTATTTCGCTTGCTCATGCAAAAAAAGCGCTCGAAGAAGATGGCATTATCTCTACAGCCGTACCAATTAGTCAAAGTGCGCTTCGCGTTAGCCATGGACGCAATATCGTGCAAACGTCTGCTTATCTTGATGGTCTGATTGAAGTGCAAGATGCCGCCGCTCAAGCTGTGTGTGACTTTATTGGGCGCGCTGATGACACGACTATTCTTGATTATTGTGCGGGTGCGGGTGGTAAGGCTTTGGCATTAGCGGCAATAACTGAGGAGCGTGCGCGTATTTATGTTCATGATATTGACCATAGACGTTTGCGTGCTTTGTGGCCCCGACTAAAGAGGGCTTCATTTTCTTGTATTGAGAATGCTTTTGATTTGCCTTCATTAGTAGGAAAGATGGATCTGGTTGTCGCGGATGTGCCCTGTAGTGGATCTGGTCGTTGGCGCCGGAACCCTGAGACGAAATGGCAAATGTCGACAGGTAAATTACAGGAGCTTTGCCAGACCCAAGCAAAAATTTTAGATGAGGCAGCGCAATATGTCGCGCCTGATGGTCGTCTGGCTTATGTAACCTGTTCATTATTAGACGCGGAAAACAGAACGCAAATAGATGCATTTTTGGCAAGAAACAAGAGTTTTGTCCTCGCCAATGATGCAAAGGAGCATCCTGTTGATGTTCTTTATGGCCCTGCAACGCATGATTGTGACGGCTTATATGCTTGTGTGTTAACGCGTCTGGTGACTTGATTTTAGGGTGCCAGAATGCGACATAATCATATGACCTTAAAATTTAAACACTCAATTATTTTCTGTTTCACATTAACGTTTTTTGTGATCTCTACTTCCAGAAGCTTTGCAACCTCTAAGACTTATGAGGAAATGTCATCGCGTGTATTGAAGCAAGTCGAGGCATTAATGTTGGAAGGCAAGTCGCTCGAAGCGCGCAATACCTTATTGGTCGCCCTCGCTGCTGACCCAGCAAATGCAGATGCGTTTGCGGCTTTGGGTAAAATGTCGATATCTGACGGTGATTATGAACAAGCTATTCAAAGTCTGGCAACCGCCATTCGAATTGATCCGACTCGCCGTGATATTTATGTGGCTTTAGGGCAGTCGCAATTGGCTTTAAATAATTTAGACGGCGCCCGCGAAACAATTGCAAATCTGACACAATTATGTAGCGATTGCGCGCAATTAACTATTTTAGAAAATGCTCTGGCGCTTTCGCAATCTGCGAAGAGTGCCGGATCTGATGAGTCTGCGCTAAAGAAATAAATATAAACGCAAGAGTAAATTATGGATAAGATTCTTATTGTCGATTTTGGCTCACAGGTCACGCAACTCATAGCCCGTCGTGTCCGAGAAAGCGGCGTTTATTCTGAAGTTATCCCTTTTCAAAAAGCTGAGGATGTTTTTGAAACTTTTGCGCCTAAAGCGATCATTCTATCGGGTGGCCCTAATAGTGTTATCGATGAAATTGCACCGCGTATCCCCGATAATATATTAATGAGCGGTTTGCCTATTTTAGGTATTTGTTATGGCCAACAAGCGTTATGCCAACAATTGGGCGGCCGCGTTGAGGGAAGTGATGAGCGTGAGTTTGGTCGTGCGACCCTCAATATTATCGAGGAGACTTTACTTTTTGATGGCATCAACGGCACCGATATTCCGGTTTGGATGAGCCATGGGGATCGTGTTGCGGCATTGCCAGCGGGGTTTAATGTTATTGGGCGCAGTGAGCATGCGCCATATGCGGCGATTGCGGATTTGCAGCGCAATATATACGCTGTACAATTTCACCCAGAGGTCGTTCATACGCCTGATGGTGCGCAAATTCTGAGCAATTTTACACATAAGATTGCTGGTTGTGCTGGTGACTGGACGATGGCCGCTTTTCGCACCGAAGCCATTCAGAAAATTCAAGCTCAAGTTGGCTCAGGTCGCGTTATTTGTGGTTTATCTGGGGGCGTTGACAGCTCTGTTGTTGCGGTTCTTTTGCATGAAGCAATTGGTGACCAACTGACATGTGTTTATGTTGATACAGGTATGATGCGGGCAGGCGAAAGTGAACAAGTTGTTGGGCTTTTCCGTGACCATTATAATATTAATCTTATTCATAAAGATGTATCTGCGTTGTTTTTAGACAAGCTCGCCGGTGTCAGCGATCCTGAACAGAAACGTAAAATTATTGGGGCAACATTTATTGATGTGTTCGAAGCTGAAGCAAAGGCTATTGGTGGTGCTGATTTCCTCGCACAAGGCACATTATATCCTGATGTGATTGAGAGTGTCTCCTTTACCGGTGGGCCAAGTGTGACGATTAAAAGCCATCATAATGTTGGAGGATTGCCTGAGCGAATGAATATGCAGCTCGTAGAGCCCGTCCGGGAACTGTTCAAGGATGAGGTGCGCGCATTGGGGCGTGAGCTGGGGCTAAACGAAGCATTTGTCGGCCGTCATCCTTTTCCTGGGCCAGGTTTAGCTATTCGTATACCTGGCGATATTACGCGCGAAAAGCTCGATATTTTACGTAAAGCAGACAGCGTTTATCTGGATGAAATCCGTAAATCGGGCCTTTACGACGATATTTGGCAAGCGTTTGCAGTCCTATTGCCTGTAAGGAGTGTGGGCGTGATGGGTGATGGACGAACTTATGACTATGTCTGTGCATTACGCGCCGTCACTTCCACCGATGGCATGACGGCTGATTACTATCCTTTCAGCCATGAATTTCTCGGGCGGGTATCAACGCGCATTATTAATGAAGTGCGAGGCATTAATCGCATCGTTTATGACATTACGTCCAAGCCACCTGGTACGATTGAGTGGGAATAAGTTCACATAAAAAAATACAGTTAAAACATATACTTAAATAATTAAAATAGTTGCAAACTCATTACAAACTTGTTGATTTCTGCGACTTTTAGCTCTATATTTACAAAGTTGTTTCAAAGTAAATGGATTATTAAAAATCGTGAGTTCTGGGAGTAAATCTACAAGGAATCTGCA
>CBFHLW010000113.1:0-4606 GCA_965656805.1 Alphaproteobacteria bacterium
GATGTTTTAGCGCTTGCGTCTTTAACGCTTGGGCGGATTGATATTGCCGAGAAATTTTTGGCGCCGCGCAACGGGCGACCCAATGTGCAACCAACTTATAATAATATTTACGATGTCATTGATTTTGCAGCTGGCCGCACAAATGTTTTTCCAAATATTAATCAATATCAAGAGTCGGGGCAGTTACTTGCCGTTGAGCCGACATTGATGGAGCTTCTCATACAGGCTGGTTCTGAGCCGCAATTATCGTTAAGCGAGTTGGCATCTAGACATACAGTTGTTGAACGCACGCTTCGCTTGAGTCAGGAAGGACGCTTGGGCGACCTTGTTTTGCATCTACAGGAAACAATAGGAAGTAAGCCAGTAGACGCTTGGCTAAGCCATGAGGCGATTATGGCAGTGGCGTCTTTAACCTATCTGGGGCTTGCGCACGAAGCTCAAATGTTTGCCAATGAATTAATTGTTGATTTGGCCGTTGGCGGACAGCTCAAGGCTATTGCTGATGTGGCCCCGCCTTTTACACTTCCAGATGAAACGCTCCCCATTAAGCCAGTGCCAAATGAGCGTGACGCCGAAGAGCAAGATCTAAACAATTCGCTTATGCCTGAACAGCCGCAACCAGATAATGCAAGCCAGAGCATGGATGGTGGCGTCGAGTCCAATGCAAAATTGCTTGTAGAAGAATAATGACCGAGGACACACATTTAATCGATCTTTTTTTAGATATGATGGTTGCTGAACGTGGTGTGTCCGCAAATACAGTCTCTGCATATCGTCGTGATCTTGAGGCCTTGGCCGATAACCTTGCCGCACAAAAGGTCAGTTTTGTATTGGCCACACAAAATCATCTGGCGCGGCATATGCGTGTTTTATACGATCGCGAAATGGCACCGCCAACAGTCGCCCGGCACTTGTCTGCAGTTAGGGCGTTTTATAAATTTTTGGTTACGGAAGGTATCCGTTCGAGCAATCCGGCACTTGAGATAGTCCGGCCAAAGCTCACGCGTCCTTTGCCCAAATTGCTGGGTATAGAAGATGTCGATCGATTATTTGAGACGGCATACGCATTGCCAGCAAAAACGCCTATTCAGAATGAGAAGCGTATGCGTTTGATTTGCGCAATTGAAATGTTATATGCCAGCGGCATGCGCGTCAGTGAGCTTGTCGGATTAAACCGAAAGGTCGTTAACGGAGATCGTGCTTATGTCCATGTAATTGGTAAAGGTGGTCGTGAGCGTATTGTTCCGCTTAGTCCTCCTGCTATGTCAGCTCTGGATGCCTGGGTGCAACTGCGCGACGCCAAATATAGCCAAAGCGCATATTTGTTTCCCAGTGGGGGTGCCTCAGGTCATATTACACGCCAGAGATTCTGGCAAATTCTATCAGAATTGGCACGGCAGGCGGGGCTTGGCCATATTCATTTATCGCCTCATGGCTTGCGTCATGCCTTCGCAACTCATCTTGTTGAAAATGGTGCTGATTTGCGTTCTGTTCAGCAGATGTTAGGGCATGCGGATATTTCGACCACACAAATCTATACCCATGTTGCCCAGGATCATAAAAGACGTATTATTGAGACCGCTCATCCGCTCGCGGGCGATGGTTTTAAGAAAATATGAGCGTCTTCGGACAAGATAGAGGCCTCTTGGGATTGACCTAGGTCTATGTTTTAGGGCACTTATTGTTGTGGAAAAGACGCCTTAAATTTAGATCCTGGATGTTGTAAGCTAGATATCGCGGACAAAGGAACAGTGAGATGCAAGTCTACCTTGATTTTGAGAAATCGATTGCCGAGCTCGAGGGCAAAATTAAAGAATTGCGCGCCATGGGTAAGACGGGTGTCGATATTGCGGATGAGATTGGAAAGCTCGAGCAAAAAGCACGGCAACAGACACTTAAGGTTTATCAAGGGTTAAACCCTTGGCAAAAAACGCAAGTTGCACGTCATCCGGCACGCCCACATTTTATGGATTATATTGAGGGGCTGGTTGAAGACTTCACGCCCCTCGCTGGCGATCGTCTTTATTCAGAAGATCATGCGATCATTGGTGGCATTGGTCGTTGGCAAGGCCAACGTGTGGCCATTATAGGCCAGGAAAAAGGTAATTCGACGCAAACACGCATTAAGCACAATTTTGGCATGGCGCGCCCAGAAGGTTATCGTAAGGCTATTCGTATTATGGATCTTGCCGAGCGTTTTAATTTACCAGTTGTCGCCTTGGTTGATACAGCCGGAGCCTATCCTGGTATTGGCGCAGAAGAGCGCGGTCAGGCTGAGGCAATTGCGAGATGTACGGATAAATGTTTGTCGCTCAATGTACCCATGATTTCGCTGGTGATTGGGGAAGGTGGCTCAGGTGGCGCTCTGGCGCTGGCCACGGCCAACCGTATTTTAATGCTAGAGCATTCTATTTACACTGTTGCCTCGCCGGAGGCATGTGCTTCTATTTTATGGCGCACATCTGAGCGCGCTGATGTTGCAGCAACAGCTTTGAAGGTGACGGCGCAATCTCTTCTAGAGCTAAACGTGATTGACCGTATTATTCCTGAGCCCGAAGGCGGCGCGCATCGCGATCGACCTGAAACAATTCGCTCCGTTGGGCAGGTTATTAGCGAAGAATTGGCCCAATTATCCGGGGTTGAACCTAAGCAACTTAAATCTGATCGCCGTAAGAAATTCTTGGCGATGGGCCGCGAAGGTGTTGCATAAGATTTGAGATATCACGCGTGCCTTTGACCGTCTTAGGGTAGGACGGTTTATTCTGCAGATTGGGATATGCTCCCCACAGGTTGATCATTGTGCCGCTTAACGGATTGCACCATGACAATGTTTGAATTTTTTTCCAGATCCACAAGGGCAAGGTGCGTTGCGTTGCACTTTTGGCAAATTATTCTGTTCTGCCTTTGCTTCGGCCTGAATAGATGTTTCAGGCACCTCAAGCTCTGGTGGTTGCGTGTCAATTTCAACACGACTAACGAAGCGGCAAACATCTTCACGCAATTGTGTGAGAAGATCTGAAAATAATGTGAATGCCTCGAGTTTGAATTCGTTGAGTGGGTCGCGCTGCCCGTAACCTCTCAAACCAACGATTTGACGTAAGTGCTCAAGTAAGAGCAAGTGTTCGCGCCAACGCTGGTCCATGGTTTGAAGCAAAATAGATTTTTCGACTTGCCGCATAAGGTCTGGCCCGACTTTCGCAACTTTTGCTGCGGCGCGTTCATCAAGCAAGCGCGTTAAACGCTCTTTGATTTCTTGGTCAGCAATGCCTTCTTCGCGTGCCCATTCTTTGAGTGGGGTTTGTGCGTCAAACAGATCAATGATCTGCTCATCCAGACCATCAATATCCCATTGGTCTGCATATGCTTTTTCAGGAATATATAAAGTGATTAAGTCATCAATGACATCGTGGCGCATGTCCGCAATGATTTCGTTGACGCTGTCTGCGCGCATGAAGTCGATGCGCTGTTCAAATACGGTGCGTCGTTGATCATTCATAACATCGTCATATTTGAGAATATTTTTTCGAATATCAAAGTTTCGCGCCTCAACTTTTTTCTGGGCGCGCTCAAGGGCTTTGTTGATCCAAGGGTGAACAATCGACTCGCCCTCCTTTAAGCCAAGTCGTTGCAACATACCGTCCATTCGATCGGTGCCGAAAATGCGCATGAGGTCATCTTCCAGGCTAAGGAAAAACCTTGATTGTCCTGGGTCGCCTTGGCGCCCTGAGCGGCCACGAAGCTGATTGTCAATACGCCGGCTTTCGTGGCGTTCTGTGCCTATGACACATAAGCCGCCTGCGTTCAGCGCTTCAGTTTTGAGAGCTGTCACTTCCTTGCGGATGCGTGCTTCTATTTCAGCGCGTTCGGCATCTGTTGCATTTTCCGGGCACTCCTCATTCAGGCGCATGTCAACATTGCCGCCGAGTTGAATATCTGTGCCACGGCCCGCCATATTGGTTGCGATGGTTACCGCGCCTGGTACGCCAGCTTGGGCAATGATTTGGGCTTCCTGCGTGTGGTATCTTGCATTGAGAACGTTATGTTCAATTTTACGTTTCTTGAGGATATCAGAGAGCATTTCTGATTTCTCAATGCTGGTGGTGCCGACAAGAACAGGTTGTTTGCGAGCCTTGCATTCTGAAATCATCTTGGTGATAGCTTCAAACTTTTCATCCGCGGTTCGAAAGACTTCGTCATCATCATCGATGCGCGTTACTGGCGTATTCGTCGGCACCTCGATCACGTCAAGCGCATAGATATCAAGAAATTCCTCGGCTTCTGTTAAAGCCGTTCCAGTCATGCCTGAGAGTTTGTCGTAAAGTCGGAAGTAATTTTGGAATGTGACCGATGCTAAAGTTTGATTTTCTGGTTGAATGGCAACGCCTTCTTTGGCTTCTAAAGCTTGGTGTAATCCATCTGAGAATCGACGGCCTTCCATCATGCGGCCGGTAAATTCATCGATGATGATAACACTTCCAGAATCGCCAGCGCCTTTGACAATATAGTCGCGGTCTTTGGCAAAAAGAGCATGAGCGCGCAGTGCATTCGTGACATGGTGCACCAATGAGACATTCTGTATATCATAAATGGAGCTACCATTTTCCAG
>CBFHLW010000114.1:0-4579 GCA_965656805.1 Alphaproteobacteria bacterium
GTTTACAATGAGGTCAATATGATGCCTCAAATTCGTCAAATGCTCCGTCGGCTTAACTATCCAACCAACAAGCTTGAAGTGCTCATCTTGAACGAACTCCATGACAGAGCAACGCGCGACGCGTTTTTCCAACTCGATTGGCCATCACATGTAAGGCTTTTCGTTGTCCCGCCTGGCGCACCACAAACCAAAGCACGCGCTTGCAATTTTGGTCTGCTTGAGGCAAGCGGCAGCATTATTGGTGTTATTCCTGATCAGCTCTTTGACGTCGCGCATCGCTTTCATTCAGCACCAGCGACGCGTGCAGGTTTCCAAGCACCCCTCATCATCAAACCGCGGTCGGACAAAATTCTTCAGAGCCTTTTTGCTTTAGAATATCATATTTTATTTTGCTTTTTATTGCCGGCATGGATTGCTTTAGGCGCCCCTGCACCCCTATCTGGTTCAGCCAATTTCTTTCGGACGGACATTCTCAAGCGGCTAGGAGGGTGGGATAAATTTAACCTAACGGAAGATGCGGATATTGGCATTCGTTTTAAGCGCTTTGGCTATTCACTCGGCTTACTCGATACGCGCAGCATAGAAAATGCGCCAAGTAATTATAAAGATTGGTTTTGGCAGAGGACACGCTGGTCAAGCGGTCATTTTCAAACGCTTATGGTGCATATTCGGAACCCAAAACGGCTTTACTCTGAGATCGGCCTATTGAGTTTAATGCTTTTTATCGCCAGCTTCGGTGCACGCGTTGTGACTGGCATTGCTGGGTTCATGTTAATTTTAGTTTTTTCCATTGATGAGAAAGGCTTGTTCACCTATTTGATAACGCATCCCATTGGCCAATTATCTCTCTTCACCTATAGCGGGCGGATTGCCTGCTATATCAGGATTGCTTTCACGGGTGTGGTTTATGTAAAACGCATAACAATTTTGCTATTACCCATTTATTGGCTTTTGCAAATTCCACCTTCTTTATGGGGTATTAGCTTGGCCGTTTTTAGATATTTGAAATGGCATAAGACACCACATGAGCCTTATTTGCCTTAAGACATTGGAATTATAAAGCAAACCCCAACCACAACATAATGGCTGGCAAAAATAAGCCTGTGAGCAATCCATTGACGCCAAGCGCTAATGCCGCAAAACTGCCCATAAGTGGGTTGAGTCGTAAGGCCTCTGATGTGCCAATGGCGTGTGCTGCCAAACCATAGGCAAGACCTTGGGCTTTAACATCCGTCACACCAAAAAGACGAAAGACTGTTGGTGCGACCAAAATACCAAAAACACCTGTCACAACAACAATCGCGGCGATCAACCCTGATAAGCCTCCAATTTCATAGCCAACGCCAATGGCAATCGGCGTGGTCACCGACTTTGGGGCAAGGGACACAAATGTCTGGGGTGCAACGCCCATAAATGCCGCAACCAAAAGGGCTGAGAAAACAGCGACAACAGACCCACTGATAATGCCAACCAGGATTGGCTTCAATGTTTGACGCAATATATCAATATGATCATATAAGGGGATGGACATCGCGATCGTTGCTGGCATGAGAAACCATCCCCAAACGGCACCGCCATCCATATATTCTTCATATGGAACATCAAATAAAACTAAAGCGGTGGCCATGAGTAAACTCGTCAGAATTAAGGGGGCATTCCAAGCATTTTTTTTGATAAACCTTCGGATACCCATAACCACAAGATAAGCCAATAGTGTGATTAAAACCCACGCCCAGCCCATGAGAGACGGCCATTGCGGAAGCTCGCTTATAAATTGATTGATCGCGCTCATTGGTCCTGCGCCTTATTTAATAATGAAAAGACGCCAGCTGTTACAACAAACCCCAAAAGGGTACTAACAATTACGGCAACCCCAATCCCAAAACCATCCGCGCGCAATAATGCGCCAAGGGCCAAAATGCCCAATGTCGGGGGCACAAAAAAGAGTGGCATATTATTTAATATAAATGTGCCGACCAGACGAACGCCAACTGGCACGCGTCCTAAAACCAGAAAAAACGAGAATAGAATGACCATTCCCCAAACCGGTACAGGCACAAACCAGCCCGTGACGAGTCGCAAGAAATAAGCTGCCAATATAGATAATAAGAAGGTCAGTAAACCGAGGAGGATCGAGCGCATAATCATGATGAAGAATTATTTAAAATGCTTCGACAAACGCAACCCTTGCCTTTGATAGTTTGATTGCAGCGCCTCGCCATAGAGTTTTTCTGGCGCCATGGTCAGGCGTTCATAAATCAATCTCCCGATCACTTGCCCATGCTCAAGAATAAACGGGACCTCGCGCGAGCGCACTTCCAAAACAGCACGACTGCCCGCGCCATCTGCTTCACGTGCGCCAAACCCTGGGTCAAAGAAACCTGCATAATGAACCCGAAACTCTCCCACCAAGGGATTAAAAGGCACCATTTCAGCTGCATGCGAACCAGGAATGGTGATCGCCTCACGTGAGGCTAAAATATAAAATTCATCGGGGTCGAGAATAAGGGTTTCACGCGTATCAGGCATAATTGCTTCCCAATACTGGCGCCAATCTAGCGCGCCGCTACGATCAACGTCTATCATCCCAGCATGGCGTTTTGCGCGATAGCCTATTGGGTTGCTTGACCCATCACCCCTTAAATCGATTGATAAAGCCAGACCTTCATCAATATTGGCGACGCCATCGACAAGACCTTGTTCATCGTGCAAACGCCGCATTTCATTATCAGATGTATTGCGCGCGCCGCGACGGAACCGAATTTGCGATAAGCGCGAGCCAGCTCGCACCAAAATAGGAAAGGTACGGGGTGAAATTTCGAGATAAAGGTGACCTTTATAACCTGCAGGCACTTTATCAAATTCGCACCCAAAATCGGCAATAATACGCGTAAAGACATCGATACGACCTGTTGAACTTTTGGGATTGGCGAAAGCGGTTGTTTGCTCTGGCAATGCCAAAGCCTCCATCACCGGCACAAGATAGACGCAATTGGTCTCTAGAACGGCACCATGGGTTAGGTCAATCTTGTGATAAGCAAGATCTTCTATTTTATCCATAACACGCCCATTGGCACCTGGCAGGAAGGAAGCGCGCACGCGATAAGCGGTTGTTCCCAATCGTAAATCAAGGCTTGCGGGCTGAACTTGGTCTTCTAAAACACCTCCAGGAGCCCATATGTGTTGTTCACGCACCATGGCCCGGATCCCATGCGCAGGCAAAATGCCCGTTGCAAAGGTTTGTCCTTGCGACGTCGCGGGTGTTTGCGGTGTATCTTCAGGAAACAGAGTCATTGAGTCATCGCGCCCCATTTCGGCCCTTTATGTGAAAATATCGAATCTTTAATATAGTTTAAAGACAGAAATGGCGCCTGTCTTGACGCAATACACTTTTTTCTACACATTCCCCCAGTTTTTACAATATAAGAGATCAACGTGTTGCCGGCTGGAAAACGCTTTAATCTGAATTTATTTAAGAATTTTCCTCTAACGTGTCATAATTATAGGTCTTGGGAGATGAGTTTTGGAACATGATCGTAAGTGGAAACCTCGCACACAAATGGTGCATAGTGGACAGACGCGTTCGCAATTTGGCGAAACAAGCGAAGCTCTGTTTTTAACCTCAGGCTATGTTTACAAAAGCGCCGAGGAAGCAGAAGCACGATTTAAAGGCGAAAGCGACGGGTTCATCTATTCCCGATTCGGCAATCCGACCGTGCGAATGTTTGAGGAACGCATGATCAGCCTGGAAGGTGCTGATGACGCGCGCGCAACCGCAACGGGCATGGCCGCTGTCACCGCTTGCATGTTATCTCAACTCACAGCCGGTGATCATGTGGTCTCCGCTCGGGCGTTATTTGGCTCGTGTCGCTATGTTGTGGAGACGCTGCTACCCCGGTTTGGAATCGAGGTTACCCTTGTCGATGGACGCGATCTCAGCGCATGGGCAAATGCAATTACCCCCAAAACCAAACTGTTCTTTTTAGAAACACCGTCTAACCCGATATTGGAAGTTATCGACATAGCTGCTTTAAGCGAGATAACGCGTGCCCATAATATTCGTTTGGTTGTCGACAATGTTTTTGCCACGCCTATTCTTCAGCGCCCTTTTGAATGCGGCGCAGATATTGTCATTTATAGCGCCACCAAACATATTGACGGGCAAGGACGTTGTCTGGGCGGCATTATATTGGGCAAACAAGACTATATTGATAACGAATTGGCAAATTTTGTGCGCCAAACGGGGCCTTCTTTGAGCCCATTTAATGCATGGGTCATGGTTAAATCGTTGGAGACGCTTTCTTTGCGTGTCCATGCTCATTGTGATAATGCCGAAAAGCTCGCGACTATGTTAGGTGAACACCCGAAGGTTGAACGTGTTTACTATCCTGGACGCTCTGACCACCCGCAATTTGATATTGCCCAAAAGCAAATGGATCGTGGCAGCAACCTTATTGCGATAGATTTAAAAGGCGGAAAAGAGCATGCCTTTAATTTCCTAAATGAGCTTCAAATTGCAAAAATTTCAAATAATTTAGGCGACGCAAAAACCCTCGTCACGCACCCCGCCACAACCACG
>CBFHLW010000115.1:0-4573 GCA_965656805.1 Alphaproteobacteria bacterium
CTCGCTATCCCATACGCCACGAATGCGAACTGGTTCGCCATCATTTTGCTCAGTCCATAATGTTTTGCCGAGACGCTTTTGGTTTGCTTCGATCAGGCCGGAAGCAGCCCCCAAAATATGTGACGTTGATCTGTAATTTCGTTCGAGTTTGATGGTTACTGCGCCGGGGAAGTCACGTTCAAACCTTAGAATGTTATCAACTTCTGCACCGCGCCAGCCGTAAATAGACTGATCATCATCACCGACACAACATATATTACTGTGCTTTTGCGCTAATAATCGAAGCCATAAATACTGAACAACATTTGTATCTTGATACTCATCGACCAAAATATTGGTGAATTTGGTTTGATACTCATTTAAAATTTCATCGTTCTCTTGGAACAGGCGAACCGTCTCAAGCAATAGGTCGCCAAAATCAGTGGCGTTTAATATTTTGAGGCGCTTTTGATATTGGTCATAAAGAGCAACTCCGCGGCCATCGGCAAAAAAAGCTCCTTCACTGTCGGGTACATTTTCAGGCGTCCAACCTCGGTTTTTCCAACGGTCAATCAGTCCAGCGAGCTGCCGGCCTGGCCATCTTTTCTCATCAATATTTTCAGCTTTAATCAGCTGCTTGAGGAGGCGTATTTGGTCGTCTGTGTCCAAAATCGTAAAGTCAGGTCTTAAGCCAACCAGTTCTGCATGGCGTCGTAAAATTTTAACGGAGAGAGAATGAAATGTACCAAGCCAGGGCATGCCCTCCATCGAGCCCCCTACCATTTTTTCAATCCGTTCTTTCATTTCGCGGGCCGCTTTATTGGTAAAAGTAACTGCGAGTATTTGACTCGGCCAGGCTTCCCCGAGCGATAACTTACGCGCAATACGGGTTGTCAAAACGCGCGTTTTACCAGTGCCTGCGCCAGCCAGAACAAGAAGGGGGCCATCGGGGGCCATGACAGCATCGTGTTGAGCTTCATTTAACCCTTCGAGCAAATGCTGGAAAGAATTTGACCGCATGGCTTGGGCGGCGCGCTGAGATGTCGTTAAGCCAGCGCTTTGGGCTGGAGCGGGTTCGCGCAATATGGTTTGAGGGGATGGATCCTCATTGCCAAGGTCAAATGGGTCTGACATGTTACTTTCCTGATTCTTATGGCATTATAGCACCATGAGTTAAAAAGTCCTGTTTTTGGCTGGAAAGGAACAAATTATTCGATTATGCGCTCGCCAGTAACCATCATTTCGTCTTTTTTGATTGCTTTTCTAGGCGGGCTTTTGCTTGTGCCTTATCTCTTTGATTTGTCGTCTTGGGCAGAGTTGGCCATCGATAAAACTAAAATTAAAGAGAATGTTGAAATCGTCTCTTACGAAAATATTGAAATTCGGCTTTTGCCAAGCCCGTCTATCACTTTCAATAGCGGTACTTTGCAGTTCAAAGCCAAAATGCCCGAGTCTGCACCTGAAGGAGCAGATTTTGCGACAAGCAACGATCAGTTATGGGAGCAGAAAAAATTCAAGGTACTTCGTTTGAATTTTTCGCTTGTTGAACTTTTATTTGCCGAAATCATGCCTCATGAGATTGAAATTTCTGGTCTAAATGTCAGTGCAAATCCCTCTGATATTCTGAAGTTTATGCAGGGCGGGTCATCGCAATTCGAAAATATCGGCATACGTATTTCTGAAAGTACGATGGTGATCGACGTTAATGACCAAGACAATAAAATGGTTTTAGAAGATGTCTTTGTTTCGGTTGATGTTGAAGATCAGTTGTCTCCCGTGGAATTGGCTGCGCAATTCAGTTACCAGAATGTGCCTTTTACCTTCAACGCCAGATCATCTCGACCAACAGCGGCGCGCATGCCGCTAATATTATCGCTCAAAGCAGAGCCGGCAATTCGACTTGATTTTGATGGATTTGTTGCACCAGGTCGCACCATGGAGGTGAGCGGCGAATTCGCGCTTGATGGTAGTCGTTTACTGGCGCCGCTTCTCCATTCTATTGGGTTTGAAACCACAAATATAATTGACCAACGTTTGTCATTAAGTGGTCTTATATTTGCTAATGCAACGGGAATTCAAACTGATAATGTTCGGTTTAGAGCTCTTGGCCAAGATGTAGCGATGCAGGTGAATGTCGATTTCGCTCAGGATCCAGATATTGAGGCGGACCGGATTTTTATGCGTTTAACAGCTGATCGGTTTGACGTGTCTGGTCTTTATTTTGACGGTACCTTTGCGCGTCTGGAGCAATTGCCTTTTGAGGATGCGCTTAATTTGCTTTTTCCAAAACAGCCTAAGCTTGATGCCGCGATACGCATTGATAATTTGATGATCAATGATGAGGTTGTCACGAATATAGTAAGTTATATAGGTTTTGAAGATAACGGGCTAAGGGTTAATCAGGTTCGGGCAGATTTGCCATATGGTGGTACCTTCTTCCTGTCTGGGAATGTTGCATTTGAAGAAACCGCCCCTGTTTTTGAAGGATCTTTAGCCGCGAACTCCTCTGATGCGCAAGCAACAGCTTATTGGCTGTTTAATACTTTTGATATGGGGTTGGAGCGCATTACCAACATTATGGAAACGAGCGCGCTTCAACGTATTGGGTTCTCGGCAAATCTTCGAGCCTCGAAAACGGTGATTGATGTCACTAATCTTATTGGCCATATAGATGGAGCAGAACAACTTATTGCTCTTCGTTATGATTATGGCGCAGATAAAGCCTTCAGCATCAAATGGACAGCCGATCATATGGATGTTGCCAAATGGGGGTTGCTTAATGCAAAGCTCATCCCAAAAGGCGAAACCAGTTTATTCGATATTCCTCTAGGGGATTGGCTCAAAGAAATTCTACAAGTTGCGCCAAATGATACGAAATTTTCCGTTCAATTTGCCTCTGATGATTTTAATGTTGGTTCTGTTCGTCTTGGGAAACTGATTTCAGACATCAAAATTACCGATAAGGAATTTACGATCCAACGCCTTGAGATAAGTAACTTTAATGGTGCAAATTTATCAGTTGAAGGAGGTATGGCTCATGATAGCCAATATGCATTTGGGGATATCAATATGTCTATTGATGCGCCTGCAAATAGTATATTTACGCGTCAATTACAGCGGATTGCATCGCCTTTAAAATTTGCATTTCATGAGAGTGTTCAGATTTCGACAAAGTTGCATTTGACCTCTGCTTCTGATCCGCAATGGCCCTCAATGTCGATGGCTGGCGTTGTGACGAATGGCGATATGGATGGTACGTTCTCATTCTTTTCACCAAGCCGAGGTTTTGGTTTCTTCTCAAAAGATACGCAAATGCGTTTGCGTGTTGATGGCTCATCTCAGTCCATTTTGGCGCTTTTGACGGGAGCTGATGGAGAGGCTGAAGCAGATAAAGCGACGCGTGACATAGGCGACGATATTGAGGGTTCTTCTTCCCTTGCTCAAAATTTAAGCGTCCAGAAAATCAAACCTCAGGCGCAGTCTGCGAGTAAAAGAGATGGTCAACTGTTATTAACATTAACCACTCCAAACAATCAGGTTGCAAGCCTCACAGGGGAAGTTCGTCTTGCACAAGATTTAATAAAAATATCCGGCCTATTACGGGGGGTAGGTAATACCAAGCAGATTGAGGGAACAACAACATTCGATATCTCCAATATAGGAACGTATCTTGGTTGGGATGGAACGACCCCGCGCCTTGGCCTTAAAGGCACATCCAATACAACATTGTCGCCTAAGCAATATGCATTCTCAGCATTGGATGCTAGCTTTGGGAGCGGGAAGGTTGCAGGGGAAGGTGTGTATGTTTTCGATCCTCTGCGGTCGACATTGACTGCTAATTTAACTTTTGCTGACCTAGAGATTATGCCCTTCTTTCCGCATTATGAAGAGGGTTGGTCAAAGGCGCCTGTTTCATGGTCATTGCTTGAATTGGCTGATGCAAATTTAGAACTAAAGCTTGATAATGTGACATTTAACGACTTAGCGATTAGCTCCGCGAAAGGGCGCCTGAAACTTGTCGACAGTGTGATTGAGATTAGTGATCTACAAGCTGCTATGGCTGGCGGTAATATAACGGCAAATGTAAATGCTGGAGGTGGACGTTTATTGCCAAGCGTGACGATTGATGCCCGTCTTGATGGGGTGAAACTCGCAGAGGTAACGCGCAGTATTTTTGGAGCTGAGCTTTTAGATGCGTCATTATCTGGTCGCCTTAATATTCGTGGACGTGGTCGTTCGTCATTCGAATTTATGTCGAGCTTGGTAGGCGCGTTTAATCTTGATGTTGGGCCTGGGCGTTTATTATTTATAGATGCGCGGAAAGTGAATAAACCATTTTCTCTCTTAGAGGGCGCCGTTTCAACAGTGACGGCAGAAACGTCCCCCACATTAAAAGATTTTGAAGGCGAAACCCCTTTTTCTAATGTGCTGTTACTGTTAGCCATGCGCGATGGCCGTCTAATGGTCGATCAAGCAGAGCTATTGGGGGAAAACTTACCGACGCTTGGTCTTAAGGGTGGCGTTAATGTGTTAACCCGTAATTATGATATCGAATTTACGGTTCCGACGCGCTCGGAAGATGTTTTGCAAATTC
>CBFHLW010000116.1:0-4340 GCA_965656805.1 Alphaproteobacteria bacterium
AAGACGGTTGCTAAAAAGCCGGTTGCCAAAAAAGCGCCAGCGAAAAAGCCAGTTGTAAAAAAAGTAGTTGCTAAAAAGCCGGTTGCTAAAAAAGCGCCAGCGAAAAAACCAGCTGTAAAAAAAGTAGTTGCTAAAAAGCCGGTTGCTAAAAAAGCACCAGCAAAGAAAGCGCCTGCTAAGAAATAAAGAAACGCTCAATTTCTTAAGAGAATGAGTTGAGGCGACGTTAATAAATGAACGCTCTGATATATTGTGTTTTTGCATAAAATATCAGGGTGTTTTTTTTGCTCATCGGTTGTTATTTCTTAATGACTTGATCTGGACAGAGTCAGGCTTGGTTTCTATAATTATCTGGTCTAAGCCCTTGCGGCCAAGATTTAATCTGGGAGAGGAATATAAAATGTCACATGATAAAAGCGCTCCACGCGCTACATTTACAAAAATGGAAGAGGGAACCCAGGGTGATTGGGATATTATTAAAAACGCCGCCGTGGGCTTTAATAAAGGTCTTGCAGAAAGAGTTGTGGAGCATTTAAAAATATTAGAGGGCGATTTCGGAGGTTTTCCGGTTGATCGCTACGAGCATTCCTTACAAACGGCGACGCGCGCATGGCGCGATGGTCGCGATGAAGAATATACAGTGTGTGCTTTATTGCATGATATTGGTGATACGCTTGGTTCTATGAACCACCCAGATATTGCAGCTGCTATTTTGAAGCCATTTGTTTCAGAAGAAAATTTATGGATGATCGAAAATCACGGCGTATTTCAAGGATACTATTTCTTTCATTATTTAGGCCTTGACCGCGATTTGCGCGACAATTTCAAAGACCATGAATATTATAATCATTGTGAAGAATTCTGCCGGAAATATGATCAAACGGCATTTGATAGTTCTTATGACAGTGAGCCAATCGAATTTTTTATTCCAATGATTAAAAAAGTGTTTAGTGCGCCGAAAAATTCTATTTATTTAAAAGCGATGCAAGCAGCTGAATAGTTTTTTGATTGTCTTTTTTTGACCTTTTAAGGGGCAGCTTTGGTTGCCCCTTTTTAGTTTGATTTTAAGTTTATGTGACATTTATTCTTAAACTCTATATTAATTCTATACCCAAGCAGATAATAGTTAGGACAATATGCCCCTTGACGGCACCTGCTTTTAGCTGATTGATTATGCCTCTATTTAGGAGATCCACATGGCGCAAACTCGAAACTTTGATGTGATTGTAATTGGAGCCGGTATTTCCGGTATCAGTGCAGCCTATCATTTGCAAAAATTTTCACCGCAAAAAAGTTTTTGTATCTTAGAAGGGCGTGAGACCATTGGCGGAACTTGGGATCTCTTTCGATATCCTGGCATCCGTTCTGATAGTGATATGTATACGCTGGGTTTTAGTTTTCGCCCATGGACAAACCCAAAGTCCATTGCCGATGCGCCAGCCATTTTGGATTATCTTGAAGAAACTATGGATGAATTCAATATTCGAGAGAAAATTAAATTTCAAAAACAGGTTACTAAAGCAAGTTGGTCGAGCGAGAAGGCATGCTGGACACTCACAGTTTTAGACAAACAGACTGGTAAAACTGAGCGTTTCACAGCGAATTTTGTTTCTATGTGTACTGGTTATTATAGCTATGAATCTGGTTATCGACCTGAATTTAAAAAAGAAAATAATTTTAAGGGTCAAATTGTGCATCCGCAGCATTGGCCTGAAGGGCTAGATTATGAGGGCAAAAAAGTGGCTGTCATTGGAAGCGGCGCCACGGCGGTTACCCTGGTACCTGAATTAGCCAAAAAAGCTGAAAAAGTAACCATGGTCCAACGCTCACCAACTTATATTGTTGCCATGCCTGCTGAAAGTGCACTAGCACAAAACCTCCATAAATATTTACCCGATATGTTGGCCTATCGGATTATTCGAACCTATAAGGTTTTGCTGCAGCGCCTATCGTTCTGGTATTGTCGTGCTTATCCTCGGCAAGCAAAAGAAAAAATTATCAATGGTGTTCGCGATATTCTGGGATCAAGTTTTGATGTCGAGAAGCATTTTACGCCACATTATAACCCTTGGGACCAACGTGTCTGTCTGGCGCCAGATGGTGATTTCTTCGTATCATTGAAGAAAGGTAAGGCCGATGTTGTAACCGATCATATTGATAGCTTTGACAAGACGGGAATAAAGCTGGCTTCTGGTGAACATGTGGATGCTGATATTATTGTCACGGCCACTGGCTTAAATATGCAATTTATGGGCGGTGTCGATGTTCTCGTTGACCGCAAGAAAGTTAACCCTAACGATACATTCAACTATAAAGGTATGATGTTTAGCGGTGTGCCCAATTTATCTCAGTCTTTTGGTTACACGAATGCGTCGTGGACGCTTAAATGTGATTTGACGAGCGCTTATGTGACGCGTTTGCTGAATTATATGGACGCTCATCATTACGCTTATAGTACGCCAGTGATTGACGAGACCAAGGTCATTGAAGAGCCTCTTCTTGATTTTTCCTCGGGCTATGTGCAGCGGTCATTGTCTGATTTGCCGCGTCAGGGAAATGTTAAGCCATGGAAACTATATCAAAATTATATATTAGACTTGCTGATGTTAAATTTTGGTAAGGTTGATGATGAGGGGATTACTTTTTCAACCCCCAAAACTTAATATTTTACTATAAATTACGTATAGACCTTTTAATGGCAAATTGCCTATACTCTGCCTAACTTGGGGGAGATGTTCTGATGCGTGTTTTTTCAACTGTTACAAGTATTTTAGTCGCTGGTTTGGCCACAGTTACAATTGCACACAGTGCCGGGCCGGAGACGCGTCGTGCGCTTTATGGCGAGACGCACGTTCACAGCTCATATTCATTCGATGCTTATATTTTCGGCAACCGCAATGACCCGGATGCAGCTTACCGTTACGCCAAGGGGGAAGCGATAAAGCATCCAGCTGGCTTCGATATGAAGCTCAAAACGCCACTTGATTTTCAGGCAGTTACTGACCATGCAATGTATCTGGGAATGGTGCCTGCGATGTTTGACACATCGACCGATGTCGCAAACCACCCCGTTGCAACAGCTTTGCGCGGGGCTGATACAGCGCTTGAGCGCCGAGATGCGTTTCAGAAATTATTCCCTTACATTGGGGGGCTTGTCGAAGACGATCTTCTTGACGTGAACATCGTACGTTCCACGTGGGAGAAAGTCATTGAAGCGGCAGAGCGCCACAATGAGCCAGGTAAATTTACAACTTTTATTGGTTACGAGTATACAAGTTCGCAAACCCAGTTTGAGAACTTACACCGAAACGTTCTATTCTCTGGCAGCGATGTGCCTGACGAGCCCTATAGTCGTTTAATTTCGCGTAACCCAGAAAAATTATGGGCATGGATGGATGAGTTGCGCGCCAAAGGTATAGACAGTATTGCTATTCCTCATAATTCAAACGGATCAGATGGCTATATGTTTAGCATGTCTACCTTTGACGGCGATCCCTTATCAAAAGCTTATTCTGAAACACGTATGCGTAATGAGCCTATTGTCGAGGTTTCACAGGTTAAAGGAACGTCCGAAACGCATCCATTGCTTTCACCCAATGATGAGTTCGCAAATTTTGAAATTATGCCTTACCAGATTGCGACATGGCGCAAGAGTAGTTTGAATGGTTCTTATGTAAGAGAGGCTTATTTAAATGGTCTTAAACTGCAAGCTGAAGGTAAGGGCAATCCATTTAAGTTTGGGCTGATCTCAGCCTCTGACACTCACGTTGGTGCAGGTGCGTTCTCTGAGAGTGACTATTGGTCTAAGATTGGTATTGTTGATGCAACACCTAAATTGCGCGGTTCAGCGCCGTTGACCTGGACGGAGCGCGCCCAGATTTTTGCACTTGGGATTCGAGATAAATTCATGAATCGTAATGTTGACCCTGCTGTCAGTGTCGGTACGCCCGAGGAGAATCCAGCGCCAGGCTATCGTCAGATGCAATGGTCAACATGGGGAGCTTCTGGTTTGGCTGGTGTCTGGGCTGAAGAAAATACCCGTCAATCCATCTTCTCTGCTATGCGCCGCAAGGAGACATTTGGGACATCGGGCCCGCGCTTGAGTGTGCGCTTTTTCGCAGCGTCGTCTTTGCCCGGTAATATTCTATCGCGCAGTGACATGGTCGCACAGGCTTATAAACGCGGTGTGAGCATGGGCGGAGACATGCGCGCGCCAGCGAACTCTCCTTCCTTTCTGGTGTGGGTAACACGCGATCCAGAGAGTGCGCCACTTCAACGCGTTCAAGTGGTTAAGGGTTGGATCGAAAATGGCGAAACAAAAGAGACTATTTATGATGTGG
>CBFHLW010000117.1:0-4300 GCA_965656805.1 Alphaproteobacteria bacterium
AATTCAATATTTATAGGCGAAGCACTTTTAACTGCTGCGAACCCTGCATTATCTAAAGATGAGGCGCTTTTTGAGCGTCTGGGCATTAAGCCTATGCCAGCTCATGCCTGTCCTTCTGCGGTTTAGCCTCTCAGTCAAGATCCATTTTTGATATTAAGAAAAATGGCGGCATACCCGTGTCATCTTGACTTTTCGTGTGCCCTTTGCGAGGTTCATATTACTTAAAAATAATAATAAGAAAGCATCATTTATGTGGTTAGGAACGCTCATACTCTTTGGTTTGCGCCTCTTTGGGTCACGCCAGAAATTATCAATTGATCTATCATTATTAATCAGCCCCTCTTCAAACCTCACTTTGTATATAAGGAGGGGGATGCGCTCATGACAAACGTCTCACGTAAGAGCCTAGAACAACGCAAGAAGGATCTGCTCACTGAAATAGGTGACCTCGAAGATATCTTAACCCATGTCCGAGCTAAAATCGAAATGGGCGAAGACATTGCGCAAAGGCTCAATAAATTAGAAACCGAGATCAATAACATCGAGGCAAAACTGGAGGCGCATCAAAGCTCCGTTTCAAAATTAGACGAGCCTACCAATAACCTGCAACATCACGTCGAACAAGTGGCCCAGGCAAAGACCGCGGCGAATGAGCATTTAAAAGATATCCAATCCTTTCATCAAAGGTTATTTGGCAATGAGCAGAATGCGAGCGCATCGCAGGCGATTGCATCAACCAAAGATGGAGAAGACAACTCCAATGCGCCCATCCTGCAACAGATTTTGGATTCGATAGAGGATATTGAGAAATTCAAACAAGAACAACCAGCCCAATTTGCCGATCTCAAAAAAATGCTTGAGGCAGATATTCGATCGCTATTGCCTGGCGCTGGAGCGGCGGGTCTTGCTAGCGCCTATGCTCAGGCCAAAGCACGCTATGGCGCCTTACCCTATAAGGAAAAGGTAACTCTTTGGAATGCAATATTTGCTTTTTTTAACCTTCTAAAGGGTCATAGTAGCAATGCACTGCATTATGTTTTATTCATTGCACCACTTCTATTTATCACGTGGCATTTTTCAAATCTTGCGCAAATAGTCAGCGACCCTAATGGGGCTGGCGCAACATGGGAACTTATTATGATGAAACTTGCCATCTCAACGCCGGCTATTCCAGTCAGCCTCTTTGGCTGGTCTTCTTTAAAAACCCAAAGACGTCTTTTCGAGGAATACAACCATAAGCAACGTGTGATGGAGCTCTATCGTAGCTTCAAGAAAGAAATTGATGAATTCGGTGATGACGCCCAAATGAAAGAGCTGCTGGCTATTATGCTCAAAACTGTTGCTGACAAACCAGCGCTTGTGATGAATGAACATGATAATAAAATCGATATCACCTCTTCTCTTAAAGGCGCTGCTAAAAGTGTAACGCCGAAGGACGCATAAAAAAAATGGTCTGGTCATCCTAACCCACAGGGCAAAAGGAGGTGACTTCTCGGCCTTTGATTTCTAGGCAGGATACGATTTGGGGTACCTCATGATTAAATAAAGTGTGATATATCTATTCTGGAATCGTCAAAGCCCTTCATCTTATGGGGCCCACCTCATTCGTAACTGCGTGCTAAGCACGCTTGTCAGCCTGTTCGGGCTATGTCACGATATACTTATAGACAAGGCGAGATAAGTCGGGACAATTAAAGTCTAATTGTGACCCTTATAATGTATAATGAGAGTGACGTAAGTATGATGCGACAGAATAGCCAATTAGATAATGCTGCCCTAATTATTGGACGTTCCGTATTGGGCTTATATTTCATTGGGCCAGGCATTGCTAAATTTTTAGATTGGCAAATGCATGTCGATTTAATGACGCATCATAATGTACCCTTTATACAGCCCCTTCTCTTCATTGCCGCCATTGCGAATTTAGTTTTAGGCGGTTTATTGATTTCAAATCGTTTGGTCTGGTTGGCCGCCTATGGCTGCGTTGCTTATATCATTGTAATTAATTTCTATCTTCATGACTTTTGGAACATGGTTGGTATTGAAGCCAAGCATGAGACGCAGAACTTCTTTAAAAATATAGGTATTCTCGCGGGTTGTTTGATGCTCGCCAGTTATAGTCGGGTCCGAGATAACGACCCCTCTAATCCTGAGTAAACAAAAGCCAGTCAATATTTAAAATCGCCTGTCTTATTCAGCGACGTAACGCTCGCGATATTTTTCTGATAATTGGCTCATCGGCATAAGAACAAACACATCTGTTGTATTAAACTGATGATCGATCACAGCGCCTTCGCCAATCATGGCGCCAGACCTCAAATATCCCCTCAAAACTGGGGGCAATGTGCGTAATGCTGATTTTGTATTAATCTTATCGCGGGCCTGTCTATTCATATCAATATAGCGTTCTTGGTGAGCCCGTACCCGCCACACTCCTTCCGCACTATGATAATGATGCAGATAGCTTAAAGGCTCAGCCAAATTTTCAATGTTTGTCCCGGCAAAGCTAGCGCAGCCAATCATTGCATCTACCTCATAGGTCTTGACAAGAACACCTAGCCCTCGCCACATGAGAGAAATGCCAGCCCCCGACCGAAAGGCCGGTGCCACGCATGATCGGCCAAGCTCTAATATATCTAAACCGCGTCCAATACCTGACAAGAATGGGACCAGATCAAATTCATTAGCTGAATAAAACCCACTCGTCTCCTCGGCAATCCCCCGGCGTAAAAGACGATAGCAACCGACAACCGTTTCACCATTTGCGAGCTGCGTTTTTTTGGGGGCCCCATTTACCACGCCGCGTGTGGTTAACAATAAATGCTCACATAAATTATCGTAATGATCTCGGTCAAGCCGCGTTAGGCGTTGGCTCAATTTCGGCTGAGCGCCCAGTGTTTTATAAAAAATGCTGTAACGCAACGCCTGAACTGCTTTAAGATCCTCTTTGGTATGCGCTAGGCGAACTGATAGTTCACCCTGCTCCGCAATAATGTCAGGCTTTGGTTTTTTTATTATCGTCAGGTTAGAAATGACCCTGTTTCTAATTTTTGTATTAATAAAATTTTGCATCTATAGCTCCCTTGAGGAAGCCAATATCTAGAACTGATTTGTGACACAATCGTGACACTTAATTATCAATTTTATTAATGAAGCACTGATAAAGTTTCAGGGGTCAAGTTAGTTAATTTTTAAGTGTAAATTCAATCGGTACAGAATGCGGACCCGACACAAAACTTGCCCCAACGCGTTTAACCTTTCCTGCCAGAGCGACAGACTTTAGGCGTGGCAGAAGTTCCTCCCAAAATATACGCATCTCAAGACGAGCTAAATGTTGGCCAAGACAAACATGGGCTCCATACCCCAGAGCTAGATGTCGGTTCGGCTTTCGCAATATATCGAAGTTAAATGGGTTTTCATAAACCTCCTCATCTCGATTTGCACTCGCGAAATTTATCATCATCCAATCATTTTTCTTAATATCGATACCGCGCAATTGCGTGTCACGCGTTGGCGAGCGCATGAAGTGCTTTACGGGCGATTCCCACCGAATACTTTCCTCAACAAAATTTGGGATGAGTGATGGTTCATTTTGAAGTTGCGTCAACAATCTAGGATTCTCGCAAAGCGCTATCATCCCGGCTGAAGTTGAATTTGATGTTGTGTCATGACCCGCTGTTGCGGTGATGGCATAGTAACCAAATGTTTCTATCTCTCCAATTGGTTCATCACCTATCATGCCATTTGCAAATACGCTGGCGAGGTCATCTTTTGGTTCGGTGCGTCGTGCTTCTGTGAGAGACTTAAAATACTGATAGGCCTCCATAGATATTTCCGAGATTGCCTGCTGTTGTTCGGCAGCAGTTGCATAAGCCCTACCCGTGCCATTTGCCTCAGGGTCTGAGCTTCCAAAAACCTCTTGCGTGAAGCGCAACATCATTTCTTCAGCTGAACTGTCGACACCAAGCACATTCATAATTACCCGCAATGGATACCGCAATGCGATATCGCGCGCAAAGTCACACGCGCCCTCCAGCTGTTCAATGCCCGTGAGTGTTTGTTGCATCAGCCCACGTATTCGTGGTTCGAGATTTCGAAGTGATCGTGGTCCAAACCAAGACGCTGTGAGGTCGCGATATGCTTTATGTTTTTCCCCATCCATTTGAACAAGTGTCAAAAAACGATGCGGGCTTCCAATCTCCTCAATTGTTAAATTATTTGTTTCTTCATCGACAAGAACTGTCGCTTTATCTCCTGCGTGATAAAGATCAGTATCACTTTCAATCGCCTGTACATCAGC
>CBFHLW010000118.1:0-4125 GCA_965656805.1 Alphaproteobacteria bacterium
CATTCCCTGAGTCGCGATCGCTCAAGTGAGCGGGGGTTATCTTGTAGCAAGGTAACCTTAGAATAATGAGAGAGATAGATGAGCCAAGAGAGCATCCCGCTGAAAACGCCTCTATATTCATTTCATGTCGCCAATGGTGGCAAAATGGTTGATTTTGCTGGCTATCTATTGCCTGTGCAATATCCGCTTGGGGTCATGGGCGAACATTTGCAATGCCGTAATAGCGCGGCCCTTTTTGATGTGTCGCATATGGGGCAGGCGATGTTACGCGCAACAAACGGTGATGATGTCGCCGCGCTGATGGAAGAGCTTGTTCCAGGTGGTATCACCACGCTTCATGACAATCGAATTCGCTACACGCTGTTAATGAATGATCATGGCGGTATTCGCGATGATTTGATGGTCACGCGGCGTGGCGAAGATATCTGGCTGGTCGTCAATGCGGCATGTAAAAATGCAGATTTTGAGTATATTTCGGCAGCTTTATCAGGGCGTGCGGCGCTAGAGGTTTATGATCGGGCCTTACTGGCGCTGCAAGGGCCGCAGGCTGTGCAGGTGTTAGACGGTATTTTGCCGGGCTGTGCGGAATTGCCTTTTATGGCGGCGCGCGAGGTCACGTGGCAAGGGCATGATCTGTTTATAACCCGTTGTGGTTATACAGGTGAGGATGGGTTTGAGATTTCGCTCGGAAATGAAATTGCTTCCGATTTTGCAGATCTTTTATTGCGTGATGAGGCTGTTGGTTTATGCGGTTTAGGTGCGCGGGATAGTTTGCGTCTTGAGGCGGGCTTGTGCCTCTATGGCCATGATATTGATGTGCAGACAAACCCCGCAGAGGCTGATCTCATGTGGACCATTCCTAAGCGCCGGCGCGAAGCGATGGACTTTCCAGGCGCGGGGAACTTTTTAAAAGGTCAGGACATAAAACGAAACAGGGTTGGCATTCAACCGCTGGGTCGCGCACCTGCGCGCGAAGGAACAGAGATTTGCGACCTTGAGGGAAACCACATTGGAGTGATTACCAGTGGTGGCTTTGCGCCGAGCTTATCTGCACCAATAGCCATGGGGTATGTCGCTTCACCTCATCACGCTATTGGAACGCAAGTTCAATTAATGGTCAGGGGCAAGGCTTTGCCAGCCAATATCTGTGCGATGCCTTTTGTTCCCCATAATTATGTGTCTGCAAAAGCGACACCTTAGACATGTCACAACCACGTAACTGAATATAACTGTAACGAAAATGAGAGACTGAAAAATGAGCCAAGTTAAATTTACCAAAGACCATGAATGGGTTCGACTTGAAGGAGATATTGCGACTGTCGGCATAACGGACTTTGCGCAAGTCCAACTGGGCGACGTTGTTTTTGTTGAGGTGCCTGACGCAGGCCTTAAGGTTGTCCAAGGCGGCGACGCGGCTGTGGTCGAAAGTGTGAAAGCAGCAAGTGAAGTTTATGCCCCGGTTTCAGGAGAGATTACAGAAGGTAATGCCGCGCTTGGGGATAACCCTGCTTTGGTCAATGAGGCGCCCGAGGGCGATGGTTGGTTTTTTAAAATGAAACTTTCTGAGTCGCACGAACTTGACGATTTGATGGATGAGGCAAGTTATGCCGCTTATCTTAAGGAGCTTGGCTAATGCGTTATTTGCCGCTTAATCAGCATGACCGCGAGGACATGCTTGCAAAGATTGGTGTTGGATCAATTGATGATCTTTTTGTTGATGTACCACAAGCAGCCCGCTTGAAAGAACCTGTTGCGCTGCCAACGCATGCAAGCGAGATGAATGTTGAGCGGCATTTGACCGCGCTTGCGGCACAAAATACGGCTGCGTCTTCTGTGCCCTTTTTTGTAGGTGGGGGGGCTTACAAGCATCACGTGCCCGCTAGTGTTGATTATATTATTCAGCGCTCGGAATTCTTAACCTCTTATACACCCTATCAGCCAGAAATTACGCAAGGAACGTTGCAATATCTTTTCGAGTTCCAAACGCAAGTGGCAGAGTTAACAGGCATGGATGTGGCCAACGCGTCTATGTATGATGGATCCACCTCCGCAGGCGAGGCGGTCTTGATGGCTCATCGCGTGACGCGTCGATCTAAAGCTATTATCTCTGGACGTCTACACCCGCATTATCGTGGAGTGATTGAGAATTTGTCCGAAATGGGTGGGTTTGTACTTGATTGCCTTCCCATCACCGTCGCGGGTGAAGAGGATCTTTGTGGTAAAATCGATGATCAAACATCATGTGTTGTTGTGCAATACCCAGATTTTTTTGGTTCGGTAAATGACTTTACGGCTTTGGCCCAGACGGCACATGATCACGGGGCTTTGCTCATTGTTGTGTTTACAGAAGCCGTGGCCTTGGGTTTGTTAAAAGCTCCAGGTGACATGGGCGCCGACATTGTTGTGGGCGAAGGACAGTCTATTGGTAATGGCCTCAATTTTGGTGGGCCATATGTTGGCTTATTCGCTACGCGTCAGAAATTTTTACGGCAAATGCCTGGGCGTCTTTGCGGAGAAACGGTTGATCAAGACGGTCAGCGAGGATATGTCCTCACGCTTTCAACACGCGAACAACATATCCGACGCGATAAAGCGACGTCGAATATTTGCACAAATTCTGGTCTATGTGCCTTGGCTTTTACAATTCATATGACCCTTTTGGGTGGGGCAGGTCTTGCTCAACTCGCGACGCTTAATCATGAACGAATGTTGATGCTTGTGGAGAAACTGGGCCCCAGTTTAGCACCTGTTAATGAGACCTTCTTTAATGAGGTGACCCTGCGCTTGCCACGGCCAGCCAAAGAGGTTGTCGAGGATTTAGCGGCGCGCGGCGTGTTGGGTGGCATTGACGTGTCGCGCCTATGCCCCGACGTGGGTCTTGAAAATTATCTTTTAATTGCTGCGACCGAGACGGTAACGGAAGCAGATCTTGATGCATTTGCCCTAGGCTTGCAGGAGGTATTGTCATGAGTGATTTTGAAACCTTTAGTGGCCATCGTGGGCTTCAGCTTGAAGAAGGACTCATTTTTGAAATAGGCAGTGAGACGCGTTCTGGTGTTGATCTGGAAACGCCCAAGGGTCTGGCCTTAAAGCTGGGTGGATTAACGCGTACGACACCTATGTTGCCAGGCTTAGCCGAACCAGAAGCTGTTCGCCATTATGTGCGGTTGAGCCAAAAAAATCATAGCATTGATGCTGGTTTATACCCGCTTGGCTCATGCACAATGAAGCATAATCCGCGTTTAAATGAGAAAATGGCAAGGTTGCCAGGTTTTGGTGATATTCACCCGCTGCAACCCATTTCGACCGTGCAAGGCGCGCTTGGCTTGATGGATGAGTTGGCGCATTGGCTAAAAACATTGACGGGTATGCCTGAAGTTGCGCTATCGCCGAAAGCGGGCGCTCATGGTGAACTTTGTGGCATGATGGCTATTCGTGCCGCAATTGAAGCGCGTGGTGAGTTGGCAACGCGTAAGCGTGTGTTGGTGCCAGAGTCAGCCCATGGTACGAATCCAGCAACCGCTGCTTTGCTTGGTTTTTCTGTAGATGAGATCCCGGCAAATCTTCATGGGCGGGTTGATCTCGATGCGTTTCGCGCCAAATTGGGCGATGATGTCGCCGCGATTATGCTGACCAATCCAAACACATGCGGCCTGTTTGAGCGCGACATTATCGATATCGCTGATGCTATTCATGACGTCGGTGGTTATTTTTATTGTGATGGTGCGAATTTTAACGCCATTGTTGGTCGCGTTCGGCCTGGTGATCTTGGTGTTGACGCCATGCATATCAATTTACACAAAACCTTTTCAACGCCGCATGGCGGTGGTGGCCCAGGTTCAGGACCAACAGTTTTATCTGAGCGTCTTGCCCCCTATGCGCCTTTACCGTTTATTATAAATCGTGATGGTGTGTATGATCTGGTCGAGAATGAGACATCAGATAATGCAAGTTTTGGCCGCATGGTTGCCTTCCATGGACAAATGGGGATGTTTGTTCGTGCGCTTTCCTACATGCTCAGTCACGGCAGTGATGGTCTGCGTCAAGTCGCTGAGGACGCTGTCTTGAATGCGAATTATATTCTCGCAAGTTTGAAAGACGTTATGAGTGCCTCCTTTGAGGGGC
>CBFHLW010000119.1:0-4003 GCA_965656805.1 Alphaproteobacteria bacterium
CAAATTCTTGATACCAACGAATTTCAACTTCATAATTATGAAGCTTACGCGCAGTGTCGCGACTTTTCTCATCTTGGGCGGGACATTTGGCCACCACAGTTGCCGGCAATCGCGCATCGGGCCTATTCCAATCTAGAATAAGACGATAACTATCACCCACTTGTCCGGTTCCAATCGGTTTAAAGTCAAACCCATTGAGTTCACCAACCGACCCACCTAGTTTTTCACAGAGCCAATCAACATGCATGTCCTTTGGATGTTCAGGGATCATGTCACAATGCCATCTAAAAACTCATGAAACCCACTCGGCTCATGGGGACCGATAAATAATTGCTCAATGGCGCCATGTCCATTGAGGGAACGCGCGCCCATTTTCAATGTCGCCATACTCATGGCCTGCACATGCAAAAAGTGAATTTGTCCGCTGGCTAGGGCTTCTTCGGCGACATCGGGTGTAAACTGATCGCAGGCAACATGAAGCGCACCATGATGGCGGCCATGCCCCCAATCAGGATGCGTATATCCCAAACCTTGCATATAAAATCGTTTACCCGCCTGCATAGAAAGTTGAGCCGATGGACCGTCGCCCTCAAGCGTCACATTCAGCCGCTCGACGCGACGGGACCCTGGCACATATTCTGGGCAAATCATGACCTGGTCATAATGATATTGACTATCTGTATCATGGTCGACCAAAACGGCCCGACGGTTCCAAGCCTTGCCCTTTGCGTCGTCATTGGTGTGACAAAATAAACTATACCCATCAAAATTAAAGGGGGTCCAAAGCCAATAAAACTGTGGTGCCATGGGCGGCACAACAGGCTGAGGGTCAGCCATACCTACAGAGCGCACCCCCCAACTCCGATCGCGCGTCCCAAGACAGTTTGCTGCGTCGATCACGTCGCCAGCGCAATCAATACGCCCAGACCAGCTAACATTTTGGGTTGCGCGCGTATAGTCCATAAAAGCACGTGTGCCTTGGCGGCGCGTAAACCGGGGCTCTTCAATCGCTACATGTCGCGCGCGCGCAGTGAGGTCGGCATGGATCTTATGTTCGTGATCGTCGATGCGAATATGGGTTTCCTGAAGGGGCTTAACAATCTCAATGGTTATCGGGCCAACAGTAAGGTTTAAACGGTCGCCATTCATTTCTTTGCTGGCACGCAGGTTCGTTTGAACACCCTTGTAGCTCAGGCAAAAACTGGCATCCATAATGTTTAATTGCGGATAAAGCCCCAGCGCTATTGCGAAAAATATCTCACGTTCAGGGTCATAGCCATTAAAGAAAAACCGATCGTAAAAATTGCGATCTGTTCCTGAAAAGGCGATGGGATCTGCAGTTTGATGTAACGGAAAATCATCGGCTGGTGTGAGCATCTTCTCTCCTATTCTTTTAAAAACCGTTCTAGATCACGATATAAAGCGTCTGTCTCGGGCGTATCTGGTACAAAAATATAATCGGCATGCGACTGGCCTTCGAACACGTTCAAATCGGCGCGGATACCGGCATCGCGTAATTTGCGATGAAGCCGGACGGTATCACTGAGCAATAAGTCGCGCGTGCCGCTGACCAAAAAGCTCGGCGGCATGCCCTGCATATTTCCATAAATGGGAGACACAATTGGATCTTTTAAATCAAAATTGTTTGCGTATAAGGCGGCGGCCTCCCCTAAAAACCCGTGATAGGTTACCAATACACGGTCTATATTTTCCAAAACGGACAGCGTATCGCCAGTAAAGCTTAAATCACAAAAGGGAGTACCCGCAAAAACGGCAGCTGGCATGGGCAGACCTTTTTCCCTAGCCATGAGCAAAACGCTATAAGCCAGTCCGGCCCCCGCTGAGGTGCCACCCATTATGATTTTATTGGCGGGCCATGACTGTAACAAAGCTTCATAGACAGCCAAACCATCTTGGCTGGCGGCCGGCGCGGGGTTTGCTGGTGGCATGCGATAGTCGACACTTATTGTTTCCATCGGTAAATAGCGGTTGAACAAAAGAGGTTCACCCAAGCAAGACACACCGCCGCCCAAAACAAAGGCACCACCATGAAAGTGTAAAAATAAATAATCCGCAAAATCGGGATGTTTATGATGAGGGGTCAGACGAAATGTACTGACACCGGCAATTTCGGCCTCTTCATAGGTGCCGTCAAATAAGGCGAGTTGCTTTAACGCGTCAGCTGTGCGCGGCGCATCAATAGCGGCGATAATATCAATCCACTCTTGTTCATTGGATGGCACAAATTTGCGCATTTCTTCCATTGCAAGCTTTTTGTTGTCATCAAATGAGGCGCGAAACGCGTCACTGATATCCAGTTTGTCCATATAATCTTTTGATGATAGTCCACGCATAAAACCCTCACACAACAAGCTCAACTGCCTTTACTATTGAGCAAAAGACTTCAAACAGCAATAGGCCACATCCAGCCTTCGATGAAGCACGTTATAAGTGTGTATTCTTGATCTTTACAACCAAGCAAGAAGAGGGGTAATTTATATTATCTTTTATGCATTTTTGTTGATGTATTATTTTTGATGCGAATGATTGTTTGTGAGAAGAGAGAAACATGAAACCGAATAAATTAGCTGTTTTTGGAAAGTTAATGGGCTTGCTAGCAGACATGGAGCGTGATTTAGGACTAAACGCCTTATCCGAACCAGAGCGTCGCGTTTTAGGTGCCATCACAACGATGAGCACAAACGCCAAAGATACGATCAATTCCAAAGATATTAAGACTGCCCCCATTTGCAAAGACTTGGCAGATGCCACTTATTATCGAGCCTTAAAAGGGTTAACGGATAATGGGTTTATCCGTGTCGTTGATGGTCGTAAAACTGGAATTTATAAATTGAATGTTCGTGATTAGATCACCTTTTAAGAAGGGTGATGTAAACCCAGCATATTGCCGAGCTTAATCATGACCAGAGCAATGATGAAGCAAGGTGGTGCTGTGCTGACTCTTACTTTTTGGGTGAGCATTCTCTTTAGCGCCAGCTTTGAAATCTCTAAATCGATTCAATTTTATTTTCAGACCTATCTGTTTCCCAACTTTCCAGAATTTGTCAGCCTCATTTTTTTACCCCACGGGGTTCGTGTCGTCTTTACATGGCTCTATGGATGGCGATCTATACTCCCGCTCTTTTTCGCACAAAGCCTTTACGGACTTATGCTATTTGATCTGGGTAATGTTTCGAAAGAACATATATTAACCGCCGCTTTCGTAAGCTCCGTCAGTGTTTACATTGCTTGTGAACTGCTTCGAAAGTCAGGAGATCAGATTTACGCTTATGAGACAGATCAATTTAGTTGGAAAAAACTTCTCTTAATCGGACTTATGGGGTCTGTTTTAAATGCAATCGGCAATACGATTGTCTTTCAAAGTTACATCCCCTCGGAAAGCCATATTCTGACCATTATAGGTTATATGATTGGCGATACTGTTGGCACATTTGTGGCACTGCTTATTCTTATGTATAGCTTTAGGCTTATACGCGGTTATAGTTCGCTTCAAGAAAAATAATTCTGGTTTTACAAACCGCGGATTTAGCGGCAATCTCGTATCGTCGCGTTTTTATAATGATTGATTACCCGTCACACATTCTTGAGCAGGAGAAGGTTGCATCATGACCGATCAAAAACAATCCATCATCATGCCCATGCAGGCGATTATCCAAGATCTAACCGTTGGTATCGGCGATCGCGTCGAAAAGGGACAAGAAATCGTCATTCTAGAGGCGATGAAAATGCACCATCCGATTGTCGCCCCGGTTTCTGGTATCATCGCGGCCATTCATGGTCAGGTCGGAGATGTCTATGACAAGGGATATGTGATCATCTCAATATCGCGTATCGCAGACGCAGAGAATAAAGAAGCCAAACCCACCGGGCCAGCAAAACCCATTGAGACACCCCCTGCACTGGCTGAATTACAAGCCCGCCTAGCAAAAACGCTCGATGCCGCAAGACCAGACCAAATTGCCAAGCGGCACGCACGCGGGCA
>CBFHLW010000120.1:0-3747 GCA_965656805.1 Alphaproteobacteria bacterium
TTCGCTGGTGCTTTTTTAGCAACCGGCTTTTTAGTAACTGCTTTTTTTACAGCTGGTTTTTTCGCTGGTGCTTTTTTAGCAACTGGCTTTTTCGCTGGTGCTTTTTTAGCAACTGGCTTTTTAGCAACTGCTTTTTTTACAGCTGGCTTTTTAGCAACTGCTTTTTTTACAGCTGGCTTTTGCGCTGGTGCTTTTTTAGCAACTGGCTTTTTCGCTGGCGCTTTCTTTGCTACAGGTTTCTTCGCTACTGTTTTTTTAGTCACTGCCATAAACTAGATCTCCTTTTACTAAACGAACCCACGATCCGACTGGCAAACGCCAAAAACGAAGTAGTAAAGTTCAGGTCAACAGATTGCTTCGAAAACCATTTTTTCGCAAGAGATTTTAACAAAACCTAAACTCAATTTAATGTGTGATAAAAAAGATTGCTCTGCAGTCTTAGGAATCTAATTCTTCACGAAGCATTTCTAATACCAACCACTCTTCTTCATGCTCAATCATTTTTTGTTTCAAGCGTTCCAAATTAGCAGCACTTTGATGAAACGCGTCCGGATCGCGCCCAAAGAAATCAGCATCTGCGAGCTTCGCTTCAAGAGCTTCAATTTTGTGATTTAAAGCGTCAATCTCCGCGGGTAATTGCTCGAGACGAAAACCTTGCTTATAACTCAACCGGGCTTTCCGGCCACCCCCTGATTTCTCTCTCATGTTTTTATTAGCAGGAACAGAAGGCCGAGGTCCCTTGAGGTCGGCTGCGGCACTTTTCTTTTGCGCCATCATGTCCGAATAACCACCAGAGTATAAAGTCCAAATGCCGTCACCTTCTGCGGCAATTGTGTGCGAGACAGTTCGGTCTAAAAAATCCCGATCGTGGCTTACAATAATTATCGTTCCAGGATAACTCGCCAACATTTCTTGTAAGAGATCAAGCGTTTCGAGGTCGAGATCATTTGTCGGCTCATCCATAACTAAAAAGTTTGAGTGCTGCCTTAATCCGCGCGCAAGAAGCAAACGCGCCAATTCACCGCCAGATAAAATATTTGCCGGCGTCCGCATTTGCGACGCATGGAATAAAAATTGACGCATATATCCAATAACGTGAACGGTCTCTTCGCCAACACTGACCAGATCACCTGCCCCGTCAGTCAGCGCGTCTTTAATTGTCCAATCTGACTGAATTCCTGAACGCTTTTGATCGAGAATAAGTGGCTCCAATTTTTTACCTAGTCGAATAATACCCGAATCCGGGGTCTCCTCCCCCAGAAACATTTTCAAGAGCGTAGTTTTTCCAGCCCCATTTGGTCCAACAAGCCCCACTCTATTGCCGCGCGCGATGATAAAAGACAAATCTTTTATAAGCATATTGTCTCCATAAGACTTGGACACATGATCAAATTTTACAACTAATTTCCCTGAACTTTCGCCCTCTTGCGACTCCATAGAAACAGCCCCAGTTGGTCCGACATAAGTATCGCGTGTGTTTTTCAATTCAAATAATTCTTTAACGCGCCTCACATTTCGGCGCCGTCGTCCCGACACACCATGGCGCAACCAATCCTCTTCGCGGGCAATTTTTCGATCCAGCTTATCTTGGCTGACAGCTTCTTGTTCAAAAAAGCGATCACGCCAATCCTCAAAATGAGAAAAGGACGTACCCGTATTATGTGTCTTTCCTCGGTCTAACCAAACCGTTTCTGTTGACATATTTTGCAAGAACCGACGGTCATGGCTTACCAAAACTAAAGCCGCAGGATGAGCCCTTAGCACCGATTCCAGCCACTCAATTGCAGGCAGGTCAAGATGGTTGGTTGGCTCATCGAGGAGCAATATGTCCGGCTGACATGCCATGGCTTGCGCAAGCGCGACGCGGCGTAATTCGCCCCCAGATAAATTTTTAATATATGCATCAGGCTGAATGTGTAGATCTGCCATAAGCTGATACGCCTTTTGTCGATCTTCATTACCAAAGACATCTTCAAGAATGACCTCTTCAGTAGTTTTCGTAACAGGGAATACTGGGCTTTGCGCTAAATAGCGAACGACGATTCCTGGCTGGACAAACACCTCACCGTGATCAGGCTCGACCAACCCAGCAGCAACTTTTAGGAGCGTCGACTTACCAGAACCATTGCGACCAACCAAACACAAACGCGCATGTCGTGAAACTGATAGTTGCGCTCCATCTAATAAAGGATCGCCACCAAAGGATAATGAAATATCTGATAGGTATAGCAATGGTGGTGGTGCAGACATTTATATCTAATCCCTCTTGCGTATCATGCTGGGATGGCACCGATATTCTGGAGCAAGTCTATCCCTTTTCGCATATCAAATTAAATTTGGTGACGACACTTAAATTTCACACAATTTTCTTTTGCCTGCACATCTTATTCTGCACAGCCAAATCGCCACGAGGGCGTTTAGATTTTCGTAAGACGATAACCTGCGCGTGGGTAATGAATGAGCAATTGGCCAAGCTGAGGATCATCACGAATGAGTGCAACTTCATCCTCGCGTTGCCATGCAATAACACCATCGGTTGTTTCTCGACCATAATCATCAGCCTGAGCACGAACCATTTGCCCAACGGAGAGACCATTAATGTTTTCAACGCTATCACGAGGCGGCGTCACATCTGGCACCAAACCTTTTGCCAGATCAAGTGCGGCTTGCGGATCGAGGTCTTGGCGCTGACCTTGGCCCATTTCACGCACCCGGTTCCGCCAAAGCATTAGGGACTCGAATTGCTCAACAATGTTATTTTGAATAGGCGCAAGAGAAGCAAAATTTATGACATGAAATACAGCTGCATCCGCCAATGTAAACATATCTCCAAGCAAAAATGGCGTATGACTCAACTGCTTGTTTAAACGTAAACACGCTTGCGTAAATTGTTCACGCATAAAAGGGGCTGCTTCTGCGAGATTACGCGATGAAAAACCTTCAGACATAGCAGCGCGATCTTCCATAAATTCGGGTGGCAAGAGACTAATCATTTCCATAATAGTTGGACCAGCAACTTGCGTGAACAAACGATGGTCAGACCAATCTGCAATTATGTCTGCAATCCCTACCAAAGCTGGAGGCGTTAAAGCCGGGGCTGGTATTCGCGCTTCAATCTCGCGCACAATAAGCTTCGTATCGCAATAAACATGAGCGCCGATTTGCATAACTGGAATACGACGATACCCTCCAGTAAGCGGAGTTAAGTTAGGTTTAGGTGCAATATTGGGCTGTTCGACAGCATACCATTTGGCATTCTTATGTGCAAAAACCTTCCTTATCTTTTCCGAAAAAGGTGACATCTCATATTGATGCAAAATAAAATCAGTTTCTAATACATTCATGGGTACCTTTTCCTTCTCTTTTGCGTCTACTTTAAACGCTTATTAATGTCACATGACCAAATGCCATGACACCCCTCACCATTATATACAAGCTGCAGCTTATACAACTATCCGATAACATGCTGGATAAAGCCACACCCACCCTCAAGTTCGTAAAGCAGGATAACATGAAGCTTCAAAACCTCAGTGGTATAAAGGGCAATTTTATATGTGCGCATCGATTGGCACAATGATAAATCAATGACCTTTACAAATAGACTTTTGGGTCGATAGACTATTTGAGGAGAAAAAATCATGCATCATTTACCGCTACCAGCTCAAGAGCTAAAGACAGCCCTCAATGCCGCAGATCTGCGCATTCTTATTATGTGCTTATACCAAATCACAGGCGATCCCAAATGGA
>CBFHLW010000121.1:0-3697 GCA_965656805.1 Alphaproteobacteria bacterium
ATTTTTTGAGCTCGGCTTCTTTACTAGGGGACATAATCTGAGATTTGTCCATATCATCCTCAATTAAAGACCGTATCGCAGAGAGAACCCCCTCAGTTTGTCCCTGTGATTTTTCAGAAGATGAAACCATAGCTAGCCGCTCTTATTCGCCTTGGACAAATAATTGTCCAGACAAACGACCTACGGATAGGAGTAGGCCATAAGCGGCGACACTTTGGTCACGCTGAGCACGCACAAGGTTTACGCGAGCATCGAGAAGGGCTTGCTCGGCATCTAATACGTCGAGGATCGTGCGTGTGCCAAGGGTGTTTTCTTGACGTACACCCTCTAATGCAATTTCAGATGCTTTGATTTGTTCGTTACGTGCAGTAATCACTGCATTCGCGGCGAGGTTTGAATGCCAAGCAACAATCACACGCTCGTCAATAACATTGGCTGTCGCGTGTACTGAACGTGTTAAAGAACTCGCGGCATAACGTGCGGCAGAGATTGTGGCGGCATTTCGAAAGCCAGTAAAAATAGGAACACTTACCGTGGCTGTGACTTCATAAACTTCGCCCTCTTCTAAGCGAACATTTGCAACGGGAGTTTGGTTATCATAGCGCGTATAGGATCCTGCAATCTTAACTTGCGGCAAGGCTGCCCCAATTTGGCTATAAGCCGTTAATTTGGCGCCACGTGCACCTTCACGAGCTGCATTTAATGTTGGGTTTTCGCTGCGCGCAATTGTTGTGGCTTCATCGAGTGTTTTTGGTAATTCAGGTAAGCTCGATGTATTGGTTAGACCAGAAGCCTGAACACCAACTGTGCGTTGATAAAATGCATGCGATGCTTTCAGAGATGTTTGGGCAGCGATTAAGGCTGAGCGTGCTCCTGCAACGCGGGCCTCAGATTGAGCAACATCTGTGCGCGTTACCACGCCAACTTCAAATCGGTCTTTAACAGCGCGTAGTTGACGGTTGAGCACCTCGAGGTTTTTCTCATTTAGTGCGAGAACGGCAGCATCCCGCAGCACATCAAAATGCGATGTAACAGCATCAAGCAATACAGCCTGCTCTGTTCCATCGCGTGTGTGACCTTGTGCCCTGACGTCTGCACGCTTGCTACGATAAGCGTTTAAGTTTTTCCCACTCGTAAAAAGATCATAGCTTACGCTTACGCCAAAGTTATCGTCTTCATATTCATCATATTGAAAACCAGGGTCATCCTCCCCAACCTTGTGATATGTTTGTGAGGCAAATGCTGTCACTTGTGGGAGCATTTGGGAGAATGTGACAAATTGAGATCGCTGGACCGCCATATATTCATCTCGCGCTGATGAAAGCTGAGGGTTATTTTTGAGTGCGAGTAAAAGGCTGTCTTTGACATCTCTCAATTCATTCTGGCTTATATTCACATTCTCTTTTTGAGATAGAACGGTATCTTGCGCTTCTTGGGCGAGGCTGTGGCTGACGCCCAAACCAAGCATGACTGCCAAAATTGAGGACGTTAATTTAAGACGGCTTTGCATTTACTTATCCAATACTTTTATTCTTTGAGTGATCAATACTTTATGTGCTTGAAACTTTATTTCAGTGTCTAGTTCTATTGAACGGCTTAAAATTTAAATTCCGGCAAAGGATTAAATGCACTTAATGTTGGCGCCGCAAGAACTGGTCCGTAGCGCCGGCTAAAAATATTCCCAGAACGTGTGACAATAGTTAATTTTCGTGCATTTTCGTGCGGTGAGACACAAACAAGGCGTCCACCCTCTCCTAATTGTGATAAAAGAGCCTCAGGAATATGTTCAATAAAGCCATTTATGAAAATGACATTAAATGGCCCCTGCTTTGACTGACCGTCTGTAAGGGGTCCAGCAACGGCAACAATATTATCAATACCGATTGAATGACATAACTCTTCTGTTTTCTCGCTAAATTCTTGGTTGTCTTCGAGAGCAATTACGGTTGCAGACAAATTTGAGAGAACAGCAGATGTATACCCGTTACCTCCTGCTATTTCTAAAACGATGTCAGACGGCTTTAACGCCGCTTGCTCGGCCATAACGGCGAAACTATGCGGCATAAGTAGCTCTCGGCTTTTTTCATCCGCGATCATTGTTAATTGGCAATCAGCATAAGCAATATCGCGCTGATGTGATGAGACGAATATTTCACGTGGGATATTAGCTATTGCTCGGCAAAGCTGTTCATCGCGAACGCCGCCAGGCTTGATTTGACTTTCAACCATATTCTCTCGGGCAATGGTGAATTGCACATCGCTTCGGGCTTGTTGTGTTGCCATGTCGTCTCTCCACGTTTAAGGCTCACTAAATCGATAGAAGCTATATACGCGTCTCAGGCAATAAAAACAATGCGAAGATGCCACAAGAGTAAGATGTGCAATAATAAAGAAAAGTTATTGCAGAGCTCATGCCCCCCTGTTATACCCGCGCTAGCTTTTCATTTGACTTCGGCCACGTGGCGGAGTGGTGACGCAGCGGCCTGCAAAGCCGTGTACCCCGGTTCGATTCCGGGCGTGGCCTCCAAAGTTTTTGTAAGCTAGGGTTAGGTCATCCTCATACTTTGATTATCTTAATCAGGGTGTTTTTGTACAAAACAGAGGCTTGGCATTTCTCAAACGCCTTGTTATAAGGTATCCACAATATGTGCCGCTAATACGCTAGCGTGTGCTGTTCCCCGGTAGCTCAGTTGGTAGAGCAAACGACTGTTAATCGTTCGGTCGCTGGTTCGAGTCCGGCCCGGGGAGCCACGCACCCATTATTACAGCGTAAAATGTCAGGGTAAAATCTCAGCGTATAAGTTATATTTTTGTTTATTTTTTTGTACGCTTTTTTTTGTATTTTTCATTTTCCAATATTTCTAGTGTTCTCCAAAGCTTCAGATTTTAGCTGTGCGTGTATATTTACTTTAGCGTCATAAATGACTGCACCGCGTTGATGAGCGTAATCCTGTCAGACTTTCAGCATAGAGCTTCAGCTCTTATCTAAAGTTCGGAAATTCAGCCTATAGGTTGCTCATCTTCCCTCGCCTGGATACTGACGTGTCTCAATATTTTTATTTGTTTAGTTTGTGTTGGTTAAATCATGTGCAACATCGGTCAGCTATATTGGCCTATGCGCGCGTCAAAAGTAATTTTGAAATTACCGATTTTGTTTAAGCGTTGATTAAAAATCTAAAAAAATGTTTTGAAAGGCTTTAATTATGGCAAAATTTATCAATAACGTACATGACATGAAAGAGCTGCCGCTCAATTACGAGCTTTATGTTCGTGCGTTTCACGAGGGCGTGTTAGGGCAAAAAATAGCCGATTATTTTAACCGCTCTATTGAAGAAGTTCTTGAATTAGCACGCGACCCTAACCACGGAGGGAAGACAACCGTTTCTAGCTTTATTGAAGCTATGGTTGGGCTTGAGTTGGAAAGAGATGGTGTCTTAGGCATATCTTTTAAACGCGGAATAATAGAAACAAATCTAATCGATGGCTGGGAGCGCATGTGGGATGTAACAGCCCCACCTTCCCTTGAAAATGTTGACTTTAACATTGAAGTTAATCAAGCCGTAGATAGTATTTTAAGAAAGTTTAGCAAGTTCCCTAAGGAAAATATTGGCATTTTATTGTGTGGTTCTTTTCTAAAGAAAGACGACTTAGCTCTTCTTGAAGCAAAGCTCCAGCCGGCCCTTACTGAAAATCAAAG
>CBFHLW010000122.1:0-3652 GCA_965656805.1 Alphaproteobacteria bacterium
GATGGATTATTATACCAACCTGCGGATATGAGTTGATCATTTGAATGTCAGAAAAAATAAATTATGCTGCGGCTAAAATACCACCTCCTCATGACGCAGAGCATGCACAAATTCTCTTTGATGATTTATTAACCAAGCTCACAGATGATGATGCCCATTCAGTTGTTTTAGCCAATCGTGATTTTTTCTGTTGGCTGATTGAAAACTCAAATTACTTAACGCGGCTGCTTGTCAGGCATGCTGATATTATCAGCAGTCTTGCGAGACTCACACCTGATGATTGTCTCGATCATGTTTTTATTCATCTAAAGAATGAACTCGCCCAGATAAGTGACCGCGCTACTTTTATGAAACGGTTGCGCTATGCAAAAGGCGCGGTATCACTCTTAATCGCGTTATGTGATATTTCTGATCATTGGCCGACCATGTTAGCGGCTGAAAAACTATCTCTGTTTGCAGATTTAAGTGTTGAGGAAACGCTGTGCTTTTTGCTGAGAGAAGCTTATGCAAAGTCTAAGTTAAATGCGCCGGCAGCGAGTGATGAGTCTGGTATCGTGATACTGGCTATGGGCAAACATGGTGCGCAAGAACTCAATTATTCTTCTGACATTGATATTATTTATTTTTATGAGCCGCATCAACTTGATCTCTCGCCGCAAATTGAGCAAGGGAAGTTTCACATTGATTTAGCGCGAGACCTAAGCACTATTTTGCAGTCTTCGACTGAAGATGGTTATGTTTTTCGAGTTGATTTGCGTTTGCGGCCAGACCCAGGGTCAACGCCGGCAGCCCTACCTATTCCCGCAGCCCTTGCTTATTATGAAGGGCATGGTCAAAACTGGGAACGCGCCGCCTTTATTAAAGCTCGTGCCATTGCAGGTGACCTAAAAGCTGGGCAGAGTTTTTTAGATGAATTGGCGCCATTTATTTGGCGGCGTAATCTTGACTTTGCTGCTATTGAAGATGTTCATTCCATGAAACGGCAGATCCATGCTGTCCGTGGACATGGTACGATTGCCACTGCTGGTCACAATATAAAGTTAGGCCGTGGGGGTATTCGCGAGATCGAATTTTTTGTTCAGACTCAGCAATTAATTGCTGGCGGGCGAGAACCAAGATTGCGCGGTATTAAAACGCTCTCTGTCTTGCAAGACCTCGCCAATTTAGGTTGGATAAGCCAAGATACAGCAACCGGCCTAACGCAAAGTTATTGTTATTTAAGGCGGTTAGAACATCGCCTTCAAATGCGGCAAGATGAACAAACCCACTCCTTACCACGAGAGGCTGAAGCTCTTTTGCGTGTTACAAATTTCTTGGGATACGATGATTTTCGTGTCTTCAGTTATGATCTTACCCAGCACTTAACATATGTTGCCCAAGAGTATGGTGCCCTGTTTGAAACCAGTGAGACATTATCAGCGGGTTCTGGAAATTTAGTCTTTACTGGTGCCGAGGATGATCCAGGTACCCTGGAAACTTTGACGGCTATGGGATTTCAGCGCCCCTCGGATATGTCCGCTATTATTCGCGGATGGCACACTGGTCGCATGCGCGTGATGCGTTCTTCCAGGGCACGCGAAATGTTAACGCGTTTAAAACCTAAGTTGCTGGCCTCACTTGCCCGCAACGGTCATGCTGATGATACTTTATTGCGGTTTGATAAGTTTTTGAACGGCTTGCCCGCGGGTATTCAATTATTTTCAATGTTTCAGGCAAACCCCAGAATGCTTGACTTAGTGATTGATGTTATTGCTACAGCCCCAAGATTAGCCGAATGGTTGAGTAAAAATGTTAACTTGCTTGATGTCATGATGGATGATCTGGATATAGATGGTGTGCAAGATGATGATCATATGGCACAAAATTTAGCCACCTATCTCAATCGTTATAAAAGTGATGGCATTATTGAGCGGATTGATCGCACTCGCTTATTTGTGCATGAACAACAATTTGCACTTGGTGTTGCAACATTGCGCGACCCCCAGCGGGCACTCAACTATGGTAAAGCTTATTCGGCCTTAGCCACTGCTGCGGTTCAAGATGTCCTTAACGCCGCAATTGCTGATATGAAATCGCAACATGGCGAAATTGTCGGTAGTGAAATGGCTATTATTGCCTTAGGTAAGTTTGGTAGCAATGAAATGACAATCACTTCTGATCTCGACCTCATCATTGTTTGTGATGCACCTGATTTTTCGGTGATGTCAAATGGACAAAAGCCACTAGATTGCGACACGTGGTTTGCGCGCGCGGCGCGTCGGTTTTTAAGCGGCTTATCTGCGCCAACCCCTAATGGAACGCTTTATGAGGTTGATACGCGATTGCGTCCTTCTGGGAATGCAGGAACATTAGTTACAAAATTATCAGGGTTTATAGATTATCAAAAAAACGAAGCCTGGACTTGGGAGCATATGGCTTTAACGCGGGCGCGTGTTTTGAGCGCGGATGCTGGACTTAAGGCTAAGCTCGAGACAGCAATAGATAATATAATGCGCGGGCCGCGCGACCGTTCACAGGTTTTGGCGGATGTTGCGCAAATGCGGCAAAAGTTAAATGACCACCGTCAGGCAAAATCGATATGGGATGTTAAACTTGGCCGCGGCGGTTTGTTCGAAATAGAGTTTATGGCCCAAACACTTGCTCTTCTGAATGGGCATGAGAATCCAGATATTTTATCTGCGCAGACAGACATATTACTCAAAAATATAGGGCAAAAAAATGGAACTGCGTTAAGCGTGGATATAAATTTATTCATTGAAGGTTGGACTGTTTTTTCGCTTTTACGGCATGTTTTAAGCCTTTGTGTCGGGTCATCTCAGGATGGAGAGCTGCCCATTTTTACACAAAAATTACTCATGCGGGTGGGCAATCAGCCCGATATGCCAAGACTTATCAATTATATCAATGAGATACGCGAATCTATTGGTGCCCAATTTGACCATTTGCTAGAAAGCTGACAGCCTTATTTTTCAGTGGACATGATGACGCATGGGTGAGTGTTAGTGCTTGTGAGCAAGTGCTAGAGGTATTAGTCTTGATTTATATGTTACCAGAAATAAATAATAATTAAGAGTCGATTATACCGATTTGATTGAGGGGGCCGTGCCATGAATTTTGATTTTTCTGATGATCAAAAAATGCTGAAAGAACAAGTAAAGCGCTTTTTAGAAGATAAGTCTTCGCTCGACAAAGTGCGCAAGATCCTTGAGAGCGATGCCGATTACGATGAGGCTCTTTGGAAGGGTCTGTGTGAATTAGGTGTTGCTGGCGCAGCTATCCCTGAAGAATATGGCGGTCTTGGTTTGGGGGCACTTGAATTATGCGTTGTTGCTGAAGAGCTTGGCCGCGCTGTGGCGCCAGTGCCTTTTTCTTCTTCAATCTACTTAGCTGCAGAAGCAATTAGGCTGTTTGGTAATGAGGATCAAAAAAATACGTGGTTGCCAAAATTGGCCAGCGGAGAATTGATCGGTACTTTGGCAGCTGCAGAGGGTGTGCAAGCGCCATCGCCTAAAAACTTAAAAGTGACATTCAAAAACGGAAAATTATCTGGCGAGAAATTACCAGTAGCAGATGGTAATATCGCTGGTGTTGCTGTCGTTTTATGTAATGCAGATGGACATGCGGCTTTGGCGCTCGTTGATTTATCAACGGC
>CBFHLW010000123.1:0-3477 GCA_965656805.1 Alphaproteobacteria bacterium
GTTCCGCCATATTCATTAATAGTGGGCTCGATATATTCGCTCAACCGCGTGCCATATTCATTGTCTGGCAGAAGAGCCGCAAATCTGGTTAAGCCTTTTTGTGTGGCATATTGAATAATCCGATCGAGCGTTTGCTCTGGTAACTGCCCCATAACCCAAACGCCAGGCTCGGCAACACGTCGGTCATTTGAAAGAGCCAAGACTGGAATAGCGGCTAGCGTGGTCTCATCGGCAACGGCGCGCACAGAGGCGCTAAAGAGTGGCCCAATGATAATTTCTGCCCCTTTGCGAATGGCAATTTGGGCCGCAGCACGGGCACCGTCGGGCGTGCCTTTTGTATCTTCAAGAATGAGAACGAGGTCATCACGGTCAAGGTCAAACATCGCGAGCTCAATCGCTCGGAAGAGTTCCATGGCTAAATTTCTTACGCTTTCGTCCTCGCTGGAAATGGGCAATAAAATAGCCACACCGTGTCGGCCATCAGCGCGTTTATTAATATCTGCGCTTGCACCTTTGCCAAATCGATTGATGGATTGAAAGCTCGGCTTTTCAAAATAAGAAGATTGCTGGCTTGTTATTGTGTTTGGCGCTGGACCACACGCTGTGACAACAAAAACCATAGTTATTAAGCTCAGAAATATGCGTGGCATAATATGGGGCTCTCTCTCAATCATTATGTCATCACTGCGACCATTTCATTATATAGACCGTGCACTGCTTTAAATAAACCCGTCGGGACAAGACTTGTTGCGTTCTTATTGAGTCAAAGTCAAAAGCGAGACTTGCTATCTACGAAAAATTGGCGTTTTGTTGCGTTATGATTGATGATTTAGACCAAACAGATCTATCGCCGTTGGGTCAGTTGGCGCCGGGACTTTATGTTGTCGCGACTCCTTTGGGTCACGCCCGGGACATTACCTTACGCGCGCTCGATGTTTTAAAATCGGCAGACCTCATATTATGTGAAGACACGCGGGTAACGCGTAAGCTTGCACAAATCTATGGCATTAAAACACCCTTGCGCGCTTATCATGATCATAATGAAGGGGCTGCCTCTCAGGCTGCTTTGGTCGAACTTTCTGCTGGCAAAGCAGTTGCGCTTGTGAGTGATGCTGGCACGCCCGTTGTCTCTGATCCGGGCTTTCGCCTCACCCGGCTTGCGAGCGCAGAGGGACATAATATTTTTCCAATTCCAGGCGCCGCTTCTCCTATTGCGGCTTTAAGCGTTTCTGGATTGCCCAGTGACAGATTTCAATTTCTTGGATTTTTGCCGTCCAAAGCACAGGCACGCCAGCGTGCTTTGAGGGGGCTGGTTCCCGAAATGGGCACTATTATTATATTTGAAAGCCCCAATCGATTATGTGCGCTTTTACAGGATTTATCCCAAATATTTGGCGATATTGAGGCAGTTGTTGCCCGTGAGATGACGAAGAAATTTGAAGAAATTCAACGCGGCACGCCCGATGCGCTTCACACGCATTTTGCAAGCAAGACCGTTCGCGGTGAGTGTGTTGTTCTGTTCTCAATGCCAGAGGCCAAAGCGCCGACTGAAGAGGTCGTTGATCTTGAGTTGAGCAAGGCCTTGGTGACTCAGTCTGTCCGTGACGCAGCAGCTCTTGTGGCCGAGAAATTAAGCTTGCCCCGCAAGACCGTTTATGCCCGCGCGATTGCGCTGAGTAAGTCAGATGAAATCCTTAAACCAAAAGATGAGTAAAAAGCAAAGGGCTCATAAATGGGGCGCATTGGCAGAGCATATTGCGGCCCTTTTGCTCATACTGAAAGGTTATCGACTTCTCGCGCGTAATTATCGTCGGCGCGCCGGTGAAATTGACATTATTGCGTGTCGCAATAAACTGCTTATCTTTGTCGAAGTTAAATTTCGTGCTGATCCGTCTTCAATTTCTTACGCTATCGCGCCGACACAATGGCGACGTATTGAAGCCGCTGCTATGAGATTTGTTGCGGAACATCCCGCCTATCAGTCATACGCGTGGCGTTTTGATAGTGTTTTATTGGCACCGTTTCCGCGACATCGAAAAGATATGTATCGTCACTTTGATTGATTGCGCTTACAATGCTTTAAGGTAAACTACATAATAGCTCTGCCTTGAGCTTCTAAGAATATGACTTTGGTCAAAATATATTGAAAGTTAAAGAGGTAAAAATGGGTTTGCGTGTTGCTGTTCAAATGGACCCCATCCAGTCGATTGATATTACGGGTGACACAAGTTTTGCCTTAGCGCTAGAAGCCCAAACCCGTGGGCATATACTTTATTATTATGAACCAGATCAGCTCGCGCTTTTGAATGGCCGTGTGCGTGCGCGTATGAAGCCTTTAACTGTGCAAGATGTTATTGGTTCGCATTTCACACTCGGTTCAGATGACACAATTTGGCTAGAAGATATGGACGTGATTTTACTCCGGCAAGATCCACCATTTGATATGAACTACATTACGACCACTCATTTTCTTGAGACGGTCAAGGACACGACGGTAATTATGAATGACCCAGTGTCGGTTCGGAACGCGCCTGAGAAAATATTCGTCACGCAGTTTCCAGACCTTATGCCAGAAACCTTGATCACCCGCGATCGTTCCGAAATTAAAGAATTTCGAGCCGCTCATGGCGATATTATTTTGAAGCCTGTTTTTGGCAATGGTGGTGCTGGCATTTTTAGGGTGCGGGCCGATGATGAAAATTTTGGTGCCCTCCTCGATATGTTTTTGCAAACAAGCCGCGAACAGATCATCGCCCAAAAATATATGCCTGCTGTGCGCGCGGGTGATAAGCGGGTTATCTTGGTTGAGGGCGAAGCAGTTGGCGCATTGAATCGTATTCCGGCCGAAGGTGATGCACGCTCTAATGTGCATGTTGGTGGTCGCCCAGAAGCAATCGCGCTTGATGCCCGCGATTATGAAATTGCTGCTCAAATAGGCCCTATTTTGCGCGATATGGGCATTATTTTCGCAGGAATTGATGTGATTGGTGGTTTGCTTACGGAGATTAACGTAACCTCACCAACATGTATTCGAGAGATTCAGGCCTTTGGCGGCCCTAATATTGCCGCTCTGATTTGGGATGCGATTGAAGTGCGCGTCGGGGCGCAGTAATTTATTTTGTAAATCCGAGCTTGTCGATTGCAGCGAGTTCAAGCGAACAAGAAGCGTGTTACGGCCTAGCCCTTTGGGGTTTCGGCTTTAATCTTTAGATAGGTTTTTTGTTCTTCCAATATTGAAATTGAAATAATCCGCATTTCACCAGTCTCTTCACAATGTAAGCGGGCATGTGGCAAATCGTTAAAATTAAGAAGGTCAGCAACCGTCCATACTTTAACTAAAAGGTCACTTGGCGCGTTATTGATGTTGAGTTGTCGGTAAATTTTCCCAGCACCCTTTAGAGGTTCATGAAATATATCCCCTTGGTGCACATTAATGGCAGTCCTTTTTTTGAACATATAATCATTACTCAACAGATG
>CBFHLW010000124.1:0-3431 GCA_965656805.1 Alphaproteobacteria bacterium
TAAATGATGTCAGCCCATTAATAACTGGCACGGAGGCATGGTCTGAAAAGTCTTCAATATTCTTGTGGCTTCCAGTCCGGATCATGACCGCATCACTAAACCGTGATATGACACGCGCTGTATCTGCAATACTTTCGCCGCGGCCCAATTGGCTCTCGGACTGATTGATCATCATTGTCTGGCCGCCTAATTGGCGCATAGCGAGATCAAAAGACAAACGCGTTCTTGTGGACGGCATATCAAAAATCATCGCCAACATATGACCTGCCAATGGGGCATCAGCATCAATTTGTGCTTTCGCAAACCCATGCCGCGCAACCTTTCGGGCCTTGGCCTCGTCAATAATGAGACGCGCAGACTCTTTGCTGAGTGCTGATAAATCTAGAAAGTCGTGGTTCATCTTATTTATTCCTAATCCGCCATTTTTGAGGCATCGGCTAGCTTATGACATGCTCGCTCTAAAGCGCCTAAGGCGATATCAATCTCATCTTTTGTGACATTTAATGGCGGAACCAATCTGATTGTATTCTCGCCTGCTCCTACCGTGAGCAAATATTCATCCCGTAACGCCTCAACAAGTTTGGTATTTTCTAACACACAATGGAGCCCCAGCATTAGGCCTTCCCCACGCATCCCATCTACAACCTGCGGATAGCTATCCAGGATACGCGATAAGCCCTGCCTGAAATGCGCCGCTTTTTGACACACATCTTCTAAGAAAGCTGGCGTTCCGACAATATCAATGACCGCTTGAGAAACAGACATGGCGAGGGGATTACCACCATAAGTTGAGCCATGCGTACCCGCCACCATGCCTGCGGACGCTTTTGCGGTCGCCAAAAAGGCACCAACTGGAAAGCCGCCACCAAGACCCTTGGCGATGGCCATTACATCTGGCTCGACATCAAATAAATGATGCGCAAACAAAGCCCCCGTCCGGGCAATACCACATTGCACTTCATCAAAGGCAAGCAAAAGATCATGCGCGTCCGCAACCTCGCGAAGTTGTTGCAAAAATGCGCCCCCCACTGAACGAACACCGCCCTCACCTTGGATCGGCTCAATGAGAATTGCGGCTGTTTCAGCGTCAATCGCGGCTTTGACAAGCTCTATATCAAAGCTTTCAATTTGGACAAATCCGGGAAGCGCTGGTCCAAAGCCGTCGAGATAAGCGGCATTTCCTGTCGCAGCCAACGCCCCTAAGGTTCGGCCGTGAAATGCGCCTTTAAAAGTCAGTATTTTATGTCTTTGCGGCTGTCCTTGATGCGAAAAATACTTTCGGATGGTCTTAATAACGCCTTCAATTGCCTCTGTTCCTGAGTTGCAAAAAAAGACATGGTCCGCAAAACTTTGGGCACACAGGCTGTCGGCTAATTTTTCTTGGGCTGGAATTTTATAAATATTTGAAACATGCCAAAGTTTATGCGCTTGTTTTTCAAGCGCATCGATGAGCGCTGGGTGATTATGACCAAGTGTTGTGACCGCAATCCCGGATCCAAAATCTAGATAACGTTCGTCACTCTCAGTGACGAGCCAACTGCCTTCACCGCGATCAAAACACAACTCTGTCCGCCGATAGGTCGGCATGACATGCTTCGACATGATCCACTCTCCCTTTGCTGACGAAGAGCAAAGTATGCATTAAAACGCATGGGTTAAAAATCAAAAAGGCCGCCCAAAGCGGACGGCCATAATTTATAATAGCATTTTTAGCAAATGCGGCAATAGATTAACTTTTTATCCGGAATCCTTTGCGAATAAGAATATAGCACAACGCCCAGAATATAATATTCAGAACGACGAGCGTGATGCCGCCAGCTACTAAATTTCCCTCACTATGCCCTGTCAGACTATAGCGAAACCCATCAATCATAAAAAAGAAGGGGTTAAACTGTGTGATCGTATAGGCAAGGGATGGTAATTGCTCAACTGAGTAAAATGTTCCCGATAAGAAAGACAAAGGGGTAATGACAAAGTTTGTAATTGTTGCCAAATGATCAAATTTTTCTGCCCAAATACCGCCAATGAGACCAATAAAAGCCATCAATAGGGATGCATTGAAAGCAAAGAAAATTGCCGCCCAAATACTATGTATCTCGAATGGGATAATAAACAGCATACCCAGATATGTGCCCATGCCAACAAAAATACCGCGGGTCATACCGCCCATAGCGATAGCAATCGTTAACTCACCTGGTGAAAGCGGCGGCATTAAAACATCAACAATGTTTCCTTGCACCTTAGCGACCAGCAAGGAAGAGGAACTATTGGCAAATGCATTTTGAACAATCGCCATCATGACCAAGCCTGGCGCCAAGAAAGAGGCAAAAGGGACCCCATTAATATCCGGTCGCAATCCACCCAGAGCAATCGAAAAAATAACCAAAAACAGCAAGGTTGTAATAATCGGCGCTGCCAAGGTCTGCATGGCAACTTTCCAAAATCGCTTCACTTCTTTTAAGTAAAGCGTCCAGAGACCCAGCCAATTGAAGGACCCAAAATGGCGTTCACCATAAGGATTTATCGGCTTATCAAATATTTTATTTATTGTTTGTTTGTCTGACATTTCGGCAGATTAGACTTTTTTTTGGAGGACGCAAGCACCGATTTTTATGCAAAATGCCCATAAAATAGGAGTTTGCAGGGGAAAACCTCCCGTTTTTGTGGATAAACGCATACGGCCGCTTCCCTTGGGGGGCCTATATCTCGTAGACATAATAGTGCTAACCACAAGATGTGGAACGCTTTTGGGGTTTAAACCCGCAGGTAGAGAATCATAGGCAGCGAAATTTATATTACGTTGCCTGGCAAGCCGCCTTTCTTTTAAAGCGACTTGTTTCATGGTCATTGGCCTTAAAAAGGCCATAAGAGAGCTCCAAAAGCGTCGCCCAAATGGGTTGCAATGAAGATGAATTTAATCAAGGAGGCGAACATGGCCTGGACAGAAGAACGCGTCGAGTTATTGAAGAAATTATGGACGGAAGGCCTGAGCGCCAGCCAGATTGCCCGTCAGATGGGTGGCGTGACACGAAATGCTGTTATTGGCAAAGTCCATCGCCTTGGCCTTTCGGGCCGCGCGACGCCTGCCCGCGTGTCAACAGCGCGCATTAGTGCACAATCGCGAGGCCGCGAAACGCTCGAGGCGCCATCGTCACAGCGAAGTTATAAAAGTGATAATCTCGATCGTTTCAAAGAACCCATCGAGCCTCCACAGCCACTTCTTAGTGCCGAGGAGCGGGCAAGTGTTCTGCATTTAACCGAACATACTTGCAAATGGCCGATTGGTGATCCTGGTCAGCGAGATTTTCATTTTTGTGGTGCGCGCGCGGGTCATGGAAGCCCATATTGCTCAACACATGCTGCGCTTGCTTATCAGCCGCTTGACCGGCGCCGTCGTAAAACTGTCGCCGGCGAATAAGCTTACCGCTTAA
>CBFHLW010000125.1:0-3372 GCA_965656805.1 Alphaproteobacteria bacterium
TTCCGGAATTGGCAGGGCGTGGTCCTCATGCACAGTTGCAAATTCAGCATATGCACCCCCGGCAACAAGTGCCGCGATGCGATCGCCAATTTGCCAACGCGTTACATGATCTCCCAAAGCCACAACAGTGCCCGAGAATTCTAACCCCATAATGTCAGAGGCGCCGGGGGGGGGCGGGTAAAAGCCAAGTCGCTGGTAGCAGTCGCCACGATTAACCCCAGCTGCTCCAACCGCAACAAGCACTTCATATGCGCCCGGTGATGGGACAGCAATATGTTCAATATAAAGACTATCTGCTGTGCGCGTTTCACCGATTTGAATAGCGCGCATTTTTGTTGGAAGGTCAAAAACTTGGTCCGACATGATGATGTATCCTTTTCACAGTATTATATTTTACTTAAACTGCTCGCAATGCGATTGGCAATATGGAGTAATGGAATGGACGATCTTGAACCACAGAAAATGTCTGATACGCTCAAACAACTCGTTGGCGAGGATTTGAGTCGATTAAGCATTGACGAGCTAGGCGAACGTATTGAGGTTCTAAGCCATGAAATTGAACGAATTAAGCAAGTATTAGATAATAAAAAGGGCTCCCACGCTGACGCAGAAGCCCTTTTTAAAAAGTAGATTTTATTTAGCCTAGCTAATAAAACCGTCGAATTTTTTATTGAAACGGCTGACGCGGCCACCGCGGTCAAGGAGCGTTTGTGCGCCTTTGGTCCAAGCTGGATGCGTTGTTGGGTCGATATCAAGGGTCAGTGTCGCGCCTTCTTCACCATAAGTGGAGCGCGTTTGATATGTAGATCCATCATTCATGACGACTGTGATCATGTGATAGTCTGGGTGAATGTCTTTTTTCATCGGTATATATCCGTTAAAGCCTGATTGAGGGCGTTTAATAGACGAAGATGGCAAGATAGGCAAGCCCGATCGGGCTAATTTGGAACAAAAAGAGGCAAAATGTCTCTTCCACTTCAGAATTTTAATTGTTTGTGGTTTTGTCGGAGCGGGGCTGTTATAAAGTCGTCGAAAGTATAGGTCATGACACAATCAGCACAATCAGGCGTTCAACAAGAGAATTTATCACTCGAAGACCAGGCGCTTCGGCGCACTAAGTCTCGTACGCTCAAGCCTCTGCGGGCGCTCGCACCATTTATCTTAAAATATCCATATATGTTACTCGGGGCATTTATTGCTCTCATTTGCGCGACGTTATCGACATTGGTTCTGCCCATTGCCGCGCGTTTCGTTATTGATGGCGGTTTTTCCGGGACGGATAGCGCTGTTATTGATCAATATTTTTTAGCTATGATCATTGTTGCGGGCGCCTTGGGTGTTGCCAGCGCGACGCGTTTCTTCTTCGTGAGTTGGATAGGGGAGCGAGTAACGGCTGATCTACGAAATGACGTTTATGCTCACATTACGCGCCTTAGCCCAGCATTTTTTGAAACAACGCGCACTGGCGAGGTCTTGTCGCGTCTCACGGCTGACACGGTTTTGATTAAAACTGTCGTTGGGTCATCTGCCTCGATTGCACTGCGTAATTTATTTATGTTTGTCGGGTCGGCTGGGATGTTGGTCTATACAAGCCCTAAATTGAGTATGATGGCGGCACTCGCTCTTCCAGCTATTATTGTGCCAGTTATTGGCTTTGGCCGATTGGTTCGGCGTTTGTCGCGTGATAGTCAGGACCGTTTAGCTGATACAAGTGCGCATGCCTCTGAAACGCTCTCTGCTATGCAAGTGGTGCAAGCCTTCACCCATGAACAGGTCGATCGGGACAGATTTAGTTTCGCAGTCGAGCAGTCCTTTTGGGTTGCAAAGCGTCGTATCATCGCCCGATCAATACTCACTGCGGTTGCCATCGTTCTCGTTTTCTCTGGTGTTGTCGGGTTGCTATGGGTTGGTGCGCATGATGTTTTATCAGGCACAATGACGGGTGGGGTGTTAAGCCAGTTTGTGCTTTATGCTGTTTTATGCGCCACATCTATTGGTGCGTTATCAGAAGTTTGGGGCGATATTCAATTGGCCTCTGGGGCGACCGAGCGCTTGGTGGAGCTGCTGGAAGAAACGCCCGATATTTCTGCGCCAGAACATCCTTTACATCTGCCGCATCCTGTGCAGGGCATGATTGCCTTTAAGGGGGTGCAGTTCAATTATCCCTCACGCCCAGACCAAGCTGCGCTCAAAGATTTTTCTCTTACGGTTAATCCTGGCGAAACTGTGGCGCTTGTCGGCCCTTCAGGGGCTGGTAAGTCAACTGTATTTCAGCTTTTGCCGCGATTTTATGATCGTCAGCAGGGGGAGATATTTGTTGATGGCGTAGATGTGATGGCTCTTGATCCCACTGAATTGCGTCAATCTCTATCGAGCGTTCCACAAGAGACGGTTATTTTTGGCATGTCGGTTTTGGACAATATTCGTTTTGGGCGCCCAGACGCGACGCAAGCCGAGGTTGAGGCGGCGGCACAAGCTGCGCATGCCGCTGAATTTATTGAGGATTTGCCTCATGGCTATCTAAGCCCTTTGGGAGAGCGAGGGGTTAATTTATCTGGCGGACAACGCCAACGGCTTGCCATTGCGAGGGCTATTTTGCGCGATGCGCCGATTTTACTTTTGGATGAAGCAACAAGTGCGCTCGATGCTCAAAGCGAGCGACTTGTTCAGGATGCTTTAGCGCATTTGATGAAGGGGCGGACGACACTTGTCATTGCCCATCGCCTGGCGACGATTTTGCAGGCCGATCGCATAGTGGTTATGGATCAAGGACGAGTTGTGGCAAGTGGCACGCATGAAAGCTTGATGAAGGCTGGCGGACTTTACGGGCAATTGGCCAAGCTTCAGTTTGGACAAAAAGCAGCAGAGTAAAGGAATGACTGACTAATGTATCCTTTAGGGTTTCTATCGTTCGAGGCATTTCCCGAGAGCGTCATACATAGATTCATTAGCCGCGATAATATTTCCGCTATCTAAAAACTTACCGCTTAGATCAATATCACTGACCATGCCGCCTGCTTCACGCACAATCACAATGCCTGCTGCCATATCCCAAGGTTGTAAAGCACGATCCCAATATCCATCAAGGCGGCCTGCGGCAACATAAGCCAGGTCAAGGGCGGCGGACCCAAAGCGGCGAATGCCAGCAACTTTTGGCATGAGCGTGTTCATGTCTTTAACGAATTTCTCTGGGTCTGATCGTCCCTGGTGTGGAATGCCAGTTGCAAATAATGACTCTGACAATTTGGTGCGCGATGACACGCGGATACGCTTATTATTAAGATAAGCGCCAGTTCCGCGCTCTGCATTGTAAACTTCGTCAGTGATGGGGTTATAGATTAACCCGGCAACCAATACACCATCGCGTTCAAG
>CBFHLW010000126.1:0-3309 GCA_965656805.1 Alphaproteobacteria bacterium
CTAACATTTTTCTATGTTTTAGCAACCCTGGCGGGTGAGGCGTGGCGGCAGGCAAAATTTGCGCCCTAGAAATAGGCTTTTGTGATGGTGAATAGAGTGATAAGCTAGTTTTAACTTGTTGCCAAAATAATAAAGAAAAAAATGGTCGCTCTTATCAAAACACTCGCCTTTCGTGGGCTAGATGCTATTGGCGTTGATGTTCAGGTGCATCTAGCGCCTGGTCAGCATGCCTTTAGCGTTGTGGGTTTGGCGGATAAAGCCATTGCGGAAAGTCGCGAACGCGTTCGTGCGGCTTTAAATGTTATTGGCTTATCACTGCCTTATGATCGAATAACCATAAGCCTTTCGCCGGCGGATCTCCCCAAAGAGGGAAGTCATTACGATCTAGCGATCGCTCTTGGCTTACTAGTTGCTATGGGGGGTCTTAAACAAGATGATGTTGCTGGTTATTTTGTGGTTGGTGAATTGGGTTTGGATGGGAGCTGTCGTCCAGTTTCTGGCGCCTTGCCGGCAGCTATGGCCGCGTTGGCAAATGGCTTTGGGCTGATCTGCCCTGCCGTGAATGGGCCAGAGGCGACATTATCAGGTATTGCGCGCCCTGATGCCCCCGGGATTATTGCCGCCCCGCATCTTTTAGCACTTCTTGCACATCTCAATGGCACGCGCTTATTGCCAACGCCCGAACCTTCATTGCCGATCACAACTGAACGATCACCAGATTTAGTTGATGTGCGGGGTCAAAGTGAAGCGCGGCTTGCGCTTGAGGTGGCTGCCGCAGGCGGTCACAATATTTTGTTTATTGGTCCGCCTGGTGCCGGAAAATCTATGCTCGCAAGTCGATTGCCATCTATTTTACCGCCTTTAACGCCGCAAGAGGCATTGGACATTAATATGATATCAAGCCTTGCGGCGCCATCTGGTTTGACGCGGCTATCGGCTCAGCGCCCATTCCGAGCTCCACACCATTCGGCTAGTATGGCGGCGCTCATTGGCGGAGGGCGGATGGTACGCCCAGGCGAGGTATCGTTGGCTCACAATGGCGTTTTGTTCTTAGATGAATTACCGGAGTTTCCGCGCCAAGTTTTAGACGCGTTGCGGCAGCCGATTGAAGCTGGAGAAGTGCATATTGCGCGCGCGTCTATGCATGTTACATATCCCGCGCGCTTCCAACTTATCGCCGCGATGAATCCTTGTCGGTGTGGTTATGCGAATGACCCAGAGCGGGCCTGCAAACGGTTGCCTGCTTGTATGCAAGATTATCTCGGACGCGTTTCGGGCCCGATGATGGACCGGTTCGATATTATTCTTCAGGTCCCGCCTGTGCCGCTTGGCGATATGCTAACCGCTCACCATAGTGAGCCCTCGGAGAAAGTGGCGGCACGTGTGATTGCCGCACGCAAATTACAACTGGGGCGTCAGGGAGAACTTAATCGATATTTGAGCAGCACAGCCTTTTTTACCGCGTCTCACATGTCACCCGAGGCCCAAAACTTGTTAGATCAGATTATCGTGAAAAATGAAATATCAGCCCGCGGTTTTGTCCGCTTGTTACGCGTTGCGCGCACATTAGCGGATATTGAAAACAGCGAGATGATATCCGAGCAAAGTTTAGCTGTGGCGATGAATTGGCGGTATCGTCCTGCTGCACGGCACCTGTAAAGGCCGATGGCTTTGCAAATTAAGTCATGTGCATTTTGTTATTGCAGCAGTCTTAATTGATAGTCTCCAAGCCGTAACTTGCAATTGCCGCCGTATTGAGGATTTCAGTTGCGGTTGCTCCGATGCGCGCGATTTGCACAGAATGTTCTAGCCCAACAAGAATTGGCCCAATCATTGTTGCGCCACCCAGCTCCTCCAGGAGTTTGGTTGAAATTGATGCTGAGTGAATGGCCGGCATGACCAAAATATTAGCCGGCTCGCTGAGGCGGCAGAAAGGATATAAGCTCATAGCGTCACGATTTAGGGCAACATCGACAGCCATTTCGCCTTCATATTCAAAATCAACCTTGCGCTCATCTAAAATTTGAACAGCTTCGCGGACATAAACCGAGCGGTCGCCCTCTGGGTGTCCAAAGGTTGAATAAGCGAGCATCGCAACACGAGGTTCATGGCCGAGCGCGCGGGCTGTCTTTGCCGATTGTACTGCAATATCAGCAAGCTCTTGACTGGTTGGCATGTCAATCACATTGGTATCGGCAACCATAATCGTTCTGCCGCGTGCAATCATCATGGTTAGGCCCATTACGCGATGGTTGGGGCGCGGGTTAATAACCTCGCATACTTCTTCAAGAGCATTCGAATAACTCCGCGTGACACCCGTGACCATGGCATCTGCATCGCCATTTGCAAGCATGCATGCGCCATAGATATTACGATCATTGCTGACCATGCGATGGCAGTCGCGTTGCAGATGGCCTTTGCGCTGTTTGCGCTGATAAAGATAGTCTGCATATGCGTCTTGGCGCGTTGAATTACGCGTATCGTGAACGATTAAGTCGGTGCGATCACTTAAGCCAAGTAATTCCATTTGCTCACGAACGATTTGCTCTGTGCCAATTAATATGGGCTGGCCCAGCCCTAAATCCGCATAGGCAGCGGCCGCGCGGATGACTTGTTCTTGCTCGCCTTCGGCAAAGATCATGCGCTTGGGTGACTTTCGAGCTTTATTAATGATGATCTGGAGCGAGCTCGCGGCGGGGTCAAGGCGAGCCGTGAGCTGTTCGCGGTAGCGATCGACATCAATAATTGGTTTGCGTGCAACACCGCTATCCATTGCCGCTTGCGCAACAGCTACGGGAATATCTCTAATCAGCCGCGGGTCGAAGGGCACGGGAATGATATAGTTCGGGCCAAACCGAGGGCGCTCGCCGCTATAGGCTGCAGCAACTTCATCCGGCACGTCTTCGCGCGCCAGCATAGCAAGCGCATTGGCGCAGGCAATTTTCATCTCTTCGTTAATGGTGCTGGCACGCACGTCGAGAGCGCCACGGAAAATATAGGGAAAGCCAAGCACATTATTAACCTGATTAGGATAATCAGAGCGTCCTGTGGCCATGATTGCGTCATCACGCACTTTAGCGACTTCTTCTGGTGTAATTTCTGGATCCGGATTAGCCATGGCAAAAATAATGGGTTGGTCAGCCATTGATTTAACCATTTCAGGCGTAATCGCGCCTTTTGCAGATAACCCAAGGAACACATCGGCGCCAACCATGGCTTGTTCAAGTGTGCGCGCATCGGTGGTCACGCTATGGGCGGATTTCCACTGGTTCATGCCTTCGCTGCGGCCTTTATAAATGACACCCTTCG
>CBFHLW010000127.1:0-3293 GCA_965656805.1 Alphaproteobacteria bacterium
TTAATAATCTCCCCTTAAGTTATACTAATACAGCTTAATATTCGCACAAGATTTTTATGAAATTTATTTGTGATCAAAATATTAAGATGTTTGACCTTATTAAAAAATATTTTACAGTATTGCCATATTCAGGGAGGAATTGAATGGCACACCCGACTTTATCGCGTATGCAAGCCACAGTAGTTAATCTTGTTGCGTTAGGACTTATTTCGGCAACTCTCATTTCTGGTCTATCGACCGATGAGGGTGTATATGGATCAAGCGGACTTGAGGGCGGGGCTGAGCCAAGCTCTAACATCGGTCAAATTGATTCTCAGAGGATTGTTGAAGCTGATAGTGAGCCAGGAAACTGGTTGTCCTATGGTCGTACATATTCAGAGCAACGTCACTCGCCTTTAACGCAAATTAATAAAGAGAATGTAAGCCAGCTTGAGTTGGCTTGGCAAATGGACATGTACACTAACCGAGGGTTGGAAGCATCGCCCATCGTTGTGGATGGCATTATGTATATGACCTCATCTTGGAGTGTTGTTTACGCTGTTGATGCTGAGACTGGCGAAGAAATATGGAGCTATGATCCTGAAGTCCCCGGTGCTTGGGCGGCTAAGGGTTGCTGTGATGTCGTGAATCGTGGTGTCGCCGTCTATGAGGGCGCCGTTTATGTTGCCAGTTTTGATGGTTATTTGATTTCATTAAATGCTGAGACTGGTGAAGTGATTTGGCGGGTTAATACGTTGATTGACCGCGAACGCGCTTATACAATTACTGGTGCCCCGCGTGTTGCGAATGGTCTGGTATTTATCGGCAATGGCGGTGGCGAGTTAGGTGTTCGTGGCTATGTCACAGCCTATAATACCAAGACAGGTGAAGAGGTTTGGCGCTTCTATACCGTTCCTGGTGATCCTGCATTACCCGTTGAAAACTCAGGTTTAGATCAGGCCATGCCGACCTGGAAGGGTGGGGAGTGGTGGAAAATTGGCGGTGGCGGCACAGTCTGGAATACCATTGTTTATGATCCCGAAACAAATTTACTTTATCTCGGTGTTGGTAATGGGTCGCCATGGACGCGTTCAATTCGTTCACCAGGTGGCGGAGACAACCTCTATCTATCCTCCATTGTTGCGCTTGATGCGTCAACGGGTGAATACCGTTGGCATTATCAAACAACACCTGGGGACACATGGGATTATACAGCCGTTCAAGACTTAATGTTGGCTGATATTGAAATTGATGGCGCCCAGCGCAAAGTCATTATGCAGGCCCCTAAAAACGGTTTCTTTTATGTTCTTGATAGGGTAACGGGCGAACTTCTTCGCGCCAATCCTTATGTTGCAGTAAATTGGGCTAGCCATGTTGATATGAAAACGGGCCGTCCTGTAGAAAATGACTCACGTGACTTTAATAAGTCCCGCAAGTCTAAGTGGATTTTGCCTGGCCCACTGGGTGGTCATAACTGGATGGCCATGTCTTATAATCCGAATACGGGGCTTGTTTATATTCCTGCAATTGAAAGCCCATTGGTTTTTGATGTTGATCATGACTTTAAGGCAACAGGAAAATATAAATATATTGAGGGTGGCTGGAACACTGGCATTGAGTTTGGCCGTCTGCTACCGCTTCTTGCTGAGCATCCTGACATGCCAGCGCCGCGTGGCTACTTGCTGGCCTTTGATCCGATATCTGGTAAAAAGCATTGGGCGCGCGAGCATAGTATGCACTGGAATGGCGGCACACTGTCAACTGAGTCTGGTCTTGTGTTCCAAGGAAATGGCGACGGTTATTTCGTTGCCTATGATGCGACGACGGGCGAAGAATTGTGGAAGGTCAATACATATACAAGTACGATCGCTCCCCCCATTACATACGCCATTAATGGTGAGCAATATGTAGCTATTCAAGTCGGTTCTGGTGGCGCGGGCATCACCGAGGGTGCGGGCGCAATGCCAGCTTCAGCGCGTTATGGTAACTATGGTAAAACGCTTGTTTTCAAGTTGAATGGTGGCGGTAAAATCGAAACACCAGATCTTTACGAGCGTGAAATCCCAGAGCCTCCTGTCGTTGAAGCCTCAGCTGAACAGATCGATAATGGCATGGAGCTTTATCACGAGGTCTGCACATTCTGTCATGGTATCGCCGTTATTGGTGGTCCGGCTATTCCTGATCTGAGAAAAATGAGCCCAGAAACGCATCGTCTATTTAAAGATATTGTGCTGGGCGGCATATTAGCCGATCGCGGTATGGTTGGCTTCTCTGATCGCTTGTCGGAGTCTGATGTTGAGGATATTCATGCTTTCATCAACACACGCGCTCGGCAAGATTACGAAGTTCAGGAAGCTGCCAAGCAAGCTGTTCTTGAGTAGCTTTCTAACCTCTTGAGGTAAAAAATATCTAATGAAAACGGGTGCCCTTTGGTACCCGTTTTTTTTATCTCGACGCCGAGGGGGGGCGAGGCTTCTTTTCTGTTAGTAATTTTAATTAGTGCGGTGAAGTGGTCAGCATTTATCGAGATGCCAGATCTGTTTGGGCTGTTAAATGATGGTCATGAACAACATATTTGGGGTGATATTAATTCGGTCGCCAAGCTCGAGCGGACGCCTTATTGCGGGGGGGATGGAGGTTGCTTACTGTTACAAAAGCACCTCTGACAATCGGCAACCCTCTGTCATACAACACGCTATCAGTCTCAGTCACTTTTTTCCGGATATTTAGGTCAGAATTTTTTGGGAGGAAAGTTTACTGAACCGGTTTTGCTGGTAAGTCTGGTTTTGGTATTTCTCTGAAATTTAACGTAAGACGATCTGCATCGCTTGCGCTATCGGGTTGGGCGTTTGCGCCCTCGCGCTTTTGCATATCGTCGAAATCCTCGTCTTCAACTTTTTTTGCTTTATATGCTAAATTTGCCTCGATTGGTTTACCGTCTTCTATTGCCGCACGCGCATTTTCTATTTCTTGAGCAAGCGCTGGGCTAAAAGGCAAGCCATATAATCTGGGTTGGCCTTGTAATGTTCCATATGCATTTATCTCTTGCCCAAGAATATAAATCATACCCTCTGTGCCGTTTCTTTTGTCAGGCTCTTCAATAACAGCCCAATGAAGTTTGAATGGGCTTGGTGGTTCTTTTTCTATTGCCCATCCTCGTATTTCGCCAATAGCGATATATGTTGCGATATATAAGATGGATAAAAAGACAATGCTGGCCAATTTGAAACCATAATAAATTTGTGATTTTAGATTGAGTGTCAGAACTAGCGCGCCGAGTGCGACATAGCTTGAACCGAGTATAAATTCCCAGC
>CBFHLW010000128.1:0-3259 GCA_965656805.1 Alphaproteobacteria bacterium
GATTTAGCGTAATGGTAAGAACACCATTGTCATCTAGGGATTGTAAAATTAAATCTGTCATAATATCGCCTCTATGGTTGCGTTAGAAATTCGACGAGCAATGGGTTCACCGTTTCATAATTTTGGAAGTTCAGCCCATGCCCAGCCCCTTTAATGTCAATAATTTTGGCGCTTGGTGCAAGTGCGCGTAAGCGCGCAGAGCTCTCAATAAGCACTGTGTCATCATCTGTGCCAAATATAGCCATTGTTGGTACTTTCGTCGCCTCGAGCTGGGCGTAAGTGTTGTCACAATTGGCCATGGGAAGGTTGCGGAATGTCGACAAAAGCGCAGCGCTTACCCCGCGATATTTAAATTGCTCGTTAATTTTGCCTTGCAGGCGATGCCGAGGCTCAAAAGCGCTTTCGTCATAACCATTGGCAATCGCAGATACAGCAAAGCGGTCCCAAATATAGTCGCCAATCAAAGGAATGCGAAGCAACTTACCACGAAGCCCTTGGTCGGCAAGCGTTAAACCCGCAGGAACCAGAAGTACAAGCTTGTTAACCCGCTCAGGGTGACGGACGGTAAATTCCGCCGAGATAATGCCCCCCATGGATAGGCCGACCAAATGAATGGGCTGGGTGATCTGTAAAGCATCCAGTAATTCGATGAGGGTTCGATCATATAAGTCGGCATCGTAATCTGTTTTGGGGCGGTCTGACCATCCGCGGCCATAATGATCAAAGCGTAAAACGCGAAAGCCAGCCTCGATCAAGGCGGCAACATTTTGTTCATAAATAAATAAGGGGGTTGAGAAACCATGGACAAGCACCGCCACAGGTCCGTCCTCCGGACCCTTAAGCTCATAATGAATAGCGCCGTGGCTAAGCTCAACATGATTGTATGGCGCGCGCGATTTTGCTTCATTGGTTAATTCTGGAATAGAGCCATTTCTCAATATCTGGCTTGTGAAAAGGAACAGTATGATAACGCCAATGGTTATGGACACATATAAAAACACCTGCAAAATCTTCTCCTTTATTAATAGATTTATTCTAGAGATAAATCTGTGTTTGTGTTACCTGCGCAACGCGTTTTCCATCATTGCGGGTAATATCGGTTTGCCAGATAGACAGCCGTCTGCCAACGGAAAGGGGGCGCGAAATACCGATGAGTTTATCGTCGATCATTGCAGGTTTAATGAAATTGGTTTTGCTTTCAATTGTTGTCGTGCCTTCAGCGCCGTCTGGCATATTCAAAAAAGCACCTACAGCTCCCAGTGCATCAGCAAAGGACATAATCGCGCCGCCGTGAACATTAGGGGTGTGATTGGTGATGTCGCGCGTGACGGGCATTTCGCCATGAATTTCTGTTTTTTCGACATGTGTCAATTGAATGCCCAATAATCGCGAATAGGGCACCATCTCATTCAGCGCATTGAGATTGAAGGCTATTTGATCTTTAAACCCACCGTCCGTCATAAACGCGTCCTTCTTATTCTCTCAAGATTTGACAAAGCATGCCATGAACTTCGTATAAGGCGCAATATGCCGCAAATTATTGACATGCATTAAACATTGCTTAACCTCGCTAAGTCTGATGACATAGATGATTATACATTGATTTGGAGAAATTATGACAAACCGTTTTCTGGCACATACGGGTGCGAAATATCCTATTATCCAAGCGCCTATGGGGTGGATTGCACGGTCGCAATTGGCTTCGGCCGTCTGTAATGCGGGTGGATTAGGTATCATTGAAACATCATCGGGTGAGACAGAAAACTGTAAGGCCGAAATAGAAAAAATGCCGGGGCTGACGGCGAACCCTTTCGGCGTGAATTTGCCAATAATGTTTTTACGTGACGACGCTATGCTGACCTATATTTGTCAGAGCGGTGTTAAATTTGTCACAACATCGGCGGGAAGTCCTGCCAAATTTATCAAGCCGTTAAAAGATGCCGGGATTATTGTTTACCATGCTGTGCCCACGGTTGAGGCTGCGGTAAAATGTGTTGATGCGGGTGTCGATGGGCTCGTCGTTGAGGGCGCGGAAGGTGGCGGCTTTAAAAATCCTGAGGAAGTCTCATCCTTGGTGCTCTTGCAAGCCGTGCGCGCCGCGGTCGATGTGCCCTTGGTTGCCGCAGGCGGTATTTGCGATGGTCGTGGCATGGCGGCAGCTTTTGCGCTTGGTGCCGAGGCCGTGCAAATGGGGACGCGTTTTGTGTCTGCGCTCGAAAGCCCGGTTCATGACAATTATAAAACAGCAATTGTGAACGCCCCAACGACAGGTACCGTTGTTCTTAACAAAAAAGCGACGCCTTGTTTGCGCGCGCTTAAAACCGATCGTTCGCTGTCAATTTATGAAGAGGGGCTGATGCCACCGGATACGATGAAAAACATTCTCGATCTTTATTTTGGAGGGGATATGGAAGCCGCTGTCGGGCTTGCGGGCCAGACATCAGGCCTTATCGATGGGGTGAAGCCCGTCGCGGATATTATTTCTGAAATGGTCGTGGAGTTTCACCAAATTTCTGCACGAATGGGGGCCTTGGCCTCTGCCAAGTCTTTCTAGTTCAGACGACAAGTCCTTTTAATTCAGACGATAAGTGAGATAAATATGAGTGAATTTGTAACAGTTTCAATTGAGAATGAAGTCGCCCTTGTCACTTTAAACAGGCCCGAAGCCATGAATGCTTTGTCTGGTGCATTGCGAAGCCAGTTGGCGACAGTCGTTAATGACCTAGAGGCAAATCCAAATGTGCGTGTAATGGTGCTGACGGGGGCCGGGGAACGTGCTTTTACGGCGGGGCTTGATCTTAAAGAAATGGGAGAAGCCGGCAGTGGCGGTCCGGCGTTGGCTATTGATGCCGATGATCCAGTGGTATCACTCTCTCGGTTCACAGGCCCAATCATTGGCGCCATAAATGGCGTTGCAATTACGGGCGGTTTTGAGCTTGCTTTGGCTTGCGATGTGATCATTGGGTCGACCAATGCGCGGTTTGCAGACACGCATGCGCGCGTTGGCATTGTGCCTGGTTGGGGGTTGAGCCAAAAGCTCTCGCGTTTGGTCGGTATGTCACGCGCAAAAGAACTGTCTTTGACCGGCAATTTCATTGATGCAGAGACTGCTTGTGCTTGGGGTATTCTGAGCCGAGTGGTGCCAGCAGATAAACTTGTGGCAACCGCAATGTCATTGGCCGATGATATGTGTAGCTGCGACCCCGAGACATTACAGGCTTATAAAAAACTCATTGATGATGGCTTTGGACATAGCTTT
>CBFHLW010000129.1:0-3226 GCA_965656805.1 Alphaproteobacteria bacterium
ACCCTTCTGGAATGTCGATCGTTTCGCCTAATGCCTCTCTCATCCGTAAAAGAGCAGATTGGGCAAGCACTCTCACTTGTCCACCAGCATCATTAATATAATATTCTTTTGTTACTTTGTAGCCTGCTGCCTCTAATAGGCTTGCTAAAGCGTCACCAACCACAGCACCACGTGCATGACCAACATGCATGGGCCCGGTTGGGTTTGCGGAAACATATTCCAAATTTATTTTTTCGCCTTGCCCCATCGCTGAGCGTCCAAATTTAGGTCCGTCGCGAAGGATCCCCCGTGCTAAGTCATGCCATATATCTTGTTTGAGTTTGATATTGATAAAACCAGGTCCAGCAATATCAACGCCAGTTATATCTTCATCTGCTTCTAGTAACTTGGCAATATGTTCTGCGAGATCGCGAGGTTTCATGCCAGCCGCTTTTGCAAGAACCATGGCTATATTCGAAGCCAAATCTCCATGTGCGGCTTCACGCGGCGGCTCGACTGTCGCGCGCGAAACATCGATACCTTGAGGGACGACGCCCGACGCTATAAGGGCATTAACATGCGTTTCAATTCTTGTTTTATACTCATTAAAAATATTCATAGTGCTCTCGCGTCTTGTTTTCGCGGCATGGAATAGGCATTTATTATACTCGATCTAGGCTAATTCGTCGGTGACATCAAATAGCCTTCGATATTCGGCCATGGCGAAGCGGTCTGTCATTCCCGCGACATAATCGCATATGACACGTGCATTCATTTTATTTTCATTCGCAACACATTTTGCTGCCCATTCGGTTGGTAAAAGCATTGGGTCTTCGAGAAAAAGTGTAAAGAGGCTTTTGACGAGACGTTTGGCTTTGCTCATCGAACGATTGACTGTGAAATGACGATACATGCGTTCGCGCAAGAAAGCCTTAATAATGAGGTTTTGTTCTTCCATCTCCTTAGAAAAACCAACCAATGGTGCCTTAAGCGCCCTGACCTCTTCCACTGACTGTGGATTATAGACTGCAATTCGGCGCCGTGTTTCGCGGGCAAGGTCTGAAATCATGCGTGAAATCATTTGGCGGATGGCCTCATGGCGTAAACGTTTAAATGCAACATTAGGATGTTTCGTTTTAATATCCTGGATAATGTCTCCAATCATCGGTAATTGGCTTAAATCATCTATGGTGAACAAATTAGCCCTTAAGCCATCATCAATATCGTGGTTATTGTATGCAATATCATCTGCCCATGCGGCGACTTGGGCCTCAGCGCTTGGCCAACCATCGAGCTCGAGGGATTGAATATCAGAATAAGCACGAATGGCATAGGGCAGATCTTCAATTTTAACAGCATCCTTAAGCAATGGGCCATTATGTTTAACAATACCTTCTAGGCTCTCCCAGGTGAGGTTTAATCCATCAAATGCGATGTAACGCTCTTCGAGTTGCGTTACGATACGAAGACTTTGGGCATTGTGATCAAATCCGCCATAGGGTGCCATAACATCATGTAAGGCGTCTTCGCCAGCATGGCCAAAAGGTGTGTGTCCAAAGTCATGTGCCAATGCGAGTGTTTCTGCCAAATCTTCGTCGAGCTGCAATTCCCGAGCGAGAGAGCGGGCAATTTGGGCGACTTCAAGTGAATGTGTCAGGCGGGTTCGATAACTATCCCCAACATGAGCTACAAAGACCTGGGTTTTATGTTTTAGTCGGCGAAAGGCGCTGGAGTGGACAATGCGATCTCTATCGCGTTGAAATACACTTCTGGTCCCACTTTCAGGCTCATGAAACAGGCGTCCGCGTGATTGCTCGGCAAAGCTAGCATAGTGAGCGAGGTTTTTTATAACCATGTCTTCTCCTCAAAGCGCTTTTACGATGAATATGATCAATATAAGCCTTTATCTCGCATAACATTATCCGACCATCTTGAAAAGTCAGACGATTAGTCCTATTTCTAATTTATGAGCAATTTATCTGTCAGCGACAATGCTGTGAAACAAATTCAAAAAATACTCGCCAGCGAGGACCATGGGGCGATGTTGCGCATCTCTGTTCTTGGTGGTGGCTGTTCTGGTTTTCAATATAGCTTTGCGATTGATGATCAACAAATGGATGATGATATTGTCTTAGAACGTGATGGTGTCAAAGTCCTCGTTGATCCAATGTCAATAAATTATATGGATGGCTCAGAAGTTGACTGGGTAGATGATTTGATTGGTTCTTCTTTTCAGATCCGTAATCCAAACGCAACCGCTTCATGTGGTTGCGGCACATCTTTCTCTGTTTAACCATGCAAATCGTCAGTTGGAATGTAAATTCGGCCAAAGCACGCCTGCCCCATATTTTGGATTATATTCGCGAAGTCAAACCCGATGTTTTATGTCTGCAAGAGCTTAAATGTATCGATGAAGCCTTCCCAAAAAGCGAAGTTGAAGACCTAGGTTATAATGTAGAGACCTTTGGGCAGAAAACATACAATGGTGTAGCCATATTATCGCGGTTCCCTATTGAAGATGTGATACGCGGAATTCCAAATTTTGAAGACGAACAAAGCCGTTATATTGAAGCTGTCATTAATGATGGTGAGACTGTATGCCGTGTTGCCTCTATCTATTTGCCCAATGGCAATCCTGTTGATGGAGGAAACGGACCTAAATTTACCTATAAGCTTGCCTTCATGAAAGCGCTTAAGGCGCATGCTGAAACACTGCTATCATATGAAGAAGCGACTGTATTGGCTGGGGATTATAATATTATCCCAAGTGATGTTGACTGCTATGCGCCTGAAGCTTGGCGTGGTGACGCCCTCTTCCGCGATGATAGTCGCGCGCATTTTAGGGCCATTAAAAACTTAGGGTATGCCGATGCACTAGAATTAATCAAAGTGCCATCGGATGAGACCTATACATTTTGGGATTATCAAGCTGGTGCTTTTCCTAAAAATAATGGAATACGCATAGATCACCACCTCTTAAGTCCAATGGCCGCCGATCTCTTGAAAAATGTTCGGATTGATCGTCATATGCGCGAGCGTGATAAGCCTTCTGATCATGTCCCGATCGCTATTCAATTAGGTGCTTAAAACGTCAAAATTTAATAGTTAATCTGTTTACGAAGTCTTTATGATTTTATTGAAAAAACAAAAAAGCGAAGGCGGCATAACCCCCTTCGCCTATTTATAAAAATTGAAATTTTTAAATATCAGCGTATTGCTTTTTCTCTTTAGCACCGCCTGGATGAGT
>CBFHLW010000130.1:0-2997 GCA_965656805.1 Alphaproteobacteria bacterium
ATCATAGCAGGTCGTACGCGACGTATCCCTTCGAGAAACATGCTCGTTGCCATATAAACAGCCAAAATAGGCAAGCTTAGTCCATTAATGAATGACACTCTTCCAGCCTCACGGGCCAAAGCAGTGTCTTGCCCAAAGAAAATCAAAATCGGCTCAGCAAAAGCACAAATGACAAAACCAATAAATCCAAGCCCCGCTGCATAGGGCAGAGATCGCCACCAAACCGCACCGCAAGACGTATATTTATGCGCACCAAAATACTGTGACACCAGCACTTGTACACCGATGAGAAGCCCCACCTTTATGAGAATAATGATATTACTGATGACAAGCCCAAGCCCAAAATAAGCCAAATGCTCGGCGGCATACCGCCCCACCATAATTGTATCGACCACACCAAGCATCATAATGCCTAAGCGATTAATAATCACAGGCCAAGCGAGGTTTGCTAAGTCAATAATATCTGCCCGCCATCGGGGCCCATGGCTCATGACGATACCCTAATTAGCTGTCCGAAACGTAGACGCGCGAGAGAGCACATCTTTGAGTTCAGGACGTGGGCGGTCGACTTTGAGTTGGTCACTATGACCAATATGAATGAAGCCAGCAATTTTTTCAGACTCAGATAAACCAAGTTGCTTTGTAATGCGCGCATCATAAGCCGCCCAACCCGTTAACCACTGCGCTGCATACCCAAGCGCCTGCGCACCAATCAAAGCCCCATAGCATACAGCTCCGGCAGACAAATGCTGCTCCCAATGTGGTATTTTCGGATGATCCACAGGCGAAGATACAATTGCCAAAATAGTTGGTGTTTTTGTAAAACGCCCTCGGTCATCGGCTTGAACACGCTCATCAGCACCCTCAAGCGCACGAATTTCAGCAGCAATGTCACCAAGTACTTCTGACGCTTCTTGGTCTATATGAATAACCCGCCATGGAGACAGTTTTCCATGATCAGGAACGCGCGTCGCGATCTGAACAATCTCATCAATATCGCTATCGCTGGGCCCTGGCCCCGTCATTTCGCGCGTCAAATTTGATCGACGATGTTTCATAAAAGAAAGAAGTTCAGACATTCGTTTTGCACCTATTATATGTTAGACTTATTATGATACTCTGATTTCTCAAACAACCATTTACAAAAAAAGAAAATAAAATGGTATTCCTCGATCTCGTAGCCGCCTCCCCAACCCTTGCCTTTGCTTATGCGCATGCTTTTTTCAAAGCTGATGCAAAGACCAGAACACCCCTTCGGCCTCATACAATTTTATATATTTTTATGATAGCACTCATGCAATCCCCTGAAAGTCAGGCTGGAGCTTGGTTAAGCCCTAAAGGACATGCTGAAATCACTATTAAATCGACAAACAAAAAAGATATAAGCGACAACAAATTTAAGACACCCACCACCACACAGCGAGAGATATTTGGACAGTTTGGGATTACGGATAACTGGTCACTGACCATTAATCGGTTGACCCGTTCAAGGCCTGACTTTGGCGCTTATGGCGCAGGACAGAAGTTCGAAGCCATGTTTCTTACGCGAAACACTTTACTAAACCCCGGACTCCTCCTGCCTTTCACATTTAAGCTTATTAAGAAAATATCACCCTTACCGGTCAGTCGCTCCACTTCAGCAACCATTGGTCTTGGATACACAATGTTACGTGAGTTCCCCAATACAAATCATACTGATTATGGAAGTCTCGCAATTTCTTACGGTGATAAAATAACCCTGGGTCAGACATCATTCTTAGGACAGGTAACATATGCCAATCTTTTTAATGACAAGATTGCTATTTCTGATATGCGCGCTCTATTACAAATCGAACGCAGTCAGGTCGCCCTCGGGTATGAATACGGGATTTATATTCCCCGTGATCAAAACATTATCACCGAAGATCTCGTCTTTATTGACCTACCCTTAACGCGCGCACCTCTTTCAGCGCGAATACGCTTTACCAGGTCCCGCAAAACCGAGAAGTTATACGACGTACATCATAAGCTAACGGGTGTTTGGTTAAGAATACCGTTCTCTTTGTAAGAGGGCTAACTAATCCTCACAAGCCATTACGAACGAGATCAGGATCGCGTGCCTCAAGGCTTAAATCTGATATTGCTTTAGACAAATCCATAACCGTCTGATCTGTTGAACCAAGCCGTCGCACAGACACAGCATTAGACTCTGCCTCACGCTTACCAACGGCAATAACAACAGGAACCTTGGCCAGAGAATGCTCTCGGATTTTATAGTTAATTTTCTCGTTCCGAGCGTCAATTTTAACCCGCAATCCAGCCTGCTTTAACAGAGCAACAACTTGTTCGGCATATCCATCCACTTCACTTACAATCGGGCACACAACAATTTGGTCAGGCGCCAACCAAAGCGGAAACTTACCTTCATATTGTTCGATGAGAATGCCAAGAAAGCGTTCCATGCTGCCCAAAATTGCACGGTGCAACATAACAGGCGTATGTTTAGCGCTGTCTTCGCCAATATAGGTGGCTCCCAAACGTTCTGGAAGATTAAAGTCCACCTGCAAAGTACCACATTGCCAACTACGCCCTATGGAGTCCCGCAAATGAAACTCAATTTTGGGTCCGTAAAACGCCCCCTCGCCTGGGTTCATTTCATAGGGCAAGCCTGTTGCTTTAACAGCCTCCAACAAAGCTGCTTCAGACCGATCCCAAATTGCGTCATCACCAACGCGTGTGTCAGGACGGTCAGAGAACATAATGCTAATGTCGTTAAACCCTATTTCCTCATAGACTTCGCGTAAAAGAGAACAAAATGCTTCGGTTTCAGAAGTTATCTGATCTTCTGTGCAGAAAATATGCGCGTCGTCCTGAGTAAAGCCGCGGACCCTCATAATTCCGTGTAACGCACCAGAAGGCTCGTAACGGTGGCAAGACCCAAATTCAGACATGCGTAAGGGGAGATCTCGATAGCTTTTCAAACCTTGTTTGAAAATTTCGATATGACACGGACAGTTC
>CBFHLW010000131.1:0-2774 GCA_965656805.1 Alphaproteobacteria bacterium
ATCGAGATAATGTCACCGTTCTCGATAAGAGCAATTGGGCCACATTCAGCTGCTTCTGGGCCAACGTGACCAATGCAGAAACCACGCGTTGCACCAGAGAAGCGCCCATCTGTTATGAGCGCAACTTTATCACCATTGCCCTGCCCATAGATTGCGGATGTTGTTGATAGCATCTCGCGCATACCTGGTCCACCTTTTGGTCCTTCATAGCGAATAACAATGACATCGCCCTCTTTGTAATTCCCTTGCTCAACAGCAGCAAATGCGTCTTCCTCACAATCAAAACAAAGAGCAGGACCGGTGAACTCTAAACGCTCCATGCCAGCCACTTTAACAATCGCACCTTCTGGAGCAAGAGAGCCTTGTAAACCAACAACCCCACCTGTTGGTGAAAGCGGGTTTGTGACAGGATAGATAACTTTTTGGTCATGGTTAAACGTAATGTCTTCTAAGTTTTCAGCTAAAGTTTTGCCCGTAACAGTCAAACAATCTCCATGTAGAAAGCCACCGTCTAAAAGTGTTCGTAACAGCATCGGCACACCGCCTGCTTCATACATATCTTTAGCAACAAAATTTCCGCCCGGTTTTAAGTCGGCGATATATGGTGTTTTCTTGAAAATTTCAGCAACTTCCATAAGGTCAAAATCAATACCCGCTTCATGGGCAATAGCAGGTAAATGAAGTCCACCATTGGTCGAACCGCCGGTTGCCGCAACAACTGTTGCCGCGTTTTCGAGTGATTTACGGGTAACAATATCACGCGGTCGAATATTGTTTTTTATAAGGTTCATGACCGCTCGTCCCGATGCTGCAGCATATTCATCGCGTGATAAATAAGGCGCTGGCGCGCCAGCTGAATTTGGCAAGGCAAGACCAATCGCTTCAGAAACGCATGCCATTGTATTGGCCGTGAATTGGCCGCCACAAGCACCCGCACTCGGGCAGGCCACACATTCAAGTGCATGGAGGTCGTGATCACTCATATTACCAGACGCATGCTGTCCGACAGCTTCAAACACATCCATGACCGTGACATCTTTACCCTTAAACTCTCCTGGCATAATAGAGCCGCCGTACATAAAGACACTCGGTACATTTAAACGCACCATCGCCATCATTAATCCTGGGAGTGATTTATCACATCCGGCAAGACCAATGAGCGCGTCATAGCAGTGACCGCGCATTGTGAGTTCGACACTGTCAGTGATCACCTCGCGAGAAACTAGCGATGATTTCATACCTTCATGGCCCATAGCAATACCATCGGTTACAGTAATCGTGCAAAACTCACGCGGTGTGCCGTGAGCCTCGCGAACCCCTGCTTTGGCTGCTTGGGCTTGGCGCATAAGTGAAATATTACATGGTGCAGCCTCATTCCAACAAGACACAACACCGACAAAAGGTTGCTCAATTTCCTGTTCTGTCATACCCATTGCATAATAGTAAGAACGATGCGGTGCGCGTTCAGGTCCAAGAGTAACATGGCGGCTAGGCAATCTTGATTTGTCGAATTTGGTCATAATACCCTCTTAGCTATTGATTATTCGCTATTGATGTTCAACCTTTAGCACATGCAATGTCGTCGTTGCGAGAGATAAAGTTTAGGAATTAACATGATAGAGCTTATTTTATTTTTTGCGGGTTTTTTTGGCGGCATTATGAATGCCCTTGCTGGTGGTGGCAGTGGTCTTACCTTTACCGCTTTGATTTTTGCAGGCCTTCCACCGGTTGCTGCGAATGCGACTAATACTTTTGCTGCGACAATTGGTTATATTACGGGAGCGTTTGGCTATCGCGAACATATTTGGGCCGCGCGATATAAGCTTATATGGCAAGTGCCCGTCTCTATCGTGGGCGGATTTCTTGGCGGTTGGGTATTGCTGAACGTAGATGAGCGACTGTTTTCCACATCTGTGCCATGGCTGCTTTTATTTGCAACTTTACTCTTTTGGTGGGCTCCGCGTTTAACAGCATCTGCTCGACATGCTGCCTTTGCAAAGCATGGGGCGGTTGCAGCTGCCTGTTTGTTTTTGGTTTGTGTTTATGGTGGTTATTTCCAAGCTGGTTTTGGCATTCTGACATTGGGTGCTCTGGCGCTGACGGGCTATACAAATTTAGCTCAGATGAATGGCCTTAAGCTTATTTTTGCAGCAGTTAGCTCGACTGCCGCCATCGTCTTATTTATTGCCGCTGACACAATTCTCTGGACAGCAGGCATTTCTGTCATGATTGGAATTGCATTGGGGAGCTATGTCGCTGCTCGCGTCGCAACACGAATTTCTGATCGACCGCTCCGAATGATCATTAGTTTTATATCGATTTGTGTCACAGTCTATTTCTTTTGGGACGTTTATGGCGCTAAGGGTTAGGAAATTCGTTCTAAGAAAAGTTTTAATTTATCACGCCTGGCTTCATCGCCTACAAGACGTTGTTTATTTTCCTCAATCACATCCGTTGGCGCTTTGCTTAAGAAACCCTCATTGTTAAGTTTCCCCGATAGTTTTTTAATTTCAATTTCCGCTTTTGAGATTTCTTTTTGTAAACGTACGCGTTCTGCCTCAAGGTCGACGAGCCCTTCAAGCGGTAACCCCATAACTTGATCTTCATAAACAAATTGGATGCCACCCTCGGGAATGGCATCGGCCGAGTCAATTTTGTTAAGTCTAGCCAGGCGCATAAGAGCATCTTGATGGAGTGGTAATCGTGTTGATGTTTCTTTGTTTTGATCAATAATAAGAAGGTCCAGTTTTGCGCTTGCGGGTACATTCATTTCG
>CBFHLW010000132.1:0-2752 GCA_965656805.1 Alphaproteobacteria bacterium
ATGGAAGGTGTTAGCCATGAAGCGATTGGTCTCGCAGGCCACTTAAAATTATCCCGCCTTATTGTTCTTTATGATGACAATGATATTTCAATCGACGGCCCGCTCTCGCTCGCAGAGTCTGGAGATGCACTTATGCGTTTTGAAGCAGCCGGTTGGAACGCGACGCGCATTGACGGGCATGACTTTGAAGCCATTGACGCCGCTATTGAAGCGGCAAAAACCAGTGACAAACCAACACTCATTGCGTGCAAAACAGTTATTGGTTTTGGCGCACCTAACAAACAAGGCACATCTGGCGTGCACGGCGCTCCGCTTGGGGGTGACGAGATCCAACTCACCCGTGACACACTTGGCTGGTCACATGCCCCGTTTGAAATACCGTCTGATATTCTTGATGCTTGGCGAATGGCAGGCCGAGCGAATGTGCCTTTACGCAAAGCGTGGGAAGAGCGCCTCGAGAGCCAACCATCAGACCGACATGTTCGCTTCTTGCGCACCATGAAAGGCGATTTGCCGAGCGCTCTGCCCGAAACTGTCGACAGTTACAAGCGTCAGCTAGACAAAGATAAACCCAAATGGGCAACCCGCAAATCATCCGAAGAAGCACTCAAAGCGCTTGTCCCAAGCGTGCCTGAAATGGTTGGTGGGTCAGCAGACTTGACCGGATCGAACAATACACGCACACCAGAACAAGCCGCCGTCTCAGCGGATCATTTCGAGGGCAGCTTTATTCATTATGGGATTCGCGAATTTGGTATGGCTGCTGCAATGAATGGCATTGCGCTTCACGGTGGTCTTATTCCTTATTCAGGTACATTCTTAGTCTTTTCAGATTATTCGCGGCCGGCAATTCGCCTTTCCGCTTTGATGCAGCAGCGTACCATTCATGTGCTAACGCATGACAGCATCGGACTAGGCGAGGACGGACCAACACACCAGCCTGTCGAACATTTAGCGGCCCTTCGTGCCATACCAAACGTGAATGTTATGCGACCTGCTGATGCGATTGAGACACTTGAGTGTTGGCAAATTGCACTTGAGAACAAGGACGCACCAAGCGCAATGGCACTCACACGACAAGCCCTGCCCGCCATTCGCTCTTATAGCGAAAAAAACCTTTGCGCTTATGGTGCATATGAAATTGTCAGCGAGTCGCAAGCAAGCGTAACATTGCTAGCAACGGGTTCAGAATTAGCTATCGCCATGGATGCGCGCAAGCAACTCGAAGAAAAAGGCATTAAGACACGTGTCGTCTCTGTACCTTGCTTTGAACTGTTTGAAAAACAAAGTGCTTCTTATCAAAGCGAAACATTAGGCGACACGCCAGTTCGCATTGCCATCGAAGCGGCCATTCGCCAAGGCTGGGATCGTTTCTTGCGCCCCGGCGATACATTTATTGGCATGTCATCATTTGGTGCGAGCGCTCCAGCAGAAGCCCTTTATGCTCACTTTGGCATTACAGCAGACGCAATTGTAAGCGCAGCAACGGCATCTCTTGCCGAAGCCGCACCGGTAGAATAAAAGAACCATTAACCTATAATATCGAGATGAATTAAAGATTAGCTCTGGAGGAAATATCATGACAGTACGGGTTGCCATTAATGGCTTTGGACGCATTGGCCGGCTTGTTTTACGCGGAATTATTGAAAGCGGTCGCAAAGACATTGAAGTGGTCGCGATTAATGATCTGGGCTCGGTAGAAGCCAATGCGTTGCTCCTTCAGTATGATAGTATCCACGGACCATTTCCAGTTAAAGTTAAATCAACGAAATCAAGCATGAATGTCGGCCGTGGACCCATAAAAGTCTTTGCAGAACGTAACCCTGCAGACCTTCCTTGGAAAGAACTCGGCATTGATATTGCTCTTGAGTGTACTGGCATTTTCACAGCGCGCGAACAAGCTATGCTCCACGTTGAGGCTGGCGCGAAAAAAGTGCTCATTAGCGCCCCCGCAACAAATGCAGACTTAACCGTTGTTTACGGCGTTAATCATAAGAAGCTGAGAAAGAGCCATAAGATTGTTTCAAATGCTTCTTGCACAACCAATTGCCTTGCCCCGGTTGCCCAAGTGCTCAACCAATTATGCGGTATTGAGCGCGGGTATATGACAACGATCCACGCCTTTACAGGCGACCAGCGCACCGTTGATACATTGCATAGCGATCCACGCCGTGCGCGCAGCGCTTCGCTCTCAATGATCCCAACCTCAACCGGCGCCGCCAAAGCAGTTGGTCTTGTCTTGCCAGAACTTATCGGCAAACTCGACGGCACAGCTATTCGTGTACCGACGCCAAATGTATCGATGATCGACCTTGTATTTGAAGCGAAGAAAGCGGTTACCGCCGAAGCAATTAACGCAGCTATGGTTAAAGCATCCAATGGCGCCTTAAAAGGCGTACTTGGTATTTGTGATCAGCCTTTGGTGTCCATCGACTTTAATCACAACCCTGCTTCATCAACCTTTGACACAACACAAACGCAGATTGTTGATGGCAAACTTGTGCGTGTTTTAAGCTGGTATGACAATGAATGGGGATTTGCCAATCGCATGAGCGACACCGCACTCGCCATGGCAAAACTTGGTTAAAAATCATGGATAACGGGTCATCGCCAAAAACACTCGACACCCTCATCGCCAATGGCGTCGAGGGGAAAACGGTACTCATACGCGCTGACCTAAACGTCCCCATTGATGACCATGGGCAGGTGCGCGATGCTACTCGGCTTGAGCGCATCATCCCTACGCTCAAAG
>CBFHLW010000133.1:0-2731 GCA_965656805.1 Alphaproteobacteria bacterium
CGGGTACATTCTGTCGCAATGCCAAACGGATCCCTAAACGTGTTCCAAAGAGGTCAACAATAGCATCCGCGTCTTTGGTCTGCACCACAACATGGTCAATCTCGCTCACACAAGCTGCATCATATGTCGCTTCAATGTGAGGTTTATCATTTAGAAAAATAGGTAAGTTACGAGTCTGCGCGCAGGCCTCAAGGGCTTGCTCGGGCATTGTGTCATTATAAAAACTTAACCCCCATAGCGCCCGCGGGTTTTGAGATAGATCAACATCAGGAAAAAACTGCCCAAGACGATCACGCGCAAACAAACTAACATTCACATTACCAGCAGCAAACACTGCATAACCATCCGACATTTTAGGTGGGTAGCCCAGAATAAGTTGCCAGTCTGCGCAATCGCGCGCCAGGTCTTCACAAACAATAATAATAGAAGCTAATTTGTTTGGCATTTTATCTCACAATTCAAAAGATCAACTTTGTCACCGACCACAATACCCATATCCTTTGAGATGTCTGCATTTACTTCAATCACAAGCCCAACAAGACCTGATGATGCCGTAGCCGCATCAGACTCGGTATCATAACGTGTCACAATTTCTTGAATAATGCCTTGTTGATCAACAAAAATCATATCAAGCGGGATCAATGTATTACGCATCCAAAATTTTACCTTCTGGGGCGGGTCAACAAGAAATACCATGGCCGCAAATTGAGGCAGCGCTGGACGAAACATGAGCCCTCTCGCCATTTCCTCACTTGTACGCATAATTTCAGCACTAAATATGACAGGCGTTGCACCAGAGGCTGGCGTAATTCTAACCTCTTCGCGCGCAAAAGCCGCGCCAGCATGCTGGCACAATAAAATAAGGCTCAAACAGATAATACGTGCAGGAAGTCTCATATAGATAGCATAAATTAGCACCTTGGCAGTTACCAGCCCACAGTTTAGGCTTAGGCAAATTTAGAGGAGATTAAAATGACAAGCACGCTTTTTAACTTATCAGGCAAAACAGCACTCGTGACCGGTGGGAATGGTGGTATTGGCCTAGGCATGGCAAAAGCACTCGCAAGTGCAGGCGCCGATATTGCCATTTGGGGTACCAATGAATCAAAGAATGCCGCAGCGATTGAAGACTTAAAAACTGTTGGAAATGGAAAATACCACGCATGGAAAGTTGATGTTTCCGATGAAAAGGCCGTTGATGATGCTTTCGAAACAACATTATCCAGCTTTGGACGCGTTGATACAGTTATTGCAAATGCGGGTATTGGTCGGCTCTCTAAGTCATTTGACCAAATGGATACAAAAGATTTCAAAGATATTATGGCAATTAATGTTGAAGGTGTTTTCTTTACACTGCGCGCTGCAGCCCGGCACATGGTAGAGCGCTCCAAGATGGGAGACACAGGTGGTTCCTTGATTGGTATTGCCAGCCTTGCCGCTGTTGAGGGCGCGGCACGTAACGAGCATTATTCTGCGAGTAAGGGGGCGGTCACATCCATGATGCGCAGCATTGCCGTTGAATATGCGCGCTATGGTATTCGCGCCAACTCAATCCTTCCTGGCTGGATTGCAACCGACATGACCGCCGGCGCACAAGACAGTGATGTCTTTAATGAACGTGTTATCTCACGCGTGCCGATGCGTCGCTGGGGCAGCAGTGATGATTTTGGTGGAATCGCCGTTTACCTCGCGAGTGACGCTTCATCATTTCACACAGGCGATATGTTCCTAATTGATGGTGGATATTCGATATTTTAATCGAACAAAAATTTGAATGACAAAAAGGCGCGATTAAGATCGCGCCTTTTTATTTTCTGTTTATTGATATTTTTTAAAACACGTAAAACCAAAAGCGCGAGCCATTGAGCGCTTTATTGTCATGAGGCTTTAAGCGTTCACATCAATCACAACACGCCCACGCACTTGCCCAGCTAAGATATCTGTCGCAAGTTGTGGCAAATCATCAAACTTTTTGACAACGGTCATCTTGTCCAGCAAAGCTAAATCAAGGTCTTGTTCAAGACGCGCCCACGCCCGCTCACGCAAAGCCATTGGTGCCTGAACGCTATCAATGCCGCGCAAGGTAACGCCGCGCAAAATAAAAGGCATCACAGTTGCAGGCAGATCAACGCCTTGTGCCAGGCCACATGCAGCAACAACACCACCATATTTTGTTTGCGAAATTGCATTAGCCAATGTGTGGCTACCAACCGAGTCAACAACACCAGCCCATAATTCTTTATCCAACGGACGCCCCTTCTCACTCAAGCTAGCCCGATCAATAATCCGACTTGCGCCTAACTCTTTTAGATAATCAGCTTCCTGTGGGCGCCCCGTTGAGGCAACGACTGAATATCCCAACTTATTTAAAAGCGCGATGGCAACACTGCCAACGCCTCCAGCAGCACCCGTTACCAAAATCTCACCTTGATCAGGAGCGACATCATCTTGAACCGCCATAACACAAAGCATGGCCGTGTAACCCGCTGTTCCAATAGCCATGGCCTGTAAGGGGGTAATGCCATTTGGTAATTTCACAATCCAATCACCCTTCACGCGGGCCTTTTGCGCATAGCCGCCGTAATGGACTTCGCTTAAACCATAACCGTTTTGCAAAACTTTATCGCCAACAGAAAACTTAGGATTGTCAGAATGAGTAACGGTGCCAACCAAATCAATACCAGGTATCATTGGAAAAGAACGCACCACCGGCGAGGCGCCTGTCATGGCT
>CBFHLW010000134.1:0-2552 GCA_965656805.1 Alphaproteobacteria bacterium
AAATCTGTCACCAGAAACAAGTCGTAGCTCTGATATTGGTGCTGAATTTTCCTTACTCAATAGGCGTTTGATGGTGAATGTAAATGCATTCCGTATTCGTCTCAATGATCGCATCATATTTAAAGATATTGGTCCACCAACATATTTAGGGAATTATCAGAATGATCTAGGTCGCGCCCAAAGCGAGGGTCTTGAGGTCAACGCAGATTTCAATGTGAATAGCTCTTTTATGGTTTCAACAAATATGACCTTTATAGACCCTCGAAAAGCAGACGGCACAATTGCCAATAAGCAACCGCGACAAATCTTGAATTTATCTGGGCATTATATGTTCGGGCAGGGGCGAGGTCTGGTGAGCGCGTCTTGGCGTCATGTGAGCCAGCGCTATGTGTCTTCGGTGCGTCAAGAGGACTATGGTCTTTTGTCATTACGCTCAGAATGGAAATGGAGCGATGGCTATGTTTTATATGGGCGTGTTGAGAATGCGCTGAATGATCACTATCAAACCAGCATAGGTAAGTCGACACCTGGCCGGCAAGTGTCCGTCGGAATAAGAGTCGATTTGTAATAGAGAGTTTTTTAAATGAGTAACATTTGGCGCCTAGATGAAGGCATTATGGAAACGGGTTCACTCAATATGCGCATTTATGAGGCAACATAAGGATTAAGGATAGAATATTATGTTATGTCTGCAGTCAGTCACGTTTTGGCGCCAAAATATATGTGTCATTGATGATGTCTCTTTGACTATACCGCCTGGTCAAATGACGGGTGTGATCGGACCTAATGGGGCTGGTAAATCAACTTTGTTTCATCTTGTGACAGGGCTTTTAGCTCCGTCGCAGGGCCAGATAAGCTTTGCGGGTCAGGACCTTATCCGGTGTTCTACGACAACACGCGCGCATATCATTGGCTGGTTGGCTCAGAAAAATAATATTAGCTGGCCTTTGACGGTACGGGATATATTAAAACTCGGCGTTGTTGAGGGTGTGCCAGTGCATGATGATGAAATTCATGCTGTGCTCGCGCGTCTTGGCATGTTGTTTTGTATCGATCGTTCAGTATTGGCATTATCGGGTGGGGAACAGGCTTTGATTATGTTGGCGCGGCTGCTTATGAGTGAGGCGCCGTGTCTTTTGATTGATGAGCCTCTTCAATCGCTTGACCCTGCTCATCAATTTCAAGTTCTGGACATTTTACGTGAAGAGGCCCGTTCCGGACGGTGCGTTCTTATGGTTTGTCATGACCTTAATCTAGCTAGCCGATATTGTGATCAACTGGCCCTCATTGATAAAGGCCGATTATTGATTAATGAGACAACGCAGGCAGTTATTGATAGCGGCTTCATTGAACAATCTTTTCATGTTCATTTTCAGCATTTTTCAAAAAATGAACGTGGCGAGGCCTTTTCTGCTCTGGTCGCAGGGCATGAAAAGCGCTAAGTTTAGTCTATGACCATCAATGCGATAGATATTCAAAATGTAACCGTTCGTTTTGGCCAGACAGTTGCTTTATCAAATCTCAGCCTCTCAGTTAAAGCTGGCGAGGTACTTGGTATTATTGGACCGACCGCTGCGGGAAAAACTGTTTTATTGAAAACACTTGCAGGTTTGTATAAGCCGCAAACAGGATCACTGTTTATTGACGGAAATAATATCAGTGATCGAGATGCGCATATTACAGATCGCATTGGGATGTTATTTCAACAAAATGCTTTATTCGATAGTATGACGATCTGGGAGAATATTGCTTTTCGGGCAATTAATTCTGGCTTGTCCCGTGTGGAGGCTCGAGCACAAGTTGCGGCGCTTCTGCCCCGCGTTGGGTTGTCGGAAAGTGCTGGTGATTTAATGCCCTCTGACTTATCAGGAGGTATGCAAAAACGTGTTGGCTTTGCGCGCGCTATTTTTTCTAAACCAGATTTTTTACTTCTCGACAATCCCACAGCGGGACTTGATCCTATTTTAGCGGCACGTATTGAAAAAATGATTCAATCCATGGCGCGCGAGAGTGGAGCAACAGTGTTAAGTGTAACAGGTAATATGACACATATTCATGAGGCCTATGATGTTGTCGCGGTATTGCATGATGGTGTTTTGCACTGGCAAGGGCCTGCGGCAGAGGCTCATAGTAACAACAACCCTTATTTGCGTCAGCTGATAGAGGGTCGACGTGATGGACCAATACAAGCGAATAAGTCAGTTGCATGAGGTATAAGAATGTTCGAGTCACTATTTAGCGATAAATCTCAGATGCCCTCGCCCGATCATGCGCTGCCGGGTCGTGAAACACCTATTCGTGTTGCGTCCTCCCATTTTGTTTTGGGCACCCCTATGTACGGTCCTTGGCCACAGGGCCACGAAGAAATTATTTTTGGTATGGGGTGTTTTTGGGGTGCAGAAAGAAAATTTTGGGAAAATGCCAATGTGTTTAGCACCCAAGTTGGATATGCCGCAGGTTTTACGCCCAACCCTAATTATGAAGAGGTTTGTTCCGGTAAGACCGGGCATAATGAAGTAGTATGCGTTGTGTTTGACCCGAAGGTCACGCCA
>CBFHLW010000135.1:0-2354 GCA_965656805.1 Alphaproteobacteria bacterium
CCTCTCAAGATGCGCTTTGGCCCGGACATCAAGCCGCTGTTCAGACAAGGTGAGAATTCAGATCATGCAGGAATGGTTCAGGAGCGCTTCTTCCCTTGGATTGGAGGTAATATGGCCTTCTATCTGAATCGATAAAACGTGCCTCAAACTTATGGGTAAGATTTTTCAAAGGTGAATAGCGGAACGTCACAATCTCGGGAATTGTATTTGGGGTCACTGGTTAGAATACGCAAAGCACCCTTAACATTTGTGTTATTCAGCAATTTTCCTTCTTCCAACATCGGCCCTGCTTCGGTTATCAAATTTTTGTAATAAACACGATTGCTCCAATCGCTTACAAGCCCAATATCAGCACGCCAGATTAATCCTTCTTTTTTACTTTCATGTATATTAGGGCTTCCGGGGTGAAGGTCTTCCCACCAGGCTGTCGTCTCAGAAAAATAGAAAAGGCCATCGTTACCGCGAGAAAATATCGTTCCATCGGGCCCTTTCACAACAACGCTGGACCTATAATAGGTATGATTAAAACTAAAAACGGCATCATCCGATATAACAATTCCATTGGGCAGTCTGGCGCATTCACTTTCTGCAAATGTGACGTAAAGAACAATCAGAATAAGAGTAAAGGTTCCGATAACCAGAGGGAATGTCTGAACAATCACAAATAATATATTGGCAATCATTCTAAATATCATATTTGCTTAACCCTTACCCCTAAAATTATATATACACAATCCTCGCTTAATATGAACGACTACGTAAAACTTTCCTATCCACTCGTCTGTTAACTTATAAGTCGTGGCAAACTTTTGCCTCTCAAGATGCGCTTTGGCCCGGACATCAAGCCGCTGTTCAGAAAAGGTGAGAATTCAGATCATGCAGGAATGGTGCATGGGCGCTTCTTCCCTTGGATTGGAGGTAATATGGCCTTCTATCTGAATCGATACAAACGTGCCTCAAACTTATGGGTAAGACTTTTTAAAGGTGAATAGCGGAACGTCACAATCGCGAGAATAGTATTTTGGATCATCAATCAGAAAAGTTAGGACACCCAGGACATTGGTGTTACGCAATTTCTTTCCTTCTTCCAGTAACGGCCCAGATTCGCGCTTTAACTGTTCGTACAGACTGCGATTGCTCCGACTGCTTACAAGCCCAATATCAGCACGCCAGGCTAATCCTTCTTTTTTACTTTCGCGAATTTGGGTTTTATCTTCGGGTATATGAGGATTTCCAGGGTGAAGGTCTACCCACCAGGCTGTCGTCTCAGAAAAATAGAAAAGATCGTCGTTACCGCGAGAAAAAATCGTCCCGTCAGGTCCTTTCACGACAACGTTTGGAGTAAAATAATATCCCTTAAAACTGATATAGGCTTCACGGGCCACAATCACACCATTTGGAAGTTTTACGCAGGGCCCATAGGTCCGATAGAGTCCGTTGACTAAAAGTGCAATACAAACAAAAACAACAGCAAAGATAAATCCCGCCATTAACTTCAAAAAGAGAATTAAGAATTTCACCTAATTATCCAATAAAATTAAATTTACTTAAATTTCTGTTGTAGTTTACAGTACCATGAAATCTCCCCTGCCAATCATCAAAAATATCGTAGATCGTCGACCCAGGAAGCTCAATCCCGATATCAAGTGGGTCTTCGAATTTGTCACGCTGATAAAATTCACAATCTCCGAAAAGGTGTAAAGCGCCGGTTTTCTCCAAGCGAGAACGTCCTTTGGCAATACCGCCTATGACTGTATCACCAAGGTCAAAGACGATATGTTGCATCGGGTATGATTTGCCAAAATCATAGCTGAACGATGATCCTGCATTATGACGCGCAGCATTGGCGATTTGACCCAGAAGGTCATCCTTTACTTGTCGCCAGTACTCATTGACAACACTTTGAAGATGGCCTGTATCCCTCAATCGAACGGGCCTGCCATTGCCGTTCCAATAATGATTTTCAAAATCACCTCCTTTGCCATCTTTCCAGACACGTGCTGAATCAGAGATTCCGGACATGACCATGGTCATGAGTTCTTGAATATCCGGCGCATACGGCTCTGCGGTACAGCGGCATCCATAGTCATCGCCAGGATGGCCAGTTGGAGGCGGATTATCCCAGGCAAAGACCTTACCGTTATTGGCAGCATGTTCCTTGCGCACTTTGCTATCGCCACGTGTGCGCCAGATATAGTGGGTCGTTGGTTGAGCCTGTTTCAAGGACAGGTCAATGGGTGTACCAAAACGCATGTAAGCTTTAAAAGCCCTTTTGTATTCAATGCTCAATGTGTCCATGATTTTTGCTCCAATGACAAAACGTTCAGACAGATTTTATCACAGCTATTAAGGGG
>CBFHLW010000136.1:0-2322 GCA_965656805.1 Alphaproteobacteria bacterium
GGTGCGCTTTGTTCTGTAGAGACAGAAAATGATGAGCCTGCTATTGCCGAAGTTATTGGCTTTGAGAAAGGCCAAAACCTTCTATCTTTGCATGAAGTTGGTGCCCGTATCCGCGTTGGAGCTCGTGTTAGGCTTGTGGATGATGGTTTTCAGATTGGTGTTGGCGAGGGGTTGCTTGGGCGTGTGATTGATGCGCTTGGAAATCCGCTCGATGAATTACCGGTCCCTCAAACCCGCGATCATTGGCCATTACTTGGAAAAGAGCTTAACCCATTAGCGCGTCAGCCCGTTTCTGAACCACTTGATGTTGGTGTGCGCGTCATTAATAGTCTTTTAACTGTTGGGCGTGGGCAACGACTTGGGATTATTGCTGGTTCGGGTGTGGGGAAATCGGTTTTATTGGGCATGATGAGCCGATTTACTGAAGCTGATGTTGTTGTTGTTGGCTTAATTGGTGAGCGCGGTCGCGAGGTCGGTAGTTTTGCAAATACAGTTTTAACTGGCGAAGCTAAAGAAAAGACAGTGATTGTAGCTGTGCCTGCCGATCGGTCCCCCCTCTTGCGCATTCGCGGTGCTGAACGCGCGACGGCAATTGCCGAGTATTTTCGTGATAAGGGCAAGAATGTCTTGCTTATTATGGATAGTTTAACGCGGGTGGCGCATGCGCGGCGTGAAATTGGACTGGCGCTTGGCGAACAACCCACTGCCAAAGGCTATCCACCCTCTGTGATTTCTCTTATCCCGCGCTTGATTGAGCGCTCGGGAACAGGACTAAAAGGCCAAGGGTCTATTACCTCTTTTTACACAGTGCTTGCTGATGGTGATGATGCGAATGATCCTGTTGTTGATACCGCGCGTGCCATTCTCGATGGACATATACTGCTGTCGCGTCAACAAACACAGCTCGGTATTTATCCTGCCGTCGATATCCCCTCATCTGTTTCGCGTGTGATGTCTGACATTGCGTCAGAAGAAAACCTCACTGCGGCTCGAAATTTTAGGCGTCTTATTTCGTTGTTTTTAGATAATCGGGAATTGATTTTGATGGGTGGCTATGTTCAAGGGCAAGATACTGAGCTTGATGCCGCTATTTCTATGTGGCCTCAATTGGTTGAACATATTAGTCAGCCGGAATTTGAGAAAGCTGATTATACCTCAAGCGTTGCGCAATTAGTCGCCTTGGCTGGAGGTTAATATGAACCAACGCAACACAAAGAATATATTTGAGCTAATCGCGTTAAAAGAGAAGATCGCTATCGCTCGTAAAATCAAAGCTGTTAATATTCTTCAGGATGAAATCACCAAGGCAGAAATTTTAGAAGAACAACTAGATGACGCACTTATAGCTACTCAAGATCATACGGGTGAACAGAATATTGGTCAGTTGCGCTCAAATGCATGGTACCGAACGCAGATTATGGATCAGCGCTCTTCGGTGAAGAACCGACACGAATTTCTGTCAAATGAGGTCTCTTCAGAACGTTTATCTATTGCGCAAGCGCGTTTGAAGCGTGAGAAGTCTGTCGAGAAATCGAATTCTTACAAAGCGTCGCAGCTTCTTGAGAAAGATAATAAATTTGAAGCTGATATTGCCAATCTCGGTCGAGGTGGTCCTAAAAATTAAGTTGATAAATATATACGGTATTAAGATGACAGTATTGGCGCTAATATAAAATTTCTCTTGAGGATCCTTTCCTTATTCAACTCTGTCTTGGCCTGATATAAGGAGCCGGGTTGAGAGATATTTCTTGGCACTTTTCTTGCAGATATGAAGCATTACTCGGGGCGATAAATGCCCTTTTATGCATTGCAAGGCAGTTATATGACAGAGATTTCTCAATCCAAAATGCGCTCTATGAACGCCGATAGTAGTAATTCTAAAAGCGGATATTCGAAATCTGAAGAGGGTGGGGATGTTATGTTTTCTGGTCTTTTCTCGAATATGGCGGTCTCTTTAGACGCTGATAAAAACCAGAAAGTTACGAATGAATTTGTAGAATTAGACGATTTAACTGACGCGTTAGAACTTTCTGACACGTTTGGTGAGACCGAAACAATCGCGTCTCCATTTGTAATTGAGGTGACAACTCCTGATGAAGATCCTAAATTTGGAAGTGAGGGGGTGGGGGTTGATTTAGACCTGAACCCTGTTCTTGATGCAACAGATGATGATAAACAAGGTGAAAATGTAACTCGTTTAGAACTTGATATTGAAGTTCCTCTAGACTCGGACCTTGATGAATTTGCGCAAGACCTCGCTTTACAGAATGAAGCTATTTTAGGCCCTGAGAGTGACAATAATGTGGATAGCGAGATTGTTGT
>CBFHLW010000137.1:0-2225 GCA_965656805.1 Alphaproteobacteria bacterium
CGGCAGTTTTGTCGATCATAGCATCGTCAAATGTTGGCCAAGCAGCATTCATTATAAAGCCTTGGTTAGGTGCAATAAATTGCCATAGCTCTTCAGTGACGAAAGGCATAATGGGGTGCAATAATTTAACGGCTTCTTGCAAGGCCCATCGCGCAGCTGCCTTTGTTTCTTTCGCTTGGCTTGTGTCTCCGGATTGAAAAACTGGTTTTGCTAATTCAACATACCAGTCGCAAAAGCTACGCCAAATGAAATGATAAATGGCGTGGGCGGCGTCATTATAGCGATAGGCTTCTATCGCATTGGTGACAGCAATTTGGGCGCGGATAACCTCCCCGACAACCCATTTGTTTAATGGGCTTTTGGCTTGGCTTGGGTCAAAGTCCAGGAGTGAGTTAAAGCAACCATTCATTTCGCAAAACCGTGCAGCATTCCAGAGCTTGGTCCCGAAGTTGCGGTAGCCCTCAACCCTGCTTTCGGCTAATTTAATGTCTCGGCCCATTGCGGCCTGCGCTGTAAGGGTAAAGCGCAAACTATCAGCGCCAAATTTATCGATCAGGTCTAATGGGTCAATCACATTGCCTTTGGACTTTGACATTTTCGCGCCTTTTTCGTCGCGAACTAAGGCATGGATATAGATCGTTGAGAATGGTACCTCATCCATAAAGTGAAGTCCCATCATCATCATCCTGGCAACCCAGAAGAAAATAATATCAAAACCTGTTACCAAAACGTCGGTCGGGTAGTAGCGGTTTAATGCGGGGTCGTTTTCATTTGGCCAGCCAAGTGTTGAGAATGGCCATAAGGCTGATGAAAACCAAGTGTCAAGAACATCTGGATCTCTGGTCAGGGTTTGGCGCTCGCCATAGTGAACATCCGCTTGCTGCTGAGCGCTTGCGGCATCTTCGGCGACAAATATATGTCCATCAGGGCCATACCATGCGGGAATTTGGTGTCCCCACCAAAGCTGGCGAGAGATGCACCAAGGTTGGATATTACGCATCCATTCATAATAGGTTTTGCTCCAATTTTCAGGAACAAATTTAGTGCGACCGTCTTCGACGGCTTTTAAGGCAGGCGCGGCTAATGTTGCGGCATCCACATACCACTGATCCGTCAACCAAGGCTCAATAACTACATCCGAGCGGTCGCCATAAGGAATCATATGCGTATGATCTTCAATTTTGTTTAAAAGCCCTAAAGACTCGATGGCATCTATTACTTTTTTACGGGCTGCAAACCGTTCAAGACCATGCCATTCTTCTTTGCCAATCATTGTATCAAAAGCAGGGTCAGATAGGTCAACATTGCCAAATTTATCAAGCATATTAATTTGCTCGAGGTTACAGCGCTTACCAACTTCAAAGTCATTAAAGTCATGTGCAGGAGTAATCTTAACAGCACCAGATCCTTGTTCTGGGTCAGCATAGTCATCGGCAACAATAGGAATAAGGCGCCCAACAATGGGGAGGCGGACCATTTTGCCAATTAAATCTTTATATCTTGGATCTTCTGGGTGAACGGCTATGCCAGAATCACCGAGCATGGTTTCTGGTCGTGTCGTGGCAACAGTAATAAAGCCATCTTCATCAGCAAGGGGATAATCAAAATGCCAGAGATGACTCTGAATTTCCTTCGGCACTACCTCGAGGTCTGAAATTGCGGTGAGTAAACCAGGATCCCAGTTAACAAGGCGTTTGTCTTTATAAATTAAGCCTTGCTGAAAAAGAGAAATAAAAACTTTTAAAACAGATGCGGATAAGCCCTCATCCATTGTAAACCGTTCTCGGCTCCAATCGCATGATGCACCCAAGCGCCTTAATTGATCGGTAATAATTGAACCGCTCTCAGCTTTCCATTCCCAAATTCGGTCAACAAATGCTTCGCGCCCCATGGCATGACGATCGGGTTGTTTGGCTTGGACCAACTGTCGTTCAACCACCATTTGGGTGGCAATTCCGGCATGGTCGGTTCCTGGTTGCCATAAGACATCGCGACCGCGCATACGTTCAAAACGGCAGAGTATATCTTGTAACGTATTGTTTAAAGCGTGCCCCATATGCAAACTGCCCGTTACATTGGGCGGAGGAATAACAATTGTATATGGCTTTCCATCTGGGTTTTGTCCTGCTTTAAAGCAGCCTGCTGCTTCCCATCGCGCATAGTGCTTGGTTTCAAGCGCTGCTGGATTATATGTTTTGTCTAATTCGCTTGAGGAAGTCATAGAA
>CBFHLW010000138.1:0-2207 GCA_965656805.1 Alphaproteobacteria bacterium
CCCTTCGCTCGAGCGGGACAAGGAGCCACTCGCAGCGGCCTTTGCTGCACTTTTATTGGCACAACAAACTGATAATGTCTCCGAAGATACTGCCCCCCTTGAGGCCGCCGTCGCCGCGGATCCAAATGATCATCAATCCCGTTTTGATTTGGCGCTGGCCTATCAAGCCGCTGATAAGAAACAAGAGGCTGTCGACGCCTTGCTCGAGATTATACAACGAAATCGCGACTGGAACGAGGGCTCCGCTCGCCAACAACTATTAACGCTCTTTCAAGCCTTCGGTTTTGATGACCCTATTTCGGTCGAGGGACGCAAACGCCTTTCCAGTATTTTATTTAGTTAAGTGGTTCATAAAAACTTATGAGTGAAAAGAAAAATTATACGATGAGTGACTTGCCTGACACTATTCCTGTGTTTCCTCTGGCGGGTGTGCTTCTTTTGCCCCGCGGGCAATTGCCTCTTAATATTTTCGAGCCTCGGTATTTAAACATGCTTGATGATGCTCTAGGGCGCGGGCGATATATTGGGATCATTCAACCCGACATTGATACAGACGCTTTGAGTGCTGTTGGATGTTTGGGGCGCATTTCATCTTTTAGCGAAACAGGCGACGGCCGCATGATTATATCATTGACTGGCATTTGTCGCTTTCGTGTTGAAACTGAATTACCGGTGACAACGCCTTATCGCCAAGTCCAAGCGGACTACCTGCCTTTCAAAGATGATCTTATCACCGATGTGGGGAGTTTTGATGTCGATCGCGATAAACTTCTCAATGTGTTAGAGCGTTACCTTTCCATGACAGAAATGAGCATGGATTGGGATTCCATCACCACTGCATCGAATGAAACGCTAGTCAATTCTCTTTCAATGATTAGTCCCTTTGGCCCATTGGAAAAACAAGCAATGCTTGAAGCCATTAGCTTGTCTGAGCGCAATGAGATTTTAATTGCTCTCACTGAAATGGCTCTGGCGCAGGGCGATATCTCAGGCGATAATGATAATCCTATTCAGTAATATAAAAAGCCTATCAGGGAGTGAAAGAGATGAGTGACGATAATCATTTTGATACGAGCTTGCTCGATATTTTGGTTTGCCCGCTAACGCGCACGCCCCTGATCTACGATGAAGATAAATGTGAGCTTATTTCAAAAAAAGGCAAGCTCGCTTTTCCGGTACGTGATGGTATTCCCATCATGCTTGTTGAAGAAGCGCGTCCCCTCTAACCCCACGCTTCCATTAAAAATTTATTCAGCAGCTGATAAAACGCTAGCTGCGGTAGGATTTTGATCCCCTAAAAAGAGACGGCGCTTCACCAAACCCAGTCGCCGCTTGTTGTTCAAAATAAGCACTAAGGCCAGGCACATCTTTTATTAATGTTCCCGCAAGACGAAAGACCTCAGCGGGAACCATTGTCGGTCGTAAGGGTTGAAGTATGTGCTTGAGGCCATGGGTTAAGCCAAGTGTCAGCGCCGCATCAGCCCGACGCTCAATCGCGTAATCTTCCAAAAGAGTTGAGGCGCGCAGGCCCAGACCCAAGCTACGGGCTTTGGTTAAAACATCAACCAATTGCGCAATATCACGGCATGTGAGATTGAGCCCCTGACCCGCAAGCGGATGAACAACATGCGCAGACTCTCCGATCAAAATCAGGCCATCCTGACAAAATGTCTCTGCCAAAAGATATTCCAAAGATATTTTTTGCCGCGACCCCACATCTTCAACCATGCCTTGGCCAATGACTTCTTCGAGACAATAACGGAATATATCATCAGATGTTTGAATAAGCGCATCTGCACGCGCACGCTCTTGAGACCATACGAGCGCAACATGTGATCCAAACGGTATCGGCAATAAAGCCAATGGTCCATAGGGTGTAAAATACTGGCGCGCCGTTTGACGGTGCGGACTGGATAGTTTCAGCCAGGTTGTTATCGCGTCTTGATCGTAAGTGCCATGCGTGATCTGAATGCCAGCGTCTTGGCGAACGGATGAACGGCGCCCAGACGCGTCCACGCAAAGTAAAGCGGTAATTTTTTCGCCATTTTCTAGGGTCGCTGTGCCATCACGAAAATGTGCGAGCGGTGCATCAATAAACCGAATGCGCTCAGACTTATGCACCGCGCGTAAAACAGATTGTGACAAGCCTGCCAAACTATAAACATTAGCTAAATAAGATGTGCCATCAGCGTCTTTATCTGCAAGCG
>CBFHLW010000139.1:0-2140 GCA_965656805.1 Alphaproteobacteria bacterium
AGCCACAAAGCTTGCGGTCAACGGATAAGGGGGGCGTTATGACTGGTCCAATTAAAGCCATTGGCGGAACTCATTCGGCCTTAACAGAAAAAGTCCTTCAGGGAGCGCAAGAAGCGCTGGGTAATTCAGGTTCAGATATAAGTTTTGATGAACGCATGAGCGGCGCCGTTAAAGACCTGGCAAATGCGCAACAGAATAGCGCAAGTTTAGCAAGAGCTTATGAGCTTGGTGCTGAAACAGATTTGGCGAAAGTCATGGTCGCGCAAGAAATATCTTCTATTGGTTTTCAACTTGTCTTGAATGTGCGGAACAAAGTGTTGAGTGCATATAAAGACATCATGAATATGCCAGTTTAATTGGATTTTTAAGGAAATAGAGGTTTAGAATGTCACAGGCAGTCGATACAACAAATGGTTCTTTTCAGGACAATAAAAGCGGTGGTGACCTCATGTCACCAGGCAATATGTTGTCTACGGTTAGAACATTTATGGCGCAGCCAAGCTTTCAGCGTTCGTTTCCTGCAATTACGGCAGTGGTCCTTGCTTTTGCGGGTTTAGGCCTTTATTTGCTGTTGCAGCAGGCAGATCGCACTACACTCTTTGCCTCCCTGCCAGATTCTGAAAAATCTCGCGTGGTTGATGCGCTTAAAAATTCTGGGGTTGATGTTGCCATTGATCCAACAACAGGTGACGTTTTGGTTCCTGTTCAGGACTATCATAGTTCGCGCATTATGCTGGCTGCCCAAGGTTTGCCGAGTTCGGCTGCCGACGGATATGACGCATTAAACGACATGCCAATGGGTACAAGTCGTTCAGTGGAAAGTGTTCGTTTGCGCCAGTCACAAGAGGTTGAGCTCGCTCGTTCAATTAGCGAAATAGATTCTGTTGTTGCTGCGCGCGTGCATTTAGCAATTCCTGAGAAATCAGTGTTTGTTCGCAATAACCCAGAACCTACGGCATCTGTTATGGTTCAAATGTCTCATGGGCGTATGCTTGGACGTCAACAAGTGCAGGCGATCATTCACTTGGTTTCCTCCTCCATTCCTGGCTTACCAAAAGAGAATGTGACAATTGTCGACCAAAACGGGCATTTATTGTCGCGTTCTATTGATGATCCTAACAGTATTCTTTCAGACACACAGCTTGAGTATCGCATGCGTTTGGAGAGTGTTTATCGCTCTCGCATTATTTCTCTGGTTACGCCTATTACAGGTGCGGGCAATGTGACGGCTCAGGTAAATCTTGATATTGACTTCACTCGCCATGAGCGAACTGAAGAAACAGTGGACCCAAACAAAAACGCTATTCGGAGTGAGCAAAAATCAATTGATGAAAGTTCGCAAAGACAAGCGATTGGTATTCCAGGTGCTGTGTCTAATCAGCCGCCAACAGAAGCCGAGCTTGAGGTCGGCGTTCAGGAGCAAAGTGATGTAATCTCTGGCGATGATTCAAAGATGGTGACGCGGTCTTCAAATGAAACGCGTAACTATGAAGTTAGCCGTGTCGTTTCTACAACACAGGACCCGCATAACCGCATTAATCGTGTATACGCATCTGTCTTGGTTAGTGCTCAAAATGTTGTAGACCCAGAAACAGGTGAGACAAAAGAGCAGCCATTGCCACCTGAAAAAATTGAGGAAATTGAACGCCTTGTTCGTAATGTTATAGGTATCGATGAAACACGCGGTGATAATCTAACCGTTGAAAGTTCTGCATTTGCAAATGAAATTGACGGGTTTAAACAAGAATGGCATGAGCAAGAGTGGTTTAGCGAGTTTATCAAACAATTTGCAACAATTATTATTCTTGCCATTGTGACGTTGGGGGTTATTCGTCCACTTCTTAGCCGGATCTTGGTGCCAATTGGAACAGGTACGCCTGGTCATGTGATGCAGGGTATGGACGAAGAAGATACTGATCTTGAAACATTTGCTGTCGGTGAAGGCGAGTCTCTTGAAGATATTAAAGCCAAGCTCAAGCCCAAGAAACAGACAATTTCAGCTGAAATGCTTGATACAGCGAATACATATGATGATAAAGTTGCGGTTATTCGTATGATGGTTGGTGATGAAGCAGGACGTGTCGCCAATGTATTCAAAGCAATGATGCGTCAAGAAATTAACTAATAGCGTTTGAACGTT
>CBFHLW010000140.1:0-2117 GCA_965656805.1 Alphaproteobacteria bacterium
CCTAAACGTCCCCATTGATGACCATGGGCAGGTACGCGATGCGACTCGGCTTGAGCGCATCATCCCTACGCTCAAAGCGTTAACAAAAGCTGGTGCCAGCGTCGCACTGCTCTCTCATTTTGGCCGACCAAAGGGCCAAATTGTTGCCGAGATGAGCCTTCAACCCGTGGTTGGCGCATTGTCAAAACTCCTCGGACAAACGGTTGGGTTTGCCGATAACTGCATTGGCGATAGCGCGGCTCAGGCCTGTGCAAATATGTCTAACGGCGATGTTATCATTCTTGAAAATACGCGCTTTCACCCAGGCGAAGAAAAAAATGATCCAGATTTTGCACAAGCCATCGCAACGCTTGGTGCGGCTTATGTGAATGATGCATTTTCAGCAGCGCACCGCGCTCATGCCTCAACCGAAGCCATTGCTCATTTATTGCCAAGTTATGTCGGCTACGCCATGCAAGCCGAACTCGACGCACTGCAAGCCGCACTTGGGACTCCGGCACGTCCGGCGATAGCGGTGGTTGGCGGTGCCAAAATATCGACCAAATTGGACCTTCTATCCAATCTATCCAAAAAAGTTGATCGATTGGTCATTGGTGGCGGCATGGCAAATACTTTTCTTGCCGCTCAGGGTTATGCCATTGGCACATCCTTATGCGAAGATACAATGCTCGAAACAGCTCGGACAATTATAAATGATGCCGCAGCAAATGGGTGTGAGATTATCCTGCCGGTTGATGTTGCTATCGCGCCTGCTTTTAAAGCCGGTCAAACCCCAACCATTGTTTCCATTGATGCGGTCCCTGAAGATCAAATGATTCTTGATGCTGGCCCGCAGTCTATCAAAGATATTTGCCTCGCCTTTGACAATTCAAAAACATTAATCTGGAATGGACCATTAGGGGCTTTTGAAATAGACCCATTTGATGCAGCAACCAATCAAACAGCCCAGCACGCTGCGACCCTAACCCAAACAGGAAAACTCGTTTCCGTTGCTGGGGGCGGCGATACCGTTGCCGCTCTTAACCAAGCTGGTGCGGGTCCGCAATTTACATATGTTTCCACAGCAGGTGGTGCCTTTTTAGAATGGCTAGAAGGCAAAGACCTTCCCGGCGTCACTGCGCTCACCCATTAAGAGAATAGGCTAAATCAGGAGATTATAACATTATGAGCAAACAAGAATTAGAGAGCATCGCCAATGCAATGGTTGCAGACCAAAAAGGCATTTTAGCTGCAGACGAAAGTACTGGCACGATCAAGAAACGGTTTGACTCTATTAACACAGAAAGCACAGCAGAAAGCCGTCGCGATTATCGTGAAATGTTGTTTACAACTGATGAAGCCATGCAAAACTATATTTCTGGCGTCATTTTATATGATGAAACCATCCGCCAAACAGCCTCAACTGGCGAGACACTCGTGTCATTGATTGAAAAAGCCGGTAGCATTCCTGGTATCAAAGTCGACACAGGTGCCAAGAATATGGCATTGCACGAAGGTGAAATGATTACAGAAGGTCTTGACGGTTTACGCGAACGTTTGGCCGAATATCATGACCTCGGTGCGCGTTTTGCAAAATGGCGTGCCGTGATTAATATTGCCGAAGGCAAGCCAAGCCAAGCCTGCTTAAATGCAAACGCCCATGCGCTTGCACGCTATGCAGCTCTTTGCCAAGAAGCGCGCATCGTGCCGATCGTTGAACCTGAAGTCATTATGGATGGTGATCATAGCGTTGAACGTTGCTACGAGGTTACAAGCGCAGCACTGACAGCTCTTTTTGCTCAACTTAAAGATCAGGCGGTTCACCTCGAAGGCACAATTTTAAAACCAAATATGGTTGTCTCTGGCACCTTAAATGCCCACCAAGCCAATATTGCTCAAGTTGCTGAACTCACCATTAAATGTTTCAAAAACACTGTTCCTGAAGCTGTTCCTGGGATTGTATTCTTATCAGGAGGGCAATCTGACATTGATGCAACGGCTCATCTTGATGCCATGAATAAAATCGGAAACCTTCCTTGGAAAATGAGCTTCTCTTATGGGCGTGCCCTACAAGCGGCGCCGCTCAAAGCTTGGGGTGGTAAGCCAGAAAATGTTGCTGCAGCAAAAGCTGCTTTCTT
>CBFHLW010000141.1:0-2096 GCA_965656805.1 Alphaproteobacteria bacterium
TCTTTAGCTTCTTTAGCTTCTTCGGCTTCTTCAGCTTCTTCGGCTTCTTCAACTTCTTCGGCTTCTTCGCCTTTTTCAGCTTCGTCGGCTTCTTCGGCTTCTTCAGCTTCTTCAGCTTCTTCAGCTTCTTCGCCTTCTTCAACTTCTTCGGCTTCTTCAGCTTCTTCGGCTTCTTCGGCTTCTTCAGCTTCTTCAGCTTCTTCAGCTTCTTCGGCTTCTTCGGCTTCTTTAGCTTCTTCGGCTTCTTCAGAGATTTCTGTTACGTCAGATATATTTTCATCTTCAAGATGCGGGCTATCGGCCTCATTTTTATGCGTTTGTTCTGTTTCAGACTGATCAATGGTCTCGTCCGCATATTCTGCGTCAGGGTCTTCGCCCTCAGGAACAATCTCGCCTGTTTTAGGCGACACATATAAAACTTTTTTAGCGTCCGTTAGTCTGGTTGCGTCAGCCGCTTGCACGTCGACTGTCACACCGGCAGGAAAAAAGATGCCATTAACAGTGCTGTCTTCTATAATCCTTACACGCCGGAGTCCGGGGGCGGGAAATGCATTGTTGTCGGCATCGACTTTCTGAGGCTCAAATTCAAGTTTGTTTTCTGTGTCGTTTGTGACTTGTGGGCTGTTTTGCTTAGCGGTGGTTTCTCCACTTATTGTATTCACATAATGGCGGATGAGATATACCCGGGCTGCGAGCGCGGCTAAGCGATTAACTTCATTTTTTTCTGTTTTCAGAACCCGTTGAACAAAATCTGCAATTTCCGAAAGGGGTTCGTCTTTAAAGCGTTCGATAATTTTATCGCGCATCAGCTCAACTTCCGGAGGCAATTTATAAGTTTTATGCTCTCTCTCACCGAGTTCCTTGAAACCAAGTTCGTTAAATATATTTGATATTTCCATCTATTTTGTCTCCCGATGAGATTTGGCATTTATTTTGCAATTTTCAGACCAAGACGGTCCATAAATTTCGAAAAATTCTATTGTTGGAGGAGTGAAGAATATGCAAAAAATTATTGATAATCTTAGTCTCCACGCGTCCTCACTGGCGCTTAGGTCTCGTCGTAACAATATTTTAGCTTCAAACATTGCGAATGCTGCAACACCTCACTTTAAGGCTCGAGATTTCAATTTTGAAGAGGCTTTGAATAAAACCCAAGGTAAGGGAAAGCTCGCGGTCACTCATAACACGCATATTATAAGTGGGAATTCAACTACAGCAGAACTTGGTTACCGAAAGTCTCTTAATCCGTCCTATGATGGCAATACAGTTGAGCTTGCGGTAGAGCAAATGGAATTCTCTGAAAACGTTATTCGTTATCAAACTTCATTAGAATTTTTAAATAGACGCATTTCTGGCCTGAAATCTGCAATCAGAGGGGAATGATGAACAAAACCGCCAATATAAATAATGTGTTTGATGTCTCCGGGCGCGCAATGGCTGCGCAAATGGTGCGATTAAACACGATTGCAAGTAATTTAGCTAATGCGAGTGCAATCGCGGGTAGTTCTGAGGAAGCTTATCGCGCAGTTCGCCCCGTCTTTGAAACTAAATATGCAAAAAACGCTGCGCTCTCGGGTATGTCAACAATCGACACACAGGCAATTGTTAAATTAAGGCGCGAACCTGAGCAAGTTCATATGCCCGAGCATCCCAAAGCCGATAAAGACGGCTTTATCTATACATCCGCAGTTAGCGCCGAGGAAGAAATGGTCGATATGCTTGATGCAAATCGACAGTACCAAAATAATATTGAAGTTGTCACAACCGTTCGCGCTTTAATGATGCGAACAATTAGCATGGGTAAATAGGTGAAATAAAATGGCCGCAATTGATAGCACTCAAAACCAAAGTCTCACAGCAATTCTTGATAAGTTGGGCGTTAATTCTAACCCGACTGAGAAAAAAGCAAAAGATTCGCTTGGGCAAGAAGATTTCTTAAAGCTGATGACAACTCAGCTTCAAAATCAGGATCCATTTAAACCGATGGAAAATGCTGAATTTATAGCTCAAATGGCGCAATTCTCGACTGTTACGGGCATTACTGAAATGGGCCAAACCTTGAATGGTATGTCTGATCAATTAACCCAATTCCGCAT
>CBFHLW010000142.1:0-2059 GCA_965656805.1 Alphaproteobacteria bacterium
AGCTTGCAACTTTGGCTGATGAAAAAAAGCAAATACTCGCTTTTGAGGCAGCTGTCGCTGGTGGTATTCCGATTATTAAAACCATAAGAGAAGCTTTGGCAGGTAATCAGGTAACGCGGTTAAGTGGTATTTTAAATGGTACCTGTAATTTTATTCTGTCTAAAATGGCTGAAACAGGCGGTGCATTTGAGGAGATCTTATCCCAAGCACAATCTTTAGGTTATGCCGAAGCTGACCCTAGTTTTGATATTGAAGGAATTGATGCTGCACAAAAGCTTACGCTGCTTGCCGGTTTAGCTTTTGGAATTACACCAGATCTGACATCTGTCTCTTTACGCGGCATAACGGATATTACGGCACGTGATATTTCGGCTTCTAATGATTTTAAGTGCTCAATTCGATTGATTGCAAAAGCAGAAAGCATGAATGGAAATGCCAATCTGTGGGTCGGTCCAGCTTTATTGCGGCGTTCACATCCCTTATATGCAATCGATGGTGTTACTAATGCCGTGGTGATATCAGCTGATCCCGTTGGTGAGCTTATGCTTCAAGGCCCTGGGGCAGGCGGGGGTGCGACGGCATCTGCAGTTCTTGGTGATATCGCAGATATTGCAGGTGGCTTTGGTCGGCCGCTTTTTTCTCAGCCTGTTCAAACACTTATAAAGGCGCATTCAGAAAATGCCCAATTAGCGTCGGCTTGGTATTTGCGGTTCTTATTGGCAGATACGGCTGGAAGTATGGCAAGTGTTACTCAAATATTGGCTAAAAACGGGGTTTCTATTGAAGAAGCCATACAACGTGCGCCAAATGTGGGGGAAACCCACCTGCCTGTTGTATTCATTACACACGTGACGCCCGAATCTGCTGTAAAAAAGGCAATAAACGAGGTAAAGGAACTGAGCGGTATTGCGGCAGATATCCTCTGTTTACCCGTTTTTAATGATTAAATTTAAGTATCAAAGATTTTTAGAGAATTGAGAGGCTATCATGGCAAAACAAGAATCAGGCATAAATCGTCGACTGACACTCGAGCTTGCACGGGTTACTGAACGCGCTGCTGTTTCAGCTTCTGTTCTTGTTGGTCGCGGTGATGAAAAGGCTGCTGATCAAGCAGCTGTAGATGCTATGCGCCGTGAGCTGAACAAGCTCGACATTGATGGCGAAGTCGTAATTGGCGAAGGCGAACGTGATGAAGCTCCTATGCTTTATATTGGTGAGAAAGTCGGAACGGGTTCAGGCCCAAAAGTCGACATTGCACTTGATCCATTAGAGGGTACAACACTCACAGCAAAAGGCATGGCAAATGCATTGGCTGTGATTGCTATGGCTGAGGCAGGAAGTTTGCTCAATGCACCCGATGTCTATATGGAAAAAATCGCTGTCGGTGCTGGTTTACCTGATGGTGTCATCGACTTAGACGCAAGCACAGAAGACAATGTATCAGCCGTTGCTAAAGCGCTGGGTATCGGCGTTGAACACATGAACATCTGTGTTCTTGATCGTCCGCGCCACGCCCAAATCATTGAGTCCATTCGCAATATTGGCGCACGCGTAACGCTTATTACCGATGGTGATGTTGCTGGAGTCATTCACACAACTGATCCGTCGACAGGCATTCATATGTATATTGGTACAGGTGGCGCCCCTGAAGGGGTCTTGGCTGCGGCGGCACTTCGGTGTACGGGCGGTCAAATGCAAGGTCGTTTGATCTTAACTGAAAAAGAGCATCGCGACCGCGCTTCTAAAATGGGTATTACCGATTTTAATAAAAAATATTCTGTAAACGAGATGGCAGCGGGTGATGTGGTTTTCTCTGCAACGGGCGTGACCAATGGATCAATGCTCAACGGCATTTCCACTATTGGTAAAGAGATTTGGACAGAAACAGTTGTGATGCGTTCTTCTACAGGAACAATTCGATGGATCAAAACGCGCCATGAGAATAAGGATAAATTTCATCTGAATGACTAATGGCCAGCAAGCGTCGCCTTTATTGGGCGTTGATAAGTCGGCTGCTGGTCGGCTATGGTTAAGTCGAGAAATAGATGAACGCTATGTG
>CBFHLW010000143.1:0-2015 GCA_965656805.1 Alphaproteobacteria bacterium
TACTTGGAAAAGCGTTTCGCAAGTGCCGGCTATGCTATCAAGTGCTTCTGCTGCGGTTATTAATGATCAGATTTATGTTCTTAGTGGAACCGTTGGTTACGGCTTGCGGTCATTTTTTGAAGTTTATGATCCAGTCGATGATGGTTGGCGTCCTCTTCCTCCTCTGCCTGTTGATATTTATGATTTTGCTCTGGCCTCTTCTGGGGACAGATTAATGGTAACAGGTGGTCGTGATCGGGCGTCGGGTAAAGCAGTTAAAAATTCGTGGTTGTATATTTCTAATAGTGCTCTTTGGTTAGAGGTTGATCCTTTGCCTGTTGCTGAATCTGGCCATGCGATGGTTACTGTTGGTGTAGATACATATATTATTGGTACATATTCTAACAAATTATTGCGGTTCGATTCCACTAAACAATCCTGGGATATTATAATGGATTTACCGCTTCCAACAGATACGGCTTCCGTAACAACAGATGGCTCGTCCATTTATGTCAGCGCAGATGAAGGACAGATTTGGCGATATGATGTTGAGGAAAAACAATGGACAGCCTTACCTCCTTTACCCCAAGCTGTGTCGTCGGGTGCGCTTCTGCAAATGAATGGACAATTACATCACTTTGGCGGTGTCGACGAGGCTAGCGAGAACGCCACTGAGGCGCATTGGATTTTAAATGACAGCAAAAAATGGCAAGCCGCCCCTCCTTTACCGCAACGTCGTTATAATATGGCTTCAGCCGTAGTTGGCGATGCGGCTTATATTGTTGGAGGTGCCTCAGGGAGTGGATTTTTTAGCCATTTCACTGGATCGGATTATTTATACAAATATGAGGATTAAGGCGAGCGAGACTGGTCTTTGATCGAAATTTTTGGGTTTTAACCGGGTTTATTTGTGGTTTAATTGTAACGGTGATTTATGGCGCTGAATTTGTTAAAATTATGCGTTGGGGCAAAGTCAATTGATGATTTAATCGCTTGGCAAAACCAATTGCAAAGAACCTATGGTCGCGTTTTTCATACGACACGGATGGTGCCAAAGCGCGATGGTGAATTATTGGATAATGGTTCAATTTATTGGGTCATCAATGGTCAAATTCAATGCCGTCAAGCCTTATTAGATATTGAGGTTTTCAATGACCGGCTGGGCAAACGTCGCTGTCATCTTATTTTAGATCCAAGCCCTATTTTAACGCGGATAAGGGTGCAAAGGCCTTTTCAAGGGTGGAGATATCTCACTACGGCAGACGCCCCCTCAGATTTAGCGGCAGGTGCTGAGATTGAACAAGACATGCCAGATGAGATGCGTGCCGAACTATCAGCTTTGGGGCTGATCTAATTTTTCCTTTTTAAGCACTATGCTCATAGTGAGAAAACCCCTTAGATTGCTTCCATATTATCTAGAAGTCTAACATCCCCTAGTCGCGCCACAATTAAAGCGCGGCGTCTGGTGGTTGTGGCATCAGGCACGGCAAGGCTGTCAGCGTCACGAATGCAGGCATAATCGACAGTACTAAAACCGGCTTTTAAAAGTGCTCTTTTGGCCTCTTCTTCGGCCTCGTGAGGTGCGGCTGTATTTTTGGCAAGTGCCTGCAAAATAATGTTGAGCTTTGCTGCAATGGCGCGTTGTTCGGGGGATAAATAAACATTACGCGATGACATCGCCAGTCCATCAGCTTCGCGCAGTATTGGACCGGACATAATCTCTATTGGCAGATCAAGGTCGCGAACCATTTTTCGGATGACAAGAAGTTGCTGATAATCTTTCTCACCAAAAATTGCGACATTGGCAAGGCTTTGCATAAAGAGTTTTAAAACAACAAGGCTGACGCCCTTAAAAAAATGAGGGCGCTCATCTGTTTCCAAACCTGAAGAGGGCCCTTCAACATGGATGCTTGTATCAAAGTCTTTTCCATACATTTCGCCTACTGATGGTATGAAGGCAAGATCAGCTTTTGTTGTCGCAAGTTTCTTAATGTCACTTTCTTGAGTTCTGGGATATTTATCTAAATCTTCATGGG
>CBFHLW010000144.1:0-1927 GCA_965656805.1 Alphaproteobacteria bacterium
CAAGCCCTCTTGCGAAAAGCGCTCATCTTTCTGCTCAAAACCGATATTTAATGTAACAGCGTCATTGGCACGGACCGTCGATTGAAATCCAAAGTTGTTACGCCCACCATCATTCCAATAGCCTGTGCCAATTTCTTGAAAACTATCGCGGCGACGCTCAAATCGTCCTCCATGGACTTTTACGGTCACGCGATTCTCAAGCATTTTATGCGTGAGGGCAGCATTAACCGCCCATTCATCGGTATCCATTCCAAACCAGCCATCAACTGGGGCATAGGTCACAGGGTCATATCCATCATATTCTGCGCTTGCTTGCCCGCCACGGGAGATGATCATCAGATCCGTATTATCCCCAAGCGTAAAGTCAAACCGTCCGGACAAAGCAGAGTTTTCGTAATCTTCATCCTCAGAATATTGCGTATTATGCTTATCCAGCTCAGACTTTGGTTGACTTTCGAAGTGATCAAGAGCCAACCGCATGGCAAATTTTTGTGAACCAAATTGGCTACTTGCACCAATACGCCTGCTATTCAAATTTCCGGTTTCTATAGCAACCTTCCCCGAAGGAGGGCCCTCCCCTTTTTGGGTGAACATCTGAATGGCCCCAGCCACAGCATTTGATCCATATAAAATGCTTTGCGCACCCCGCAAGAGCTCAATCCTGTCTATACCGGATGTTTGTAGATTTGCTAATTCCGAGGCGCCTTGGGGGTCTGAAGGGTCTCCTAAGGCAATACCGTCCACTACAACCGCAACATATGCACGATCAAACCCGCGCATGCGCAAGTAACCCACGCCCCCCATACCGCCATCTTGGTCAAAGCTGACGCCACTAACTTGAGAGAGGGCATCCGTCACAAAGTCTGCTTGTAATAATTTTATATCCTCAGCCGTTATAACGCTGATGGCACTGCCAATATGTGACTTTGGTGTCTCAAACCCGACCGCACTAACGACAATTTCGTCATATTCCTCATCACGATCAGGTTCACTAGAAGAAACCTCATTTGATAAAGCGGGGCTTATACTCATAAAAAACCCGACTGCAATAATCCTAACTTGTTTGAAAAATTTCATTTCCGCGCTCCATAGAAAAAACCCTCGTGAGAAATTCACAAGGATTTGAAAGCGTCGTATTTCGGATTAAATTCCGTGCCTGTGGACTATTCCCGGCCCAAGGTCAAACGACCGTCAAAGGCAGGTTTCCTGACTTGCAGATCGTTGCATCGCTTCGCCTTCCCCATAATGATGAGTGGCATCGTGAAGCGATACTCCTTGCTTACAGTTGCGGGTACAGTTTTGGACTAACCATTATGGCGCACCAAATTCCCTTTTACCTTCTCGCGAAGCACCAAAGACAGGCTTAGCCTATGCCATCCTCACAACTTGCGCAAGGCAATTCGGTTAGTCATTATGTCCATAATGACGGAAAATAATGATGAGAAAAAATGGGACCCCCATAAGCGCTGTAATAACGCCAAGTTTAAGTTCCACAGGTGTTTGAATATAACGAATGAGTGTGTCCGCACTCAGCACAAGCAATGCCCCCAAAAGTGCCGAGGGCAGTAAAATACGTTGCGGGTGATGGCCATAAAAAGGCCGTATAATATGCGGCACAACAAGTCCAACAAATCCAATGACACCCGCAACCGCAACAACACCACCGCAGATCAGTGCAACACCACAAATACTAAAACCCTGTAATCTTCTTAAAGAAACGCCTAAGCTCTGTGCTGTTTCCGCCCCAAGCGATAAAACACCATAGCCGCGCCCACATAAAAATAATAAAATAGATCCCACAGCTATGGGAATAAGCCCCAATAAGACATGACTCATCGTCTTATTTTCAAGCGACCCTAATAACCAATAAGCAATTTCAAGCGCAGCATAGACATTAGGAGATAAATTCAAAGCCAAAGAAATAAGA
>CBFHLW010000145.1:0-1868 GCA_965656805.1 Alphaproteobacteria bacterium
CGGTGATAAAGCCGATCACAATATTAACGATAGGCCCAAAGTCTTAATGAGTTTTGTGTTACTTGCTAACACCATTTTTATAAGAATCGAGCACAAACAAGCGAAGTCGGCTTGATAAGCCGCCATTGCGTTGTGTCGTATCTATGTCGGCAACTAATTGTGCAAGCGATTGATTGCGCGCATTCGCAATGTCACTTAGGGACGACCAAAACGCCTCCTCAAGCGACACGCTGGTGGCGTGTCCAGCAATTTTGATAGAGCGTTTTTTAATCATGCTGATACATTTACGCCTTACTTTGGTGCAATCATATCCTCTGGCCGCACAATTGCGTCGAATTCGTCTTCGGTAACAAATCCAAGACCAACAGCTTCTTCTTTCAGTGTTGTGCCTTTTTTGTGTGCGGTTTTGGCAACGATTGTTGCATTGTCATAGCCAATTTTAGGGGCGAGGGCTGTAACAAGCATGAGCGAGCGTTGCATCAGATTGCTTATATTATCCCGGTTCGGTTCAATGCCGGTAATGCAATTGTCTGTAAAGCTGACGCTCGCATCAGCGATTAAGCGGATAGATTGAAGAAGGTTATAAGCCATGACAGGTTTAAAAACGTTGAGTTCCATGTGGCCTTGGGCACCTGCAAAGCTGATCGCGGTATGATTGCCCATAACTTGGGCGCATACCATTGTGAGCGCTTCGCACTGGGTTGGATTAACCTTACCAGGCATGATCGAAGAACCAGGTTCGTTTTCAGGAAGGCTGAGCTCTCCTAAGCCAGACCGTGGACCAGAACCAAGTAAGCGAATGTCATTTGCGATTTTATTCAGGCTCACGGCGATCACGTTCAGCATGCCAGACATTTCAACATAGGCATCATGCGCTGCGAGTGCTTCAAATTTGTTTTCTGCTGAAATAAAGGGAAGGCCAGTATAACCAGCAACCTCATCGGCAAATTTTTCTGCAAAACCAGGTTTCGCGTTTAAGCCTGTTCCCACGGCTGTGCCGCCTTGCGCCAGCGCCAACAGGCGCGGGAGTGATTGTTTTACACGTTCAATACCGTAACGAATTTGGGTGGTGTAACCAGAAAACTCTTGGCCCAATGTGAGAGGTGTTGCGTCTTGCAAATGCGTACGACCGATTTTTACAATATCTGACCATTCTTTTGATTTTTTCTCCAGCGCATCGTGCAAATGCGTTAACGCTGGAACCAATGCATTTGCAACCTGCTCTGCTGCAGCAATATGCATGGCAGTTGGAAATGTATCGTTTGAGGATTGGCTGCGATTGCAATGATCATTGGGGTGGACAGGCTCTTTGCTGCCCATAACGCCGCCTAAAATTTCAATAGCGCGATTAGAAATAACTTCATTAGCGTTCATATTGCTCTGGGTGCCCGAGCCTGTTTGCCAAACAACCAATGGAAAGTGATCATTCAGAGTACCATTTGCAACTTCATTGGCTGCTTCAACAATAGCATCTGCGATATGTGGCTCCAGGTTGTCGAGTGCTCTATTGGCTTTTGCGGCAGCAAGTTTAACAATCCCAAGTGCACGCACCAACGGAAGCGGCATTGTTTCACCGCCAATTTTAAAGTTCCCCAGTGAGCGTTGTGTCTGGGCACCCCAATATTTGGTTGCATCAACATCCAATGGTCCAAAACTATCTGTTTCCGTGCGCGTATTTGACATGACAGTTATCCTTCTCGAAGTCACAATATGCGCATGCTTTAGCACGCACATGGTACCTGTGCCAACTGTTGGTGCCTTTAACTATGTTAATTATTTGTCGCGAAAAAGATCAATGCGAACGACATTGTCGCCACCCTTTTCGGTTTCCGACGTGTCCGGTTGGAGAACCTTTTTTGGCTCATGCA
>CBFHLW010000146.1:0-1791 GCA_965656805.1 Alphaproteobacteria bacterium
AAAAAAACAAATACTTACAATCATCAATAGAAAAATCGTGGTATTTAGGATGGGAGCTTGCTCACATGCAAAGTGCCGACGGTGCTTGGAACGAAAATATAACTATGAAAATTGAACTGATCGACATCGATTGAAGGATTCCTTATGCACGAAATCTACGCCACAGTGAGCAAGCAATTGTTAATATAGTCGCCCCCTTTAAGGCGTATGGCTTCTGGTGGTTGATTGGACTCTATCATGTTTATTCTGTTTATTATTAGAACAGCTATGGGTATCGATTAATGGCCCACGGCATGGAATGGTGATGATTGATTTATAGGTCATTGAAAAGAAAAAAACTTACATGAAAAAACGATCTCTTTTGTTATTATTGTTTCGAACACAACGCGCCAGATTAAAGGCTGCGCCCTTTGAATAAGAGCGCAGCCAATTTTCTTATGTTTATTTAAGTGGCGCCATGCCACCTTCAGCCATGCCATGCGCGTGACGAGTGCCAGGTATGCGAATATCCTGCACAAGTTCTTGGATCTCCATGGGTGGCGCTTTCGTCATCAACGAAACAAGTATTCCTACAGGCGTTGAAACCAACATGAACGCAAAGCCAATTCCTTCTGGTGAAATACCAAACCACCATCCATCAGGGGTTCCCCCCATGAATTTGAAATAGACAATATAGCTAAAGGTGCTGACTAATCCCACAAGCATAGATGCGATAGCGCCTTCTTTATTCATGCGCTTCCAGAAAATACCTAGGAAGATAATAGGGAATAAAGATGCAGCAGCTAAACCAAAAGCAAAAGCGACCACTTGCGCTACGAAAGGAAGCGCCGAAGCATAAGCCCCTAAAAGAGCTGATGAGATGACGGCAGCAGAGGCCGCTAAGCGTGCAGCGAGCATTTCTTGTTTCTCAGACATGTTTGGCGCAAATGTTCTTTTAAGCAAATCATGGCTAATTGCTGAGCTGATCACCATTAACAAACCAGCCGCAGTTGAAAGTGCGGCGGCAAGTCCACCTGCAACAATAAGACCAACAACCCAACCTGGTAATTCTGCAATTTGAGGGTTGGCCAATACGAATATATCGCGGTTAGGAACAACTTCATTGGCTAACCCATCTGGAGCCGAAGGGCCACGATATTGAATTTTACCGTCACCATTCAGATCTTCATACTGAATATAACCTGTTTTTTCCCATGTCTTATACCATTCAGGCACAGGCTTTTCACCTTCTGCACGAATGGACGCTGCCCGCTCTTCATAATTCTCATCGTCTTGAATATAAGTCGCTTCGTTTACAGTATCGATGAAGTTCATCCGCGCAAAAGCGCCGACAGCTGGTGCGACTGTGTAGAGGATAGCTATAAACATTAAAGCATATCCAGCAGACTTTCTTGCTGTTTGCGCTGAGCTAACAGTAAAAAACCGAATGATGACATGCGGAAGTCCTGCCGTGCCAAACATGAGGGCTGCCGTGATGCAAAACATATCAATCATAGACTTCGACGTTGACGTATATTCGGCAAATCCAAGGTCGGTCACAACTGTGTTCAGTTTATCTAAAAGGCTAATGCTTGTGCCGTTAACATTTCCGATAAAACCTAATTGCGGAATTGGATTTCCGGTAATTGTTAGTGAGATAAAAATAGCGGGAACTGTATAAGCAAAAATTAACACACAATATTGAGCTACCTGGGTATAGGTAATACCTTTCATGCCTCCGAGCACGGCGTATACAAAAACAATTGCTGATCCGATAAAAATACCTGCAGTGTAAGGGACGCCGAGAAAGCT
>CBFHLW010000147.1:0-1717 GCA_965656805.1 Alphaproteobacteria bacterium
TTTCCCCAATTCCAATAACTTTGGCATGTGTGGCTTTGGCCGCAATCACGTCTCCGCTAACGGCAGTTTCAGAGCTAGCTTCATGCGGATGTGTTCCGACCGAGCATAAAACATCCTCATATTGTTCGCTGAGAGCAATAATTTTATCGGCTTGGGAAAATTTTGTTGAAATTGTGACCATTAACCCAACACTTGCCGCACGTGCGCGCGCGACTAATGCGTCGCGATCCTGTTCAAAATCAGGAAAGTCGAGGTGGCAATGGCTATCAACAAGCATCGCCATTAGGTGTATTGTCCATCATCTATGGTGATTGTGGTCCCTGTTATGCCTTTTCCCGCCGCGCCAGCGAGTAATAGGATAGCGCCATCAAGATCATCGGCTTGTGCTAATCGCCGACGCGGCCAAGTGTTAATTTGTTTTTGACCACCCTCTGTTTTCCACCAAAAGTCATTTATTTCAGTTTCGATATAGCCTGGGCATATGGCATTGACGTTAATCATGTTGCGTGAAAATTCTCTTGCTAAACCTCGTGTCATCATCGCAATTGCGCTTTTGGACATGCAATAAGGGGTTAAACCTGGCAAAACATTAAATGCCCCAACAGAAGCAATATTAATGATGCGGCCCTCTTCTTTTCGGGCAATCATTCGACGGGCAGCTTCTGTGGCGAGGAAAAAAGGTGCGCGCGTATTGGTATTTAATATGAGATCATATTGCTCAGGTGTCATATCGAGGGCTTTTTCAGGAACGTTCATGCCAGCATTATTGACTAAAATATCTATTGGAAAGCCTGCTTTGTCACATGTATCAAAATTACTTGCGATCATGCTTATGTCATTGACGTCGAGTGATAATGTTAAACAATTTATCCCCTCACCCTCGAGATTGGTTGCGAGTTCTTTCAATTTCTCGGCACGTCTTGCCGCAATAACAATATTAGCGCCTGCGCGCCCTAAGGTTTTGGCAAATTGAACGCCCAGTCCTGAGCTCGCGCCAGTGATAAGCGCTGTTTTGCCTGTTAAGTCGAATATGTTATTGGGGGTTTTCATTAAACATCCTTTACGTATTGGTCATTCAAATAGAATATGGCACGATTGCTATTATTTTGTCACCTAGGGAGCTCTCTTCATGTCTACGACTGTAAAACGTCTTCAACTTGATATTATTTCTGATTTTGTATGTCCCTGGTGTTTTATTGGTAAACGAAAGCTCGATACTGCGCTTCAACGCGATATGAGTTTTGAGATTAACTTGATTTGGCGCCCCTATCGTTTAGATCCGCGATTACCTGCTGGAGGGGTCGATCGTGACACTTATATGAAGCAAAAATTTGGCGCCACAGCAATGCGCGGTATTACCGATAAAATAAAAGTCGCAGCAGAAGGCACAGGTATTCATTTTAATTTTGAGGCGATTAAGCGAACGCCAAATACCACAAATGCACACAGACTAACCCGCTGGGCAGGGTTTCTAGGTAAACAGCATGCGGTTGCAGAAGATCTTTTTGTCGCCTATTTCGAGCAAGGGTTAGATATTGGAAATGATGAGGTCCTAATTGATATCGGCATGAAACATGGATTTAACCCGATTGAATTGGCGACTTCTTTATCAGGAGTTGATGATACAGATATGATTGATAACCAAGACGCTCAGGCACGTAATGCTGGCGTGACGGGTGTCCCGGCATTGTTAATGGGTGGACAGTTTCTTCTAATG
>CBFHLW010000148.1:0-1611 GCA_965656805.1 Alphaproteobacteria bacterium
AAATATGGATTATGATTGAAACGCCCAAAGCTATTTTTAATTTACCTGAGCTTGCTGCGTGTGCCGAAACATCTCAACTTGCTTGCTTTGTTATGGGAACAAATGATTTGTTAAAAGATATGCGTGCTCGTCCAATGTCGGGGCGCGAGAATTTGCAGGCGGCATTAAGCCTCTCGATTTTGGCAGCGCGCGATTTTGGGCTAACGGTGTTGGACGGTGTTTTTAATCAGATTGAAGATCTTGATGGTCTGGCGTCTGAATGTGCGCAGGGCTTGGCCTTTGGTTTTGATGGTAAAACACTCATTCATCCGTCACAGCTTGAGATCACGAATAAAACTTTCGCGCCGACGGCAGAGGAAGTGCAGCAAGCACGAGATGTGATTGCGGCATTTGATGATCCTGCAAATGCGGGTAAAGGCGTTTTGCGGGTCAATGGCCGGATGACTGAAATTCTCCACCGCGATAGTGCGCAACAATTGATTGCAATTGCTGATGCAATTGCGCAAAGAGAGTCGTTATGACTAAGACAAGCGCGGGGCGGTTTTTTGAAGACTTCACGATCGGGCAAATCATTGAGCACGCCACACCGCGGAGCTTAGATGATGGTGCGCAGGCGCTCTACCTATCACTTTATGGTGGACGGTTTGGTCCACAATCCAGCAAAGTTTTTGCTCAGAATATGGGGTTTGCTGACCGCCCCATGGATGACTGGTTGGTGTTTCACACGATCTTTGGCAAATCAGTGCCGGATATTTCAGTGAACGCGATTGCTAATCTTGGTTATGCAGAAGGACGATTTTTAGCCCCTGTATATGCGGGAGATACATTGCGCGCCGTTTCGACTGTGCTTGGTATGCGCGAAAATAAAAGTGGGGAAAGCGGTATTGTTTACGTGCGCACGGAAGGTTTTAACCAAATGGATGTATGCGTCTTATCTTATTGCCGTTGGGTTATGGTGAATAAGCGCGACAAGGGTGCAAACATTTCAGCTGAGCACGTTCCCGAGCTTGCGCCTCATGTGCCGGCGATCGACTTGGTGCCGCCTCCGGTTGATTTTCAGAAATTTAGTGCCGTAGAGTCAGGGAGCGCAACCTATTTTGAGGACTATATATGCGGGGAAGTGATTGACCACCTCGATGGCGTTACGCTTGAAGATGCCGAGCATATGTTGGCAACGCGTCTTTATCAGAATAATGCACGCGTTCATTTTGATGGCCACGCCCAAGCCGCAAGCCGGTTTGGTAAACGTCTCATCTATGGTGGGCATGTTATCTCACATGTGCGCGCGATGAGTTTTAATGGGTTTGCGAATGCCTTTTCTATTGCCGCTCTTAATGCAGGACGACATGTCGCACCTGTTTTTCACGGCGACACGATTTATGGCGTTAGCGATGTCCTTGATAAAGCGGTTTTTGATGACCGTCCAGACGTGGGCGCAATACGATTGCGTCAAAGAGCATTTAAAAACATTTTATTTCAAGATGTTAAGGAAGGTGATCCCTCAAACCTTATTTTGGATTTGGATATTTGGGTCTGGATGCCAAAGCGATGAATGCCTTCGAAACTTGGCTTAAGGTGGCATCATAAAAGGGGTTTTTATAGCCTGAGTGC
>CBFHLW010000149.1:0-1520 GCA_965656805.1 Alphaproteobacteria bacterium
AATCCCAGACAGAAAGGATTTTATACGGTTTAAAGACAAGCAAAGCCTCAGGCAAAAAAATTGGCTAACAGCAATAGATGAGAGCGAGGAACTTGGGCAGACATTTATAAACATGTGTCATAGTGGCGATATTGCCGCGCATTGTAGATTGCTTCCAGCCTAGTGACTTAAAACGGTTTAAAACGCACATGTGAATATCTTGCTATAAACTAACTTTGCGTCTAACGCGATGCGTTGTGGCTATGGTGACCCCGGCAGGACTTGAACCTGCAACCTCAAGATTAGAAATCTCGCGCTCTATCCTGTTGAGCTACGGGGCCTTTAATGCGTCCAAAGCCCGATACGGTCATGACGAAAATTATCAGAATATGTTTTGATCGTTGTTTTACGCTTATGGGGCTGATCTACGCGCGCTGCAATACCATTATGTCTGGCATAGTCTAGGGCAGCTTCGAGTGATTCAAATTTAAGGCGGACCTGTGTTTGCGTTTCATTGGCACTATTCCAACCCGTAAGGGGGTCTTTGACACGCGCCTTAGATGGAATAAATTCTAAAACCCATTTATTGGTCTTAGCTGTTCCAGATGACATAGCTGTTTTTGCGGGTTGGTAAATGCGCGCACTCATCTTAGCCTCATAATTAATATCGATGGCGCATCTATCGCCGATGGCGCCATCGAATTCAAGTCTATTTTTTCTAACGTATAGCTATCGGGTTAATAATTGCTTGAACAGACCCTTCGAGCTTAGGTACCCCAAGCACAAACATGAACTCGGATATACCGTCATTAATTAATTCCTGGGTCACCATATTTTCTAAAATATAAACACCATATTTAACAAGTAAGATTTGGTGCACAGGAAAAGCAAGATTAGGATCTTCAGACGGCAAGACTTCTAAGGCCCAACTATCGGCACCAACCGCGACAACTCCAAGCTGAGCAAGATATTCGGCGCCAGATACGCCAAGCCCTGGCTCGCCAGGAACAAGAGTTTTGGCGTCTTTAGTTGCCGTCATATACCCTGAATGAAAAAGAACAATATCACCTTTTGTAATTTTAATGCCTTGTGCTTTTTCGGCAGCTTTAATGTCCTCTTTTGTATAGGCTGTGCCAGCAGGTACCGGGGTTTTCTTGAAATGCTTTGTCATATCAAGGACAACGCCGCGTGTCACAATCCCTGGTAATTTGTCTGTGCCAAATTTTTTGAGACCGTCAGGGGCAACAACATCTGCGGCAGAAAATTCGTTATAATATTTATGAGCGCGGCCAAAATGCCCCAATCCATCGATCTGTGAACCAATGCCAACTGACGTAATAATGGTGTCGTCATTACTTACGGCAAGGTTTTTGCCAAGTGTATTTCCAGAACCATCTGCTAATTGATGAATAATAATTTGAAACTTTCGCGGTCCATAAGCCGGTGTATTAGGGCCTGATACCATGCCGAGCTGATATACTTTCCCATCTGTTACAAGGTCTGCGGCTCTTTTAACCCCATCTTTAGACAGGTAATTTACG
>CBFHLW010000150.1:0-1256 GCA_965656805.1 Alphaproteobacteria bacterium
GCCTCAAATGAACCAAATGGCTAAACATTTGGCCGAAGGGTTAAAAATTGAGTTGCCCGTTCGAATATCTCAGATTGAAAAAGGCGACAAACAGTGGCGGTTAAACGACGATACGGGTCAATGGCAAGGCGATTTTGATTGGGTTATCTCGACGGCGCCACCGATTCAATCAGCTGACTTGCTGCCCAAGTCATTTATCCATCATGCTGCATTCAAAGAAGCCAAAATGTCAGGCTGTTTTACGCTGATGTTAGGTTTTGCAGAGCCACTGCCATTACGATGGGATGCAGCCTTGGTCCACAATGCAGACATTGGCTGGATTTCTGTTAATAGTAGCAAACCTGGTCGTCCCCAATCATACGCGTTGCTTGTTAATTCCACCAATAGCTGGGCAGAACAACATCTGGCCGATGATCGTGAGGCTATAAAATCATATCTCTGCAAAGAAGCGTCTCGCGTCATTGGGTTTGATGTCACGGCGGCTAATCATATTGCCCTGCATTTTTGGGCTTATGCCAATATCGGCAAACAAAGAGGGGAAAATTCCTTACTAGATGAACGGAATAAGCTGGCAGCTTGTGGCGATTGGTGCATTCAGGGGCGCGTAGAAGCAGCATTTACCAGCGCCATGCATCTTGCCGATCAGCTCAAAGCATATTTATAGGGTTAAAATGCAGATTGTATGGTTTAAGCGCGATTTACGGATTTACGATCATGCACCCTTGGTCGAAGCGGTAAAGCGTGGTGAGGTTTTACCCCTCTATATTGTCGAGCCAAAATTATGGCAACAGCCGGATATGAGCTATCGGCACTATGCCTTTTTATGCGAATGTCTTGGAGAATTAAATCGTGATTTAACCCGATTAGGACAGCCTTTGGTTATCCGTGTTGGAGAGGCGGCGGAGGTGTTCGATGAACTCGCGCGTCGGCATAAGATTGGAGCACTCTACGCGCATCAAGAAACATGGAATGGGTGGACATATAAACGAGATTTACAGGTCAAGCAGTGGTGTGAGGTCTATCAGGTGCCTTGGTTCGCACCACGCCAACATGGGGTTATGCGCGGTGCCCATGATCGCGATGGGTGGGCACGTCAATGGTATAATATGATGTCGCAACCCACTCTGCCTGCACCTGAGGCATTAGCCCCGGTTAATATAGAGTCTGACGCCATACCCACGGCGGAGTCACTCGGTTTAAAAGATGATAATTGCACACAGCGTCAAAACGGCGGGCGAACCGAGGGGCTAAAATTA
>CBFHLW010000151.1:0-1161 GCA_965656805.1 Alphaproteobacteria bacterium
ACTAATATTAATGAGCCAGACTTGCTTCTTCTATTAGACCTGGTGGCACTTGGTACTGTTTGTGATGTTGTGCCTTTGACGGGATTAAATCGTGCTTTTGTTGTTCAGGGTCTTAAGGTTATGTCGACAACCCAAAATGCTGGGTTAAAAGCTTTAGCTCACGCTTCTAAAGCAAACCCGCCATTTGGGACATATGAACTAGGCTATATGCTTGGCCCGCGCGTCAATGCTGGAGGCCGGGTTGGTGAAGCACGTATAGGAACTGATCTCCTCACGACGCGTGATTATGAAGTCGCCACAGGGCTTGCTATGCGATTAAATGATTTCAATATTGAACGTCGTTCTATTGAAGCTGATGTTCTTTCTGAAGCTCGCCAGCAAATAGAAGAAAAAGTGTCCCAATCGAATTTGACCCCTCCAGTTCTGTTTGCTTCATCGCAACGTTGGCATCCTGGGGTTATTGGCATTGCCGCTGGTCGCCTTAAGGATACCTATTATCGACCGAGCTTTGTTATTAGTTTCGATGAGAAAGGGCAGGGTAAAGGCTCAGCCCGGTCTATTTCAGGTTTTGATTTGGGGCAGGCCATCACCAAAGCTCAACAAAAAGGATTGATTGTTGCAGGTGGTGGGCATGCCATGGCGGCTGGGATTACAATTACGGATGAGCAATTAAGCGATTTTGAAGCCTATATGGTTGCTGAGTTTGCAGATGCAGCAGATTTTCGTGTTCGGCAAATGATATTTGATGGCGTGTTAGCACCCCAAGGCGCAAATCGTTCATTGTTTGATGAGCTCCAAATGGCTGGGCCATTTGGGGCAGGAAATCCTGAACCAAGTTTTGTTTTACCCTCTGTACGTATTCCATATGCACGAATTGTTGGGGATGGGCATGTTCAATGCACTATACAAGATGATGGGGGCGGAAAACTAAAGGGTATTGCCTTTAATTCAACCGAAGAAGCGGTTCGCAGTCTTTTGATGGGGCATAAGGGATTGATCCATCTTGCAGGATTTTTAAGAGCTGATGACTGGCAGGGACGGCGACAAACACAATTTATGATTCATGATGCAGTAATTGCAAGAGGCGCTTGATCTTGTGATAAAAAGATACTATATCACTGTCACCGCGTCGTTGCGCCCTTCGTCTATCGGTTAGGACGC
>CBFHLW010000152.1:0-1099 GCA_965656805.1 Alphaproteobacteria bacterium
TTTGAGCCTGCGCCAGTATATCGGGTGCCATCAAAGCGACCGCGAATTGCCAACTATTGGCACGCACCCCAGAAAGCAAAAAGGACTCTATGACGCTGGATTGCAAGGCTTGTTCGCGCGCCGCAATAATTTGAAATTTTTTGGCCAGACCCAAGAGGTCATCTCCGCCAAAGACCAAGGCTGCTTTATTCTCGGCCAGATCGTCCGTTGGTTCTTGAGGTACTGGCGAAGAAATGTCCTCACCAGCCTCTGAAATTGCAGAGGCTGCATCCATATCTATAGCGTTCGTCTCAGGAGCTGGAGGGTTCAGGGCGAGAAGCCGAACAATTTCACGCACCATGTGAGGCTTGATTAAGCCAAGCTTCAACGCACCTCGAGCAGCCTCGAGTTGCAGCGCCGGATCCACATCATAGTCGCGGGCTAATGTTGGATAACGCGATACGCTATGGGCTTGAAGGCGATTGCCGTAACCAATTTTGGCAATTTTAATCAATGCAAAATCTAAACTATCAATAAGAAGAGGTAAGGCTGGCGCCTCCAGCGGAGCATCCAGCGTGACCATGTAGGCAAGCGATTCAAAAAACGGGTCTTGCGATAACAGCTCGCGATTGAGATCTACCGTAAGCGCAGCCTCAGCCCGATCACCGCGATTAAGCGCACAAATAATTTTGTGTTGCGTAAAGAATAAATCCCTTTTGGGCATCCGCCGCGGCAGAGGCACAAGACAACTACTCTGGATATCACCGGTATCGAGCAATGCTTTTATATTTAATTGGGCAATGGCCGTATTGCGTTTTTCAGCACCTGTAAGCGCGATGAACTCCGAGACGGACCTCAAGTCACCAAGACTATAAAGGCGTGTGAGGCGTGCTTGGAACCAGCCAACATCTGATGCCGCTGCCCCTTTGGGGACAGGTGCGAGACCACGTAATATCGCCAGTTCCATTTGGCTCAACACATAGCTACTCGGCGCATTTGGTAAACGGCTCAATTGTTGAATAATATAAGCCGATCGGCTGCCACGCCAGACATCGGGACCATAACCCCTCTCCAAGCCGATCATGCCAGTCTCAATTGCACCCAAATTGCCAACTTGAAG